>NZ_KV788616.1:0-188581 GCF_001807365.1 Corynebacterium sp. HMSC06G04 | reverse complement strand
CCCCCCGCCGCCCCCGCCGCGCCCGCCGAGGCCGCCGGCTCCGGGGCCTCCGCACCGGCGGCGAGCGGCACCGGCACGGGTTCGGGGAAGGCCGAGTTCCCCATCGAAGTCCGCGTGGACGGCAACCGCGAAGGCCTGCGTTTAGGTTCCACGGCAAAGGTCAAGGTCGTCACGCACGAGGACAAAGACGCGCTGACGGTTCCGCTCAGCGCGCTCATCGATGGCGACAAAGCCGTGCTCGTCGTTTCCGACTCCGGCACCATCGAGCGCCGCGACGTGAAATTGGGCACCCGCACCGATTTCGAAGCCGCCGTCACCTCTGGCCTCCACCGCGGCGACCGCGTACTCACCCAGGGCGCGGCCCACGAAGGCGACGTAGGCCAACAGGCATCCCTGCCCGACGCAGCGAGCGGAGAGAAATGAGCCTCATCGACATGCGAGGCATCGTCAAGCGCTTTAACGAAGGCACCGATGCCGAAATCACCGTCCTGCCCGGCTGCGACTTTCAGATGGAGCCCGGCGAGTTCGTCGCCGTCATTGGCCAGTCCGGCTCCGGCAAATCCACGCTCATGAACATCATTGGGCTGCTCGACCGCCCCACCGCAGGCGAGTACTTCCTCGGCGGTGAGGACGTCTCCACCTACGACGATGACGCGCTCGCCCGCCTGCGCGCCGACAAGCTTGGCTTCGTCTTCCAGAACTTCAACCTCATCGGCCGCATCACCGCACTCGCCAACGTGGAGATGCCCATGGTCTACGCCGGCGTGCCCCGCCGCGAACGCGCCCGCCGCGCCGCCGAGCTCCTCGACCTCGTAGGCATGTCCGAGCGCGCCAGCCACCTGCCCAACGAGCTCTCCGGCGGCCAGAAGCAACGCGTCGCCATCGCCCGCGCGCTCGCCAACAACCCGGAGGTCATCCTCGCCGACGAGCCCACCGGTGCCCTTGACTCCCAGACCGGCCGCCTCGTCATGGACCTCTTCCACGAGCTCAACCGCGAGCGCGGCACCTCCATCGTGTTTATTACCCACAACCCGGAGCTTGCCGCCGAGTGCTCGCGCACCGTAACCATGACGGACGGGGTGCTGAAATGAATCTCACCGAATCCCTGCGCATGGCGCTCACCTCGCTGCGCACCAACAAGATGCGCTCGCTACTCACGCTGCTGGGCGTCATCATCGGCATTGCCGCCGTCATCGCGATCCTCACCCTCGGCTCCGCGCTCAAGGGCCAGTTCACCTCTGACCTCGACAAGGTCGGCGCCAATAACTTCCAGGTCCAGGTCAAGGAACGCACCGACGAAGGCGAGACCGACTACCACGTCGAATCCTCCGTCGACGACCCCGATTCCCTCCTCACCCCCGAACAGCTCGAGCAGGTTCGCACGGCACTCGCGCCCGACGTCGAGAGCGTCATCATCGGCGAATCCGACACGTATCCGGGCGACCTGGAGTTGGAGGGGGCATCGGAAAGCTCAGCGGTGATGGTGAAACCAACCAACCCGGACTACGTGACGGCCTCGCAGTTCACCGTCCGCACCGGCCGCGCGCTCACGGACGACGACATCGCGGCCGACCGTGCCGTGACCATGCTCTCCGCCACGACCGCCACCGAGCTCTTCGGCGACGCCGACCCGGTGGGCCAGACACTGAATTTTGCCCCGCTCGACGGCACGGATCTGGAGCTCACCGTCATCGGCGTCTACGACACCCCCGACACCGGCGCGCTCATCGGTGGCGGCGAGGCCGAATACGCGCTCGTGCCCTATACTCTCGCTGCCCAGCTTTCCGATGCCCCTTTAGCCGGCGAGGCCTTTTCCTCCGTGTCCCTGCGCGCGGCGCCCGGCACGGACAAGGCCGCGCTCGGCGCGCGACTCCAAGCGGCCTTCGACTCGATGTACGCCGACAACGAGGACTACCGCGTCGAGGTCACCGACTTCAGCAAGGACCTCGCGAGCCTCAACCAGCTGCTCACGGCGTTGTCCGCGGCGATTGCGGCGATCGGCGGGATCTCGCTGCTCGTCGGCGGCATCGGAGTTATGAACATCATGCTGATTACCGTCACGGAGCGCACACGCGAGATTGGCGTGCGCAAGGCGCTCGGCGCGCGGCGGGGTGACATCCGCCTGCAGTTCGTGACGGAGGCCATCATCGTGTGTCTCATCGGCGGGCTCATCGGCGTGGTGCTCGGCTCTGTGGCAGGCATGATCGGCTCATCGCTCATGGGCTACTTCGTGTTCCCGCCGCTCGGCGCGATTGTGGTCTCGTTGCTCTTCGCGCTCGCCATCGGGCTCTTCTTCGGCTACTACCCCGCCGGCAAGGCGGCAAAACTCGACCCGATTGAGGCGCTGCGCTACGAGTAGCCTGGCTGCATCATTCATTTCGGCAACGACTACAACGAAACCGCCCATCCCGCCGTCCTCTCCGTGCTCGCGCCCGCCGCAGCCGTGTACTTCATGGTGGGCGGCACGCAGGTCAACACCCCGGCCCAGGAGGCCGGGCTCTCGAGCAAGTACGTCTGCCAGTTCTTCGAGGAACACGACGGCCTACGCGCGGTGCGTTTCTGCACGTCCTGGTCCACGCGCGACGAGGACGTCGACGCGCTCTGCGCCTCCATCGCCCAACTCTAGGTCTACCCCTGTTCGAATACCCCTGTTCGACAAATACATTGGACAATCGGTTGCAGGCTTTCCGACGCCTCCTTAACCTCCGTGGCATGACCGTCTCCATCTTCGATGCCCTTGCTCTCGGCGTCGATTCTCTCAAGGAAGCCGCCGGCCTCACCGTGGCTGAACTCCGCGACCGCGGCCTGACGCTCGCCGACGCCACGTTCATCCACCCCTTGGCCGCCGTCTATTGGCGCACTAAGCCCAAAGGCATCGCCGAGGCCCGCAAAGCCGCCCGCGCTGCCGGCCACAGCCTGCGCGTGCTCGCCCGCATCGAGGTGCTCGCCGCGCGCTGCGACGACCCTAACGCCGCCCGCATCACCTTGTGTGGAACCGCGGAGACCAAGCTCGATGAGGTCGGCGCGAGTCTTGCCAAGCCGAAAACCCGCGTGGAGTCCGCCCGCCATACCTATGGCAAAGACGGCTGGCACCGTTTGGTGATTAACACCCAAGACCCGTGGCTGATGGACATGCTCAGCGCGCTGCCCGGCGACGACCTGCTCGACGGGTTCAAACAGTTCGTCGCCGACGGAGAACAAATTCAGGCCCCAGCCCGTGCTGCGCACGTAGTTATTCGTCTCGACGAGCATGAGGAGTACCTCGCCGAGGGCAAGCTCATTCGTGCCACGGATGGCACGGTGCGCCCGGCTCGTTTGCTTGTGCAGGAGAAGTTGGCGGAGGTCGGCTACGTTACGTTGGTGACTGATTGGGGTGAGCCGGTGGATTGCTTTAAGTCGACGCCGATCTTCAACGAGAAGCAAACACTCATGGCGTTCGCGCTGCATCCGCAGTGTATTCACCCGGGATGTGTGACCCCGGCTCTGTTGTGCGAGCGTGACCATTTCATCCCGCGGAACAAGGGCGGCGACACGAACGTCGCGAACCTTGTGCCGCTGTGCCGGTTCCATAACGGACGCAAGGCCGACGGGGATTCGTATACCCACGATGCCAAGGGCAATTACTGGTACGTCACGCCCTACGGCAAGCGCTACCTCTGCACCGTGGACTAACCCCCACAAACGACAACCCGCCCCGAAAGGCGGGTCATTCGACATGCCGTTTTAGTTTTTCGTGCCGCCGAAAACGTCGGACATGGCGGTGGCGTCGAGGGCCGCATCGATGTCAGTGACCTCGTTAGCGGTGAGCACGATGTCGGCGGCGGCGAGATTCTCACGCAAATGCTCGGGCTTGCGGCTGCCGGGATGGGCACCGCGCACTTCGCGATGAACTGCGCACCGAGCTCCTCGCCCACTCCCCGCTGCTGGCGTTTAGCACCCATGTGTCCAGGCTCCGCCCAAACCGCGTGTCCATCTCGCTTACCGATGCCCCCGGCCCGCACGCCGCGGCGCCCACGCGCGAACTCTACGAGGCGCTCGTTCGCGACTAGGCTGATTCGACGTGAAGCCACAACATACTCCTGCCGAACGCCGCGCTGCCGGCAAAGCAGCCCGCAAGCACACCCCGCGCCGTACCCTCGGCTCGTGGCAGCCTGCCGAGGACCGCGACCCTTTGGGTATCATCCACGCGCAGGCTCCGGCGCGCGTCGCGGAGCTGCTGCCGCTGCGCTACGCGCGGATGGGGGAGTCGGCGTTCGCGTTCTACCGCGGCGGAGCGGCGATTATGGCGGCGGACCTCGCGTCGTTGGCTACCTCGGGCATCACGGTCCAGGCCTGCGGAGACGCGCATATCTCGAACTTCGGGCTCTTCTCTGCGCCGGATCGGCGCACGGTCTTCGACCTCAACGATTTCGATGAGACGTTGCCCGGTCCCTGGGAATGGGACGTTGCGCGACTGGTGACCAGCGTGGAAATTTGCGCGCGCGAGCGAGGCTTTGATCCGGAGGAGCTTGTCGAGTCCACCGTTGCCGCCTACCACCGGGCAATGTCTCGTTTCGCGGACATGGGCAACCTCGACGTGTGGTACACACGCTTCGAGATGGAGGCGACACTCGATGAATTCGGTGGACGACTGGGCAAGAAGTCCGTCAAGAGCGTGCGCAAGCTCATCGCGAAGGCCCGTGCCAAGGACAGCCAGCGTGCGGTGGGCAAGCTCACAGAGGTCGTCGACGGGCAACGCCGCATTATCTCGGATCCGCCGGTGCTCGTGCCGCTGCGTGATCTCGTGGAAGGCCCCGAGCGCGAGCTTGCCGATGCCGTCGTGCGCGAAGCGCTGAGCTCCTATCTCGCCACGCTCGCACCAGAGCGAGCCAGCTTGCTGCGTCAGTACCGCTACCAGGATGCAGCGATGAAGGTCGTGGGCGTGGGCAGCGTGGGCTTGCGTGCGTGGATGGTGGTGTTCGAGGGCAACGGCGAGCACGACCCGCTTGTGCTGCAAATCAAGGAGGCGCGGCCGTCAGCACTCGCCCCCTATCTCCCGGCAAGCGAGTACGCTCATCATGGTCAGCGCGTCATCGAGGGCCAGCACGCCATCCAGGCGACGGCGGATATCCTGCTCGGCTGGACGCAGGTGGGCGACCACCACTTTTACGTGCGCCAACTTTGGAATGGCAAGGGTTCCATCGATCTCGATGACCTCAGCGCCGAGGAACTCAACGCGGTCGCCGTGCTCTCCGCCGTCACGCTCGCCCGCGCCCACGCCCGGACCGGTGACCGACTAGCCATCGCGGGTTATCTGGGTAAAGGTACCGCCTTCGAGCGCTCCGCCGCCCGGTTTGCGCGGGCCTATGCCGACCAGAACGAGGCCGACTGGCAGGCGTTTCGCGCCGAATTCCTCTAAAACGCGCACAGCGCCCCGCCGAGATCGGCGAGGCGCTGCGGGGCGGGCGGGATTATTCCCACTCGATGGTTCCTGGCGGCTTGGAGGTGCAATCCAAGACCACGCGGTTGACGTCCTTGACCTCGTTGGTGATACGGGTGGAGATCTTCTCCAACACGTCATAAGGCAGGCGGGTCCAGTCTGCGGTCATGGCATCCTCAGAAGACACCGGACGCAGCACGATTGGGTGGCCGTAGGTGCGGCCGTCGCCTTGAACGCCGACGGAGCGGACGTCGGCAAGCAGTACCACCGGGCACTGCCAGATCTCACCGTCTAGGCCAGCATTGGTCAACTCGGTACGTGCGATGAGGTCTGCCTCGCGCAAGGTCTCCAAACGCTCTTCAGTAACCTCGCCGATGATGCGGATGCCCAGGCCCGGGCCCGGGAACGGCTGGCGCGCCACGATTTCCTCGGGCAAGCCCAGCTCGCGGCCCACGGCACGCACCTCGTCCTTGAACAGCAGACGCAGCGGCTCGACGAGCTCAAACTCGACGTCGTCAGGCAGGCCGCCCACGTTGTGGTGGGACTTGATGTTCGCCGTACCGTCACCGCCGCCGGACTCCACGACGTCCGGGTACAGCGTGCCCTGGACGAGGAAGTCAACGGAGGAACCTGCGGGGGCGTCGTTAAGCACGCCTGCAACAGCACGCTCGAAGGAACGGATAAACTCCGCACCGATTGCCTTACGCTTGGCCTCCGGCTCGGTAACGCCGGCGAGCTTGGCAAGGAACGCCTCGCGTTCGTCTGCGGTGACGAGCTTTGCGCCTGTCGACGCCACGAAGTCCTTCTCCACCTGCTCACGCTCACCCGCGCGCAGCAGGCCATGGTCGACGAAGACACAGGTCAGACGGTCACCGATAGCGCGCTGCACCAACGCGGCAGCCACAGCGGAGTCCACTCCGCCGGACAGGCCGCAGATGGCGCGGCCTTCCGGACCAACCTGCTTCTGGATATCAGCGATGAGCTGCTCCGCAATGTTGTCTGCGGTCCAGTTCTGCTCGAGGCCTGCGACCTCGGTGAGGAAGCGGGTAAGCACTTCCTGGCCGTGCGGCGAGTGCAGTACCTCTGGGTGGTACTGCACGCCTGCCATGCGCTTTTCAAGGCACTCAAAAGCCGCCACCGGCGCACCCGCCGAGGAGGCAGTAACCTCGAAGCCTTCCGGAGCCTCGGAGACAGAGTCGCCGTGGGACATCCACACCTTGTGTGTGGCCTCGAGGCCCTGGTGCAGGACGCCGCCGGAAACGTTGACGTCGGTGCGGCCGTATTCACGAGAGCCAGTCGAGGCGACCTTGCCGCCGAGCGCTTGGGTCATAGCCTGGAAGCCGTAGCAGATGCCGAAGACCGGGATGCCCAGCTCAAGCAGCTCGGGCTTCAGAGAAGGAGCGCCGTCCGCATAAACAGAAGACGGGCCGCCGGAGAGAATCAGAGCGACCGGATTCTTGGCCTTGATTTCTTCCACGGTGGCAGAGTTGGGAACAACCTCGGAGTAGATGTTGGCCTCACGGACGCGACGTGCGATGAGCTGCGCGTACTGAGCGCCAAAGTCCACAACGAGGACTGGACGCGGAGTAGTGGTTGGGTTAGTCACGCGCTACAGTCTAGCCCATTGAACCGCCTTTAAATACGGGTACCCCAGTTCGTTGTGGGAAGCGGTGGCCGCTACACTTCGAGCTCTGGCGCGCGGGCGAGCGCGTGCTGCGTTGCCGTGGTTAAAGCGGCGCGGACGTTGCCGTCTGAAAACTCGTCACTCGGATAGTTCCGCGCACGAGTGAGGTCGAGGCGAGGACGCGGGACTCCGCTTCGTCGGAAAGCGCAAGCATTCGACCTGCATATTCTGCCAAAATCTCACCTTGCTCGGTAAGCCGGATACGCCGCCCGACGTCACGTTCGCAGTGCGCGAGTTGCTGCGAGATAGCGGAGTACGTGTACCGCAAAGCTTCCGCCACTGCGGTTACGGTTCCGAGGCGTTGCAGCTCGGTGCGGCGCTCGCAGTGCAGCTTTTCGACGACGGCGGCACCTGGGACCGCGAGCAGTGGCTCGCCGCAGCCGCGCTCGGACTCTCGCTGGGCATGATGAACGGCTTCTTCTACGCGGCCATCGCGCTGATTATCATGGCCTCGGTACTACAGACGATGGTGCTTGCGCGCGGCACAAAACCGAAACTGCGACGGGTGCCAAGGAAGGCACACCGCCGCAGTCGGGCAAAGGTCGGTTAGCGTACTGCCAGGCCAACCTTCTGGAAAGACTTCAGATCCGTGTAGCCGCACTTAGCCATCGCACGCTTGAGCCCACCGACCAGATTCAGCTGGCCGTGTGGCTCATTAGACGGGCCGTGCAAGATGACCTCGAGCGAAACCTGCTCCGGCTCCGATAACGGCGCGTATCCTGCCGCGATGAGGTCCATGTCCGCAGCCTCGATGACGCCGCGTGGGAAACGCGGGTGGCCAGCCGTCGACGGCCAGTAGTAGCCCTTTCCGCCTGCCTCTGCAGCGCGGGCCAAAACCGGGCCCAAGACCACAGAATCAGCGCCGCAGGCAATCGCCTTGGCGATGTCAGCGGAGGTGTAGATGTCGCCGTCGGCAAGCACGTGCACGTAGCGGCCGCCGGTCTCGTCGAGGTAGTCGCGGCGAGCGGCAGCGACGTCGGCAATGGTGGTTGCCATCGGCACATCGATGCCCACGGTCTCGGCGTTGGTATTAACGCCAGAGCCCACGATGATGCCGGCAGCGCCAGCACGCATCAGGTGCAATGCGGTGGTGTAATCAGCCACGCCGCCAGCGATAACTGGCGTATCGATGGAACCGATGAACTCCTTCAAGTTCAGCGGCTCCCCGCCCTGCTGGACGTGCTCCGCGGAAATCAACGTGCCCTGGATGAACAGGATCTCAGCACCCGCCTTGATGACCACCGGTGCCAATTCCCGCGCGCGCTGCGGCGAAACACGCACCGCCACGGTCACGCCGGAGTCACGCACCTGTGCGATGCGCTCTGACAACAGCTCCTCATTCAGCGGCGCTGCATGCAGCTCCTGCAGCGTGGAAAGGTCAAAAGGATTCTCGGTGACCTTCGCCAAGGCTGCCTCTAGGTCCGCGTGACGGCCCCACAGGCCCTCCGCGTTGATGACGCCCAAGCCGCCCTGCTTGCCCATCTCGATGACGAACTCGGGCGTAGCCAACGCGTCGGTTGGGTGGGAAACCAGCGGGGTATCGAAGGTATAGGCGTCGATGTTCCAAGTGGTGTCGACGTCTTTAGAAGAACGGGTACGGCGGGTAGGGACCAAGGAGATCTGATCAAGATCGTAAGTACGGCGTGCCTCACGGCCGATACCGATTTCAACGTAATCGCGCATGTTCTCTTTCCTCGAAAGATTCGTTTAGCGGTAGTTCGGAGCTTCGATGATCTGCTGCAGGTGGTGCGGGTGAGATTCCTTCAGGCCCGCCGCGGTGATCTGGACGAAGCGCTTGGTCTTCAGCTCCTCGATGGTGGCCGAACCGGTGTAGCCCATGGAAGCGCGCAGGCCGCCGATGAGCTGGTGCACAATGGCATCGATGTCACCGCGGAAAGGAACGCGACCCTCGACGCCCTCCGGAACCAGCTTGTCCTCGCTCTTAACGTCGGCCTGGAAGTAGCGGTCCTTGGAGTAGGAGCGCTTCTCGCCGGTAAGGCCGCGGCCCTGCATAGCGCCCATGGAGCCCATGCCGCGGTAGCGCTTGTATTGCTTGCCCTGGACCACGACGATATCGCCAGGCGCCTCGGTGGTGCCTGCAAACATGGAGCCCAGCATGACGGTATCTGCACCGGCAGCCAATGCCTTGGCGACGTCGCCGGAGTACTGCATGCCGCCATCGCCAATGACCGGCACGCCAGCTGGACCAGCCACCGCCGCAGCTTCCATGATGGCCGTAATCTGCGGAGCACCAACACCCGCGACGACGCGGGTGGTGCAGATGGAGCCTGGGCCGATGCCGACCTTGATAGCGTCCGCGCCGGCCTCAATCATGGCCTTCGCCGCCTCGCGGGTAGCGAGGTTGCCGCCTACGACGTCGACCTTGGAGCCGAAGTCCTTCTGTACACGGGAAACCATCTCCAGCACGCGGTTGTTGTGCGCGTGAGCGGAGTCGACGACGAGGACGTCAACGCCGGCGTCGACAAGCGCGCCTGCACGAGCATAGGATTCCTCACCCGTGCCGATACCCGCTGCCACCAGCAGTCGTCCGGAGGAATCCTTGGAGGAGTTCGGGAACTGCTCGGTCTTTACGAAGTCCTTGACCGTGATCAGACCAACCAGCTTGTTGTCATCATCGACGATAGGAAGCTTCTCAACCTTGTTGGAAGAAAGCAGCGCCAGCGCCTCCTCCTTGGCCACGCCCTCCTTGGCCACAACCAGCGGCATAGGGGTCATGATCTCGGAGACTTTGCGGCCGAAGTCCGGCTCGAAACGCATATCGCGGTTGGTGCAAATGCCCAGCAAGGTGCCTTTGTCATCGACGACCGGCAGGCCAGAAATGCGGAAGCGTGCGCACAGCTCGTCGACTTCCTGGATGGTCATATCCGGGCTAGCGGTAACAGGGTCCGTCACCATGCCTGACTCAGAGCGCTTGACGATTTCCACCTGGGTTGCCTGATCCTCAGTGGACAGGTTGCGGTGCAGGACGCCGATACCGCCCTGGCGTGCCATGGCGATTGCCATGCGCGCCTCGGTAACGGTATCCATGGCGGCAGAAGCCAGCGGAACGCCGAGACGAATGTTGCGGGTGAACTGCGCCGAGGTATCCACCTCGGACGGAACGATGTTGGATTCTGCCGGCAGCAGCAGAACGTCATCAAAAGTCAAGCCGTACAGGGCTACCTTGTTTGGGTCATCGCCGCCGGTGAGAATGTGATTATCGCTCATGGGTTAAGGACACTCCTTAAATAAGGCCAAGATGGTTTCGCGGTAACCACAACTGTAGTGCTTAAAGCACCCCGAATGGTAGCCGGGCCGCCCCGTAAGAAAGGTATGCAAGCCCCTATGAGGAATTGCCTAAAGGGGGTAGAAGTTTATAGGCTCGCAAAGGTGAACTTCTTCGCCAATATGCCACGCGACCCATTCGCAGACGATCCCAATGATCCCGCTTCCTTCCTGGAGGAAGACGAGCAGGTCATACCTTTGTCCGAGGAAGAACGCTTGGCTATCATCCACGACCTCGCCTTGGTGCAGGAATTCGCACGCGTGCTGGGCCCGCGCGGAATCGACGGCATCTTCTTTCTGTGCGAGGATTGCGAAGAAAACCACTTCTACGAGTGGGACATCATGGCTGCAAACATGCGCGCCACTTTGGACGGCGAACTCGCCCCGGTACACGAGCCAGGCGCGCAGCCGGACCCCACGCGCTATGTTCCGTGGGATTATGCGCTCGGCTACATGGACGGCCTAGACGCCCGTTAAAAAGAAATTCCCTACCTCGCTGTGAGGCAGGGAATTTTTTAATACTGCTGGTTTACTGCTGCTGGTTTTCGCCGAGGTAACCATCAGGGCCTTGGCCCTCAGCGGTGTCCGTGGCGACTGAAGTTGGTTCGGTCTGCTCGCCAGTTTCCTGCGAGGGCGTATCCGGAGCCACAACCGTAGAGGTGATGGTCTGGTATTCCGTTACGGTTACCGGCGCTGGCTCTGGGCTAGATGCTGGGACTTCCTTTTCCAGGGTCTCCGTCGCAGTTACCGTAGAACGCGCTGCGGGGAATGGCTTGGTAGCCGGCGTGGCCGAGGGCTTTTCCGCGGAGGTAGGCTCCGGCTGCGAGTTGCGTGATTCGTCGATGATACGGCGCGCTTCATTAAGCAATTCGCGAGTGCCGGCCATGTCGCCATTTGCGGAACGACGGTCCATTTCCTCGAGCGTGCCTGCAAGCTCCACGGAGGAAGCATCCGAGCTGCCAAACATGGACTTGTGCACGTCGTAGAGCGGAGAACCAGGGCCTGCGTTGTAGACGGCAGTACCAGTACCGGCAATGACCAAGGTCGCCGCCGCTGCACCAATTAGGCCGTTGACGAAAGGCCGCGAACGACGCCTCTTGGAGGCCGCGGCCAGAGAGATAACCTCAGCTTCCTCGTCGGCGCCTTCGATAACCGGAGCTGGCGGCATTTGCTTTTCGACGTCGTCACGCAGCTCGAGAAGCAAGCCCGCCAACTCGTCTTCCCCAGCAGAAGGGTCCTGGCCCTGAGAAAGGCTAGTCAGGAATGCGTCATCGTCGACCAAAGGCTGCAGTTGCTCAGAGATATTGAGCTGTGGCTCATCCTTCTTCGCCATGATGGCCTCCCTTCCTTGAATGAGATATGGACATATGAGATTTGAGAAGATACGCGCTTGCGCTATTGACCAGAGGCGCCGATAGCCTTGCGCAGTTGTGCCAATGCTCGATGCTGCGCCACGCGTACCGCACCCGGTGTAGATTCCACGATTTCCGCAGTCTCCTCGGCTGTAAGGCCCACGAACACGCGCAAGATGACTATGTCTCGAGCTTTGTCACTTAATGTATCGAGCAACTCCCGCACTCTGTTACTACCATCCGTGACCAGCGCAGATTCCTCTGGATTTGCGTCTTTGGCCGCGCTTTCCGGGACTTCCTCGGCGGGGTTGGAGTGGTCTCGACCCATGGCGCGGTGCGCATCGGTGACCTTGTTGAAGGCAATGCCATAGACGTAGGCCATGAACGGGCGGCCTTTGTCCTCGTAAGAGTCGATGGATGTGGCAACAGCGAGGCAGATTTCCTGCGTGACATCTTCTGGCGTGGGTTGGCGCCCGCCGCCGATGCGTGCGCGGCAGTAGCGCAGCACCTGCGGGTGGATAATCCGCATGATCTTCTGGAGTGCGCGACGGCTGCCGTCAGCAGCTAGCGGCACGAGGTCCGCTAGCTCTTTATCGGTATCGCTCACTGTTTTTCCTTGGGGCTTTCCTTGGGGTTTACTGTTTTAGTTTTCGCCTTGGTTCTTACACCCTAGCCCGTTCGGGTGGATTTATATCCTTTTACTCCCGGCGCGCCAAAAGTTCATACACCGTTTACCTTTGCTGTTCGTGCAGTTCAGACCCGCTAAAAATGCCCTCCGCGTAAAGAATCCATATAGGGGAAACAATCCGGTAACCATTCGTTTACCACGTGCGTCGAAACTTCTATATCGTCTTATTCCTCCATTGTGCGAATTCATGCGCGCAGGGTATTTACTAAAGGAGTTTTGAACATGTCTCAGCCCCATTCACTTCCCGGCCCTAACGCTGACTTTTGGGATTGGCAGCTGCAGGGTGCATGCCGAGGAGAGAATTCGGACGTGTTTTATCACCCAGACGGCGAGCGTGGCCGCGCTCGCGCCCAACGTGAGAACCGCGCTAAGGCAATTTGTCAGTCCTGCCCGGTCCTCGAGCTATGCCGCGAGCATGCGCTAAGTTCCGCGGAACCGTACGGCGTGTGGGGCGGCATGAGCGAATCCGAGCGCGTGGCTGCTTTGCGCACCCGCGCTACGGTCACCGTTTAGGCCACATATTCAGCGAGGTAACGCCCAGTCACAGAGGAGGCGTTGCCGGCGAGTTCGCGAGGGCTGCATGCGGCAACCAACCCGCCACCTGCGGAGCCTGCCCCGGGGCCTAAATCAATGATGTGGTCCGCGTGTGCGACCACAGCTAGGTGGTGTTCCACGCACACCACGGTGTTGCCTTCCTCGACCAGGTGGTCGAGGAATTCGAGCAGCTTATCGACGTCCGCCAAGTGCAAGCCCGTCGATGGCTCATCCAACACCAAAACATCAGCCTGCGCCTTCTTGTCCGCCATGTGGACGGCCAATTTCAGGCGCTGACGCTCACCGCCGGAAAGAGTGTTGAGTGGTTGGCCCAAGGTGATATATCCCAGCCCCACGGCGACCAGGATCTCACAGACCTTCTTCGCAGCGGCAACTTTATTTTCCGCGAAGTAAGCCGCAGCCTCAGCAGCTGGCGTTTCCAATACGTCGGCGATGTTTTTGCCGCCTAGCTCGTAACGCAGCACGTCTTCGGAAAAGCGCCTGCCTTCACAGACCTCACACGGCACGTCAGCGCCGTCCATGAATCCGAATTCCACGTAGATGACTCCCGCACCATTGCAATTTGGGCACGCGCCTTCGGAGTTCGCAGAAAACAGGGCAGGCTTGACGACGTCGCTTTCAAAACTGTTCGCCTTCGCAAACGCCTTGCGGATGGAGTCCAACGCGCCGGTATACGTCGCGGGGTTGGAGCGACGCGAGCCTTTGATCGGGGTTTGGTCGACGAAGAAGATGCGTTCTTGGACTTCTTCTGGCAGGCACGCCAAAAGCGAGGACTTACCGGAACCGGCCACGCCGGTAATCGCGCTGAGCACCCCGAGCGGGATGTCTACGTCGATGCCGCGTAGGTTGTTGCGCTGGGCGTTATGGATTTCGATGGCGCCCGAAGGAGTGCGAGTTTCTTCCTTGAACTGGGCGCGGTCCGCTAGGTGGCGGCCGGTTAAGGTATCCGCCTCGCGCAGTTTATCGACGGAACCGGTAAAGACCACTTCCCCACCCTGGCTGCCAGCGCGGGGCCCTAAGTCGACGACGTAATCGGCAATAGCGATGGTCTCCGGTTTATGCTCCACCACGAGAACGGTGTTTCCCTTATCGCGCAGCTGCAGCAGGAGTTTATTCATCCGGGCGATATCATGCGGGTGCAGGCCGGCGGTGGGCTCGTCGAAGACATAGGTGGCGTCGGTAAGCGCGGAGCCCAAGTGACGGACCATTCGGGTGCGCTGCGCCTCGCCGCCTGAGAGCATGCCCGTGGCACGACTCAAGGTAAGGTAGCCCAAGCCGATTTCCACCGCATTAGCCACCGAGCGCCTAATC
The DNA here is from genome assembly GCF_001807365.1 of Corynebacterium sp. HMSC06G04. Taxonomy (NCBI): domain Bacteria; kingdom Bacillati; phylum Actinomycetota; class Actinomycetes; order Mycobacteriales; family Corynebacteriaceae; genus Corynebacterium; species Corynebacterium sp. HMSC06G04. The sequence goes on along the minus strand of NZ_KV788616.1, from coordinate 174,287 downwards.
GAGGCCAGCAGCGGCGCGGCGGACGGGGCGTCGATGGCAGAAAGCCACTCGTCGAGCTCTGCAAGCTCCATGTCGGAGACGTCGGCGATGGACTTGCCCGCAATAAAAGATTCGCGGGCATGCTGCGCCAGACGTGTGCCGCCGCAGTCGGGACAATCCGCAAAGACCACTGCGCGTTCCACGAAGGCCTTCATATGTTTTTGGAGGCTATCTTTGTCCTTCGACAGCACGGAGGCCTGCAAGCGCACAACAAGACCTTGGTAGCTCATGTTGATGCCGTTGATTTTGGTCTTGACGTCGCTCAGGTAATACAGCGCGTGCTTTTGCTCCTCGGTGAAATCCTTGACCGGCTTATCTGCCGGGTACAAGCCCGACTCTGCGTAGGCCTTCCACAGCCAAGATCCGACTTTCATGCCGGGATACAAGATGGCGCCGTCGTTGAGGCTCAAGGACTCGTCCACGACTTCTTTCAGGTCGATTTGCGAGGCACGGCCCGTGCCCTCGCAGGTCGGGCACATTCCGCCCGTGCGCTCGAAGCGGCGAACCTCTTTCACGCCGTTGACCTCGATGGCACCCTGCCCGCTTGCGGAAGGAACGTTGAAGGAATACGCCGCCGGGCCGCCCACGCGCGGAGAGGCAATGCGCGAGAAAAGCACGCGCAGAGCGCCGGTGATATCCGTTGCGGTACCGAAAGTGGAACGCGAGTTGGCTGCCATCCGCTCCTGCCCCACCACAATGGCGGCGGTAAGGCCGCTGAGCTCGTCGACGTCGGGATGGGCCTGGGATTGCATAAAGCCCTGCACGAAACCCGGGTAGGTCTCGTTGATAAGCCGCTGAGATTCTGCAGCGATGGTTCCGAATACGAGAGAGGACTTGCCAGAACCAGAGACACCGGTGAACACGGTGAGTTTCCGCTTAGGGATATCGACGCTTATCTCTTTGAGATTATTATCGCGCGCGCCGACAACGCGGATGAATTCTTGATTGTGCACCTAGCCATCCTAAGACGAAACCCCGGGCCTCCACGTGGGAGACCCGGGGTGATTCGCGGCTAAAAATTAGTGGTGATGGCCATGAGAAGCAGCGGGAGCTTCTTCCTCAGCTGGCTTTTCCACTACGGATGCCTCGGTGGTCAGAACCATGCGGGCAACAGAGGTGGCGTTAACCACTGCGGAGTGGGTGACCTTAACTGGGTCAATGATGCCCTGCTCCAGCAGGTTGCCGTACTCCAGGGTGGCGGCGTTGAAGCCGTGGCCGTTCTCGAGTTCGGAAACGTGGTCAACAATGACGGAGCCGTCCAGGCCAGCGTTCTGCGCAATCCAGTAAGCCGGGCGGGTCAGCGCGCGGGATACGGAGAGCACGCCGGTCTTGGCCTCGCCCTCGAACTCCTCGGCAAACTTTTCCAGTTCCTTGGAGATCTGCACGAGTGCGGAACCGCCGCCTGCGATGACGCCCTCATCGACGGCCGCGCGGGCAGCGTTGATGGCGTCCTCGACGCGCAGCTTGCGCTCGTTGACCTCGGTCTCGGTAGCAGCACCGACGCGGATGACGGCAACGCCGCCGGAGAGCTTCGCCAGACGCTCCTCGAGCTTCTCGCGATCCCAGGTGGAATCGGTGCGCTCGATTTCGCGGCGCAGCTGCTCGCGACGCTCTTCCACAGCGCTAGCTTCGCCAGCGCCGTCAACGATGACGGTGTCTTCCTTGGAAACCGTCACGCGGCGGGCAGAGCCCAGCACCTCGAGGCCAACCTCGTTCAAGTTGATGCCTACCTCAGGATCCACAACGGTGGCGCCGGTGACAACAGCCAGGTCATCCATGAAGCCCTTGCGGCGCTCGCCGAAGTACGGGGCCTTCACTGCGGCAACCTTGAGCACCTTGCGGATGGAGTTAACAACGAGTGCCTGCAGCGGCTCGCCTTCCACATCTTCCGCGATGATCAAGGTAGGACGCGACGACTCAGCAATCTTCTCCAGCAGCGGCAGGAAGTCCGGCAGAGAGGAGATCTTGTTGCGGACGAGGAGGATGGCTGCGTCGTCAAGCACTGCGTTGTAGGTCTCTTCTTCCGTAGCGAAGTACGGAGAAAGGTAGCCCTTGTCGAAGGAAATGCCCTCGGTTACGTCCACGGAGGACTCGATGGACTGGGACTCCTCGACGGTTACAACGCCGTCCTTGCCCACCTTGTCCATGGCGCCGGCGACCATCTCGCCGACCTCTGGGTCACGGGAGGAAACGGTTGCCACCTGCGCGATTTCCGACGCCGAGTTCACCGGCGTTGCACGCTTCATCAGCTCTTCAACGGTCTTTTCCGCCGCCGCAGCGATACCGCGGTTTAGCTCAACTGGGTTGGCACCAGCGGCAACGTTGCGCAGGCCCTCGAAGATAAGCGCCTGGGCGAGCAAAGTTGCGGTGGTGGTGCCGTCACCGGCGATGTCGTTGGTCTTCACGGCCACGGACTTCACCAGCTGTGCACCGAGGTTCTCAAAAGGCTCCTCGATGTCGATGTCACGGGCGATGGTCACGCCGTCGTTGGTGACGGTGGGGCCGCCGAAGGCCTTGGACAGCACAACGTTGCGGCCGCGGGGACCGAGGGTGACCTTGACTGCGTCAGCAAGCGTGTCAACGCCGCGCTGGATGCCCTCGCGAGCTTCCTGGTCAAATGCAATCAGCTTTGACATGAAGGCCTACTTCTCGATGACTGCGAGCAGGTCACGTGCGGACAGCAGGAGGTACTCCTGGCCGTCGTACTTCAGCTCGGTGCCGCCGTACTTGGAGAAGATTACGGTGTCGCCCTCGTTGACTCCGACCGGAACGACCTCGCCCTTGTCATTGGTGCGGCCTGGGCCGACGGCGATGACGGTAGCCTCCTGCGGCTTTTCCTTAGCGGAGTCTGGGATAACCAGGCCGGAAGCGGTGGTGGTTTCTGCTTCTACGATCTGGACGAGAACCTTGTCCTCAAGTGGCTTGATGTTTGCCATGGTGATTCCTCCGAAATTTGAATCAGTTAGTTGTATGTGCCGGTTGTGGATGTCCAGCACAGCCGTCGTCGCGGGTGAACAACTGTGGGTCAAACAACCTTCCTAGCACTCTACCCTTGCGACTGCTAACCCTCAACAAACTCCGGAGGCGCGGCGAAGCCTATAAAACTTAGACGGACTTTTCAGAATTGATGACTGCCGCGCGCCAGAGGCCATATTCTTCTGGGTAGTCTTCGCGGTAATTGCGAACGGCACGAATACCGTGCTCGACTGCCTCGATGACCTCGCCGAAGTTCTCAGACTCACCTTCTGCTTCGACGAAGATGACCGGACCGCTAATAGCGCGGATTGGGTCCTGCAGGAATGCCGAGTTACCGGTATCGGCAGCATTGCGCGCCAGGGAGGCAACCGGATTCGGCTCCGCGCCCTCAGCCTTGGCATTGGGGTTAAAAAGCGCGGCATAGGTGGAACCGTCGTCTTGGAACACGACGGCGACGCGGTCTTCGGTGGTGCCGCCCAAGAACTGGTTGGCGTGCTCAAGATCGAATTCGATCTTGCGGCGGGTCAGATCTGAATTAACGAGAAAACCGATGGTCATGACGGGGTAAGGCTCCTTCAATAGCCAGTAGGGCAATATCGTTTCCGCACATTACCGCCGCCTTAACCACCCCGCATCCGGAGGAAAGCAAACTTTTGGTGAACGTTAGTTTGCGCTAACGAGCGGGACTTCCACTTCGAGCTGGGTATCGGTGCCGCAGGCCAGGCCGGAAGGCTCCGCCCCTTCATGAATGAGCTGCGCCGCTACGGCCGCAATCATCACGCCGTTGTCGGTGCACAGCTTAAAACGCGGCACCCGCAGTTCGATGCCCGCCGATTCGCAACGCTTGGCCGCCAGCTGCCGCAGGCGCGAATTCGCAGCCACGCCACCGCCCAGCAGCAGCACCTTGGCGCCGGTGTCCTGGCAGGCCCGCACGGCCTTCGCGGTCAGCACATCCGCCACGGCCTCCTGGAAGGAAGCGCAAATATCCTCGATGGATACGACGCGTCCTTCCTTCTCCGCCTTTTCCACGTACCGCGCCACGGAGGTCTTCAAACCGGAGAAAGAAAAGTCATGGCGATGCACGCCGCGCAGATCCTCCGCACGCGAAAGGCCCCGCGGAAAGTCGATGTTGGCCTCGCCTTGCGCCGCCAGCTTGTCGATGACCGGCCCTCCCGGATAGCCCAGACCCAAAAGGCGGGAGACTTTGTCGTAGGCTTCGCCGGCGGCGTCGTCAAGCGTGCTGCCCAATTCCTTCATGGGCTTTCCCACCGCCTGGGCCTCAAGCAGCTGGGTGTGGCCGCCGGAGACCAACAGAGCCACTGCGTGCGGCAGCTGTTCACCTTCGAGGTTGGCCACAGCTACGTGCCCGCCCAAGTGATTGACGCCGTAGAAAGGCACGCCCCAGGCAGCCGCATAGGCCTTCGCCGCGGAAGCGCCCACCAGCAAGGCACCCGCCAGGCCCGGCCCCACCGTCGCGGCAACGGCATCCGGCTTGGAAATCCCCGCCTCCTCCAGTGCTGCGCGCATCACCTGCGGCATAGCCTCCAGGTGGGCACGCGAGGCGATCTCCGGAACCACGCCGCCGAAGCGAGCGTGCTGCTGCATCGACGAGGCAACGCTGTCAGCCAGGATTTCCATATGGCCATCCGCGTCCAGCTCGATGATTCCTACACCGGTTTCGTCGCAGGAAGACTCGATTCCGAGGATTTTCACTTCGCGGTCCTTTCGCTTTTACGCGGGCGGAACATGGTGTGCGCGTCCGCGCCTGAAGGTTGATAGTAATTGCGGCGGATGCCGGTCTTTATAAAACCGTAGGCTTCGTACATGGAAATGGCGGGATCGTTGCCCACACGAACCTCGAGAAAAACCGGGGCATCTTTCAGGTCAGCGATGTAGACGATGTTATCCATCATCATCCTGCCCGCCCCACGGCGCTGCATCGCGGGATCGACGCCGATGGTATGAATTTCGAATTCCGGGTCGGTGACAGGTCCCATCATGCCGATGCCGGCATAACCAACCAATACATCCTCGTCTTCCACCCCTAGATAAAAGGTGTGGCCGTGTGCGATTTCCTGCACGAAAGCCTCCGCCGGCCACGGCCCTTCCCCTGCAAAAAGCACTTTCTCCAGCTCCGCGCAGCGCTGCGCATCGGCGGCGGTTAGTTCGCGCAGCTTCACAGATTTAGCCCGGAAATGTCGGGAAGGGCGGCTGAGCGCGGCTTCGGCTTCGGCGGCACGGCGTCTGGACGACGCAGGTACAGCGGGGTCAACGGAGCAGGCGTCGCGGAAAGGTCGGCGACGGCAACCAAACCGGCCGGGCGGGGATTCGCCACCACGTGCGGCAGCGCCTGCAGGGCCTCGGGCAGCTTTCCAACCAGGTTACCTGGGATAACTACCGCTTCCACCTCCACGGCTATCTCGCCCGGCTTGACGACGCCCGGGCCTTCCACCCGCACGCCTTCTGCATAGGTCGCCCAGTAGATTTCCTTACGCCGTGCATCGGTTGCCACGAGGATGCGCCTATCCGCGCCGTGTTCGGCAGCGATGGCGTCGTGGGAGCAGACGCCGTGGACCGGGATACCGAGGGCGTCGCCAAGCGCGGATGCGGTGGCCATACCTACGCGCAAACCCGTAAACGGGCCCGGGCCACACCCCACGACAATTGCGTCCAAATCGGCAAAGCCCATTCCCTTTTCCTCCAGCAGGCGCTGGATGGTGGGAATCAACTGCTCGTTATGCGCGCGGGTATCGGTGATAATCCGCTCGCTGACCGCACCGGATTCGGTATCTACTACACCGGTAACCAGGTCAGTCGTTGCGGTATCAATGCTTAAAACCAGCATTAGGCGCCCAGCTTCCAGGTATCGCCTTCCTTGATAAATGGCAGCAGAGACTGGGTGGCAGCAGGCTGCAACGGCTGGCCCGTCGGGCACAGGTCGATCTTTTCGCGGTTGAGCTTCTCTGCGTAGAACTCATTGTTGCCGCCGATGGCAACGAAGTAGTTGGTGTCCGCGTCGACGTCTTCATCAATGCCCAAGGCTTGCGGGTCGATGCCGTACATCTTCTTGATCTCATCCAACTTGGTGCCAGCGCAGATGGTGGTCATGCCCTGCCAGTTACGGCCCAGAACCTCGCTCGGAGCGACGGCGCTGACAGTCAAGTTGGTCTTATCGAGGGAGTCGACAGCGCTTTCTAGGGTGCGCTCCACGGGTGGCTGCTCACGCATGCTCGACAGCGCAATCATCGCGCCCAGGGCGATGATGAACAATCCGATGAGGAATGTGGTGATGAATTGACCGACCTTGGTCATATTGAAAGCGCTCCTTGCACGTCATATGGGGGGTTAGTTGACCCCGCTTATCCTACAAGAAGGCAGTTAACCTACCCAGTTCCAGGTAAACACGCGAGTATCGTCTGCGGCCTCACGGTTGATGTTGATCAGCAAAAAGGCCTCCGCGAGCTGGTCCATGAAGCCGCCGCCCCACTCGGCGACGACGACGGCGTCGTCAAGCTCGGTGTCCAAATCCAGCGCGTCGAGCTCGCCTAGGGGATCGTCGGAGTGGTCCAGCAGGCGGTAAGCATCGACGTGGACGAGCGACGGGCCGCCGACGGTCGAGCGATGCTCGCGGGCGATGACGAAAGTCGGCGAGGTGACGCGGCCTTTGACCTGCATGCCTTCGGCAATGCCTTGGGTGAAGGTGGTCTTGCCTGCGCCTAGCGGGCCGTCGAGGATGACGAGGTCGCCAGCCTCAAGCGCCGCCCCCAGTTCCTTTCCCAGCTCGCGGGCGGCTTCGGCAGTAGCTACCTGCTTTTGGCCCTGCTGCGGAAACTGGCTACGCATGCCCGATTCCTCCCTCAAAGTGGCGGGCAGTGCGGCCAGTGGGACGGCAGATGATTTCGTAATTGATGGTTCCGGTGGCCTCCGCCAGATCCGTCGCGCTCAGGCCGCCTTCGCCGAAGATAATGGCTTCGTCGCCTTGCTCGACGCCGTACTCGTTCTCACCCAAGTCCACGACAATCTGGTCCATGCACACGCGGCCCACCTGTGGGTAAAGCTTGCCGCCGATGCCGACCTTAAGCCTGCCCTGAAAGTTGCGCGGCAAACCGTCGGCGTATCCGCACGGAATCGTGGCCAAAAATCCCGGCTTCTCGGCCTTCCACGTGAGGTTGTAGCAGGTGCCCTCGCCTGGCTGAATCGGCTTGACGTTGACGACGCTCGCCGCCCAAGTCATCGCCGGCTTCAAGCCGTGCTCGAGGCCGGGGATCGGCTCCAGGCCATAACAAGCCAAGCCCGGACGGACCATCTCGAAATGGGAGGAAGGTCGGTCCAAAACAGCCGGGGAATTGGCCAAGTGATTTACTGGGCATTCCAGGCCTGCAGCCCGGGCCAGCTCCAGCGCGCGGCGAAAGTTAGCTTCCTGCTCGTCGTTGAAGGGATTATCTGGCTCATCCGCGCACGCAAAATGCGACATGAGGCCTAGAACCTCGACCTGCGGGGCGTCGCGAAGCAATGCGAAAGTAGCATCCCAGTTCGCTTCCTCCACGCCGGAGCGATGCAGACCGGTTTCAACCTTGATATAAACCTGCGCCGGAATCTCCGATTCCACCAAGCGGCGCGCGTGTACCAAGGAGGGCACTGCAATGTGGATGCGGCATGCCAAAGCCTCCGCGATTTCCTGCGTGGAGTCCCAAATCCACGCCGCAATCGGCTGATCGATTCCGCTGCGCCGCAGCTCAATGGCCTCTTTGAAAGTCGCCACACCGAAAGCATCCGCACCCGCACGCGCCATCACTGGCGCGACTTCTTTAACGCCGTGGCCATAGGCATCCGCCTTCACCACGCACATGAGCTGCGCGGGAGCCACCTTTTTCTTTAACAAAGAAACATTGTGGGCGATGGCGTCAAGGTCGATTCTGGTACGAAGCATGGGTCTATTGTGCCACTGCACTGGTGCGCAGGACTAACGCAGCAGCACGCGGCGCGGATTTCTCGTGCGGTTAAAACGCAAAATCCGGAAGCACCCACCATAAGGCGAGGGGTACTTCCGGATTTAAAGCGAGCTTTTACTCGACGGTGACGGACTTAGCCAAGTTACGCGGCTGGTCGACGTCGTAGCCCTTTGCGGTGGCAACGCCACAGGCGAAGATCTGCAGCGGAACCGTGGCCAACAGCGGCTGCATCAGCGTCGGGGACTGTGGAATGCGGATGACGTGGTTAGCATATGCCTCCACAGCATCGTCGCCTTCTTCAGCAATAACGATGGTGATTGCGCCACGGGCACGGATTTCCTGGATGTTGGATACGACCTTGGAGTGCAGGGAATCGCGGCCACGCGGGGAAGGAACGATGACGAAGACCGGCTGGCCCTCCTCAATGAGCGCGATTGGGCCGTGCTTGAGCTCGCCGGCAGCGAAGCCCTCGGCGTGCAGATATGCGATCTCCTTCAGCTTCAGCGCGCCCTCAAGCGCAACTGGGAAGCCAACGTGGCGGCCCAAGAAGAGAACGGACTCGGCGTTTTGCATGGAGTTAGCAAGATCGGTGACCTGCTTCTCGTTGTCGATGACTGCTTGGACCTTCTCCGGCATATCGCGCAGCTCCTGCAGAACCGCGTTTACTTCGTCGGCGAACATGTTGCCGCGCAGCTGCGCCAGGTACAGGCCGAGGAGGTAGGTCGCGGTGATCTGCGCCAAGAAGGCCTTGGTGGAAGCAACGGCGATCTCCGGGCCGGCGTGGGTGTACAGCGCAGCGTCGGCCTCGCGAGGGATGGAAGAGCCCTGGGTGTTGCAGATAGCGATCACCTTGGCACCCTGCTGACGGGCGTGGCGCACCGCCATCAAGGTATCCATGGTCTCGCCGGACTGGGACAAAGCGACGACCAAGGTCTTCTCGTTGACGATCGGATCGCGGTAGCGGAACTCGTGCGCCAGCTCGACCTCGGTTGGGATACGGCACCAGTGCTCGATTGCGTAACGCGCAACGTGACCTGCATAAGCAGCGGTACCGCAGGCGATGACGATGATCTTATCGATGGACTTCAAAACCGTCTCATCGATGTGAACCTCGTCCAGGGTCAGCTTGCCTTGGCCGTCAAAGCGGCCGAGCAGGGTGTCACGTACAGCAGCTGGTTGGTCGTGGATTTCCTTTTCCATGAAGGAGTTGAAGCCGCCCTTTTCTGCGGCAGCTGCGTCCCACATGATTTCGAATGGCTTGCCCTGTGCAGCGTTGCCTTCGTAGTCGGTGATGGAAACTTCGTCAGCAGTGATGGTAACGACCTGGTCATTTTCCATCTCGACGGCGGACTTGGTGTAGTCGATGAAGCCGGAGACGTCGGAGCCCAAGAAGTTCTCGCCCTCACCCAGGCCAATGACCAGCGGGGAATCGCGGCGGGCGGCAACAATGCGGTCAGCCTGCTCGGAGTGGATTGCCAGAAGGGTAAAAGCACCTTCCAGGCGCTTGCCGGTCAGCTGCATCGCCTTGGTGAGGTCACCCGCAGCTTCATTGTGGAAAATATCGCCCAGCAGGGTGGCAGCAACTTCGGTGTCGGTCTCGGAAACGAAGTTATAGCCCTTGGAGGTCAGCTCGGTCTTCAGCTCAGCAAAGTTCTCGATGATGCCGTTGTGAACAACTGCCAGCTTGCCGCCGTCAACTACATGCGGGTGGGCGTTCAGATCGGTTGGGCCGCCGTGAGTTGCCCAACGGGTATGTCCGATGCCCAGGACAGAGTCCTGCAAAGGGCGGGAAGCGATCTCTGCTTCGAGGGCAGCAACCTTGCCGGCCTTTTTGCGCCAGTTAATTTCGCCATCGACGTACATTGCGACGCCGGCAGAGTCATAGCCTCGGTACTCAAGACGGCGAAGGCCTTCCAGCACAACGTCCAGGGCATAGTATTCACGGCCACTGGATGCGTGACCTACGTATCCAACAATTCCACACATAAGCCTCGATCCTACCTCATAGGAATTGGAACCTCTTCACTGCAAAGTTAAAGCTTTTCTTTCGCCGCCAACCGCGAAAGAAAACCCTCATTCTGAGCCATCAATATGGCTTATCCCCCGCCACCGTGCTTTCTTCCTCTATTCTGGAATACGTGTCTGCGAATCTAAAGAAGCATCTAGGAACTCTGTCCAAGCGCGGCCCCCACCGCGTCCTCGTCGGCGATCTTTCTTATGCCGGCATCAACAGCAAGGTTTATACCCCAGCTGAGGGCAAGGGCCTGCCAGCTGTGGCCTTCGCCCACGATTGGACGAAGAAGGTTAAGAATTACCACGCTACCCTGCGCCATTTGGCTAGCTGGGGCATCGTGGTGGTTGCCCCTGATACGGAGACGGGTATTAACCCGAGCCACCGCAATTTCGCTGCGGACGTCGAATCTGCACTGCAAATTGCAGCTGGCGTCAAGCTGGGCACGGGCAACATCGCGGTATCGCCTTCCAAGCTCGGCATCGTCGGCCACGGCATGGGCGGCGGCGTCGCCGCGCTGGCAGCGGTTGATAACCCAAAGGTTCGCGCCGTAGCGGCGCTGTACCCGGCAGATACTGCGCCTTCGTCTTATGCAGCGGCTAAGTCCATCACGGCTCCGGGCCTGATTATCGGTTCCGAGCGCGAGGATCTTTTCCGCGCCGGCAACCCTGCGCAGCTGGCTGACAACTGGGGCGGCGAGGTGGCTTACCGCGAGCTGGCCAAGGGCACCCAGGCTGGTTTCACTGAGGATCGCCTCTTCAAACTGGCCGTCGGTTCCGGTGCGTTCCAGTCAGGCCCGACTGAAACCGCACGCGCTTTGGTCACCGGCTTCCTGCTGTCGACGCTTGCGGGTGAGTCCAAGTACGACGATTTCGCCGAAGCTGATGCAAGCGCTAAGGGCGTGAAGAGTATTTTTGGTGAAGAACTGCGCAAGAAGGCCGGTATTCACCGCTAATATTCGCAGTCACTGCACCGCCTAGCCAGTCCGCACAACGCGGGCTGGCTTTTTATTTACCGCTATTGGTTGCGCCGCAGCACAGATTTGATTTGCCCGCTTCCGCGGCGCTTGCCGTGGGTTAGGAAGGCGGAGTGCTGGCGCGACTCGCTTGCCGACGCCGCCTGCCGCGTGTTCATCTTCGCCCTCGCCGTTGCTTTTTCAGCGGACTTTTCGAGTTGGTCTTGGGCTTGAGCCATTGCCTTTTCGAATTCGAGGAGGCGGGCGGCAGTCCGCTCCCTAAAGCCACGCGCAAATTCCGCGAATTCATCATTTACTGCTGCCATTACCACTGCCCTGCCTTCCGTGCGTGAACTGTTTTATCTTCTGGTGCTGGTGCTGGATCCGGCGCCGGTGGTGCTGGTGCTTGCGTAGCCTCAGGCGCCGGACCTGACTCAGGTGCTGGAGCCGGCTCTGACGGTGGCGGCGGCGCTGGTGCGCCCGCTGCCTGCATGTGCGCAACCTTCTCCGGCGGCGGTGTAGGCTCTTCTACTTCCGCAAGCTCTGGCGGAGGTGGAATGACGCCATCCTGCGGCGGCTCAGGCGCCGGTGGTTCTGGCGCTGGCGGCGGACATGGTTCCGGCGCTGGCGGTTCAGGTGCCGGCGGTTCAGGCGCTGGCGGCGGTTCCGGGCATGGTTCTTCAGGAATCGGCATATTCTCAAGGCACTCAGCTGCAGCGGCAGCCAGCAATCCCACGCCGATGATGGCAATGCCGACGCCCAATGCGCCGAGGCAACCACAGCACGACTGCTCCGGTGCGCATTGCTCGGATACCTGTGTGGTTTCCTGCTCACACTCGACTATCTCTTGCTCGCACTCAGCTGTCTCCTGCTTAGTTTCGGCGTCTTGCTGTACTTCGGTGTCCTGCTGGACTGTAACCTGCCGCGGCTGTTCCTCCGGACACGGCGCCTGTGCAGGTTGGATTGGCTCGGGCTCCACAGGCGCCTGCGCTGGCTGCGTACAAGGCTGCTCAACAGGAGCTGCAGGAGGCGGGCAAACCGGCGACTGCGGCGGCGGTGTCGCAACCGGTGGCGCTACAGATGGAACTGTAGGCGGCGCAGTAGGCGGCACGGGAGACGGTGCAGGATTCGGTGCAGGATTCGGTGGAGCTGGCGGTACGCCAGCGGGAGTCGTGCAGATAGGTGCTGCCTTCGTAGGTGGTGCAGTTGCCTCGCATGCTTCGGCCGGCGGTGTTTGGGCAGGCTGCGTGGTATCGGCAGGCGGCTGGCCGGTGACGGTGGGCGGGGCGGATGGACAGGGGGCGTCGGCAAGCGGTGGCTCACAACCGCGCGCGGGCTCGGGCGGAGTCTTAGGGAGCTCGCGCTCGCAGACCTTGGAACAGCACTCCTCGAACTTGTCGTAGCACTGCTCGATTGCGGAATCCCGGTCGCGACAGGTGGTCATCACCATGTCATTGGTTTGCTCGATGACGTTGGCGCCGATAGACGAAATAATCGGGACGATGAAACGGCCAAGTGGGTGCTTGGAGGCGATCATCGTCAAGATGTTGAGCAACGGCACCACCGCGGAAAACAGCTCCGTCAAAGAGGTGTCCGAAACGCCGACGATGTCCTCGATGGCATTGGAACACTGCTGCGCCTTACCGGTTAGCTCATCGGCCTCGTCGCGCTCTTGCTCAAAGTCCTTCTGTACTCCACCGAGATGATCCATCAGGGCATTTCCCGCGATGCTCAGCACCGTTCCCACGAGGAAGCCTTTCAGCCCACCGCCACCGCGGGCAGGCCGGCGCCCGCCCATCGCGGCGGAAGTACCGCGCACCAGTTCCTGTGGTTTGATGCCGTCGACTGAACCAATCATGCTGCCCAGCAAATCTAGTGGCGTGCTGGGGCCGGCATAGCTGCCCTGGCTGGCGGCCTGGAATTGGGAGACGGCCTGCGAATAATCCCCTAACAAAGACTTCGTGGTGCTCATCGGACCCCACCGCCAAAGGAGGGCTCCACGTGGGTAAGGCTTGCCGCGTTGGCCTCGTCCAAGGCAGAAAATTCCTTAATCTGGGCGCGGGCAGCCTCCGCGGTGGCGGTGATGTTATCCAAGCGCCAAACGCCGCGCGAGTGCAGCTTTTCCAAAATCGCCTGTATGCGGGCGCCTTGCCCCGCAAAGTCGCGGCCTGCCGCGGACGGGGAAAAAGCCGGAATATCCGCCATGTGGGCGCTGCGCTGGGCTTGGTTTTCCTCAATCACGCGGTTTAAGCGCTGGGATACATCTTGCTCGTCGAAAAATACGTCAGTCACTGTGGGCACTCCTTGGCCTGCCAAGATTTATTCTTGCCCTTATTGGACTGTCCACAACCGCCTTCGGTTCCCCACTAATTGCAAAAGCCAGCCCGCCACGGCAAATTCACCGCACGGACTGGCTTTTAAATTATGCGCAAGGGCTGCTTATACAGCTGCAACGACAGCTGCAAGGCGTCCTGCTACCTTGCGTGCCTGCTCCTCTTCAGCGGCTTCGACCATCACGCGGAAAAGCTCCTCCGTGCCGGAAGGACGCAGCAGAACGCGGCCGGTGCTGCCGAGCTCAGACTCGGCCTCAGCGATTGCGTCCTGAACTTCCGGGGAAGCCATGATGCTGGACTTATCGGAAACCGGGACGTTGATAAGCACCTGCGGCAACACGGTCATCACGGACGCCAGCTCTTTGAGAGACTTACCGGACTTAGCCATGCGAGCCATGATGGACAAGCCGGTTAGCGTGCCGTCACCAGTAGTGCAGTCATCAGGCAGCACCAGGTGACCAGACTGCTCACCACCGAGCGAGTAATTGCCGCGGTTGAGTTCTTCCAAGACGTAGCGGTCACCGACGGCGGTCTCCTTGACCTCAATGCCCTGCTCCTGCATGGCCAGCTTCAGTCCGAGGTTGGACATCACCGTTGCAACGAGAGTGTTAAAACGCAGGTCATTGTCTTCCTTCATGCCCACTGCCAGAAGGGCCATGATTTGGTCACCGTCGACGACGTTTCCCTCAGCGTCGACAGCCAGGCAGCGGTCAGCGTCGCCGTCGTGTGCCAGGCCGAGGTCAGCGCCATGCTCGACGACGGCCGCCTGGGCCTTGTCGATGTGAGTAGAACCGCAATCCTCGTTGATGTTGAAAGCGTTCGGCTTGTTGTGGATGGCAATGACCTCAGCACCCGCGTCCGCGTACGCCTTCGGTGCGACCTTGGAGGCGGCACCGTTTGCGGTATCCACAACGACCTTGATGCCGCTGAGGTCGGTAGTAACGACCTCCGCTAGGTGCTTCAGGTAGCGCTCGCGGCCGTCCGGCGCCTCGGAGATGATGCGGCCCAGCTTGGTGCCCGTTGGACCATGTTCGGTCAGCGTCTCCATGGCGGCCTGGATCTGATCCTCGACGTCGTCAGGCAGCTTCTTGCCGCCCGCGGAGAAGAACTTAATTCCATTGTCCGGCATCGGGTTATGGGATGCGGAAATCATCACGCCCAGGTCTGCCCCATAATCATCAGTCAGGAAGGCAATAGCTGGGGTGGGCAAAACGCCCACCCGCACGACGTCGACGCCACGAGAGGCCAGACCAGCAGCGATGGCAGCATCCAGCATCTCGCCGGAAACGCGGGGATCGCGGCCGATGATGGCCAAGGGCCGCCGCTCGTAGGACTCACGGTTGGCGGTAAGCACTTCCGCCGCTGCTTGTCCCAGCTGCAGAGCCAAGATTGGGGTGAGCTTCGAGTTCGCAAGACCGCGAACACCGTCGGTTCCAAAAAGTCGAGTCATGGATCCAATTATGCACGTTGACCCCACCACCGCACAGCATGAGGTAAGCCTTGCGGAGTGCGAAAACGGCAAAAGCCGCTGCCTCCCAAAGGGAAGCAACGGCTTGAGCTGTACGTAAGCGAAAAATTAACGCTTGGAGTACTGCGGGGCACGACGTGCCTTGTGCAGACCAGCCTTCTTACGCTCGACGGCACGTGCGTCACGGGTGAGCAGGCCAGCCTTCTTGAGGGCAGCGCGGTCAGCCGGGTTGTAGACGTTGAGTGCACGAGCGATAGCCAGACGCAGAGCGCCTGCCTGGCCGGTCGGGCCGCCACCTGCAACGGTGACCTTGATGTCGAACTGGCCTTCGCGCTCAAGCAGGGTCAGCGGCAGGAGGATGTCCTGCTGGTGCAGCTTGTTCGGGAAGTAGTTCTCGAAGGAACGACCGTTAACGGTGATTTCGCCGGAACCAGCAACGAGGCGAACACGAGCGACGGCGCGCTTACGGCGACCGACGGTCTGGATCGGGCCCTCGTGGATCGGAGCAGCGGCCTCAGCCTCTGCCTCGGTGGAAGTAGCGATGGAATCACCGATGGTGTTGGTGAACTCCTCGGTCGCAGTGGTTGCTGCAGCGATGTCGGCAGCGTCGGCTACGTTGTTGTCAGCGTTTGCGATGTTCTGCTCGGTCATTACTGTGCCACCTGCTTAAACTCGAAGGTCTCCGGCTTTTGACCGGCGTAAGGGTGCTCCTCACCAACGAAGACGTGCAGCTTCTTGATGGAGGCGTCGGAAAGCTTGTTGTGCGGCATCATGCCCTTAACAGCTTCTTCGATAACGCGAACCGGGTTGGTGTCCAGGGACTGACCAAGAGTCATGGACTTCAGGCCGCCCGGGTAACCGGAGTGACGGTAGCGCATCTCGCGCTCGCGCTTGTTGGAGGAAACGTGGATCTTGTCCGCGTTCAGGATGATGATGTGGTCGCCGCAATCAACGTTCGGTGCGAACTGTGGCTTGTGCTTACCGCGCAGCATGTCTGCAACGGTGGAAGCAAGCTTGCCCAGGACCACATCGGTAGCGTCGATGACGTACCACTTGCGGGTGATGTCACCGCTCTTCGGGTGGAAAGTAGACAAAATGACTCCTTGAAAGTCTGTCTGAGGACTGCCGGCCAACGCTATGAATGTCCAAACGCTTTGCTACAGCGGCCGGTGGGGACCTGCAGAAAACGCGCGCTATAAACAGCGCGAACACATAGGGCTATAACCCTACTCGGGCGCAGCTTAAAACCCAAAACGCCGCTAAAACGCCAAAAGTCCCCTGCCCCACTAAAGGCTGTTGCCAAAAGTAGTGCAAGGAGCTTTTTTACAACACGCAGCTGGTTGCGTTCGCCTTCTGAAAACCCTGCTCTAACGGTGAAATTCTGGGCCCGGCTGCGCGCTTGTCCGCGTGAAAACTTTTTACCCCCAGCTTGCAGCTGCGCGGCGGTTGACGTCGCTCATTGCGTCGTTGCCCTGCGAGACAGTCTTCGAGATGGTGGCCAGCACGGTGTTGAGCTCCGCCGCTGCCTTATCCCACTTAGCCTGTGCTTCGTTATATGCAGCAGCCGACTCGCCTTCCCACGTAGCAACCATCGGCTGCAGGGTGGATTTCAGGTCACCGAGCAGACCGTTGATGCGGCCGGAGGTGGAGTTGATATCAGCGGCAGCGCCGGCGATGGCACCAAATTCGTACTTGATGGCAGACATGCTTTCTTCCTTTTCTTCTTTTCCAGTATTTACCAATGATGTGTGTTTAAAGCGCGAGGCCCGCGCCGCCGACGTTGCTGAATGCCTGCGCGTTGGTGGCCTCGACGTCATCGAAGTGACGTGCGTTGTCACGGATATTGTCAGAAATCGAGGTCAGTGCCTCGCGCAGCTGCTGCGCCGAGGTGTTGTAGCGCTGCATCAGGTTGTCGAAGGAGACCTGCGCACGGCCGTCCCAGTTAGCTCGTACAGAATCCACTACGCCCTGGAGACGAGTCAGTTCCCCCTGCACTTCATCGTTGGTGGTGTCCACGCGGCCAGCGGTGGCCACCATTACATCGGCTTCAGTCTTGAACAGCTGAGTCATTTCTTGCCCCTCCCTTTGGGCTCAAGTGGTGTGTATTTCCCCCGAAAAAGCCGAGTGCGGCTTTCTCATCTTTATTGGACTGTCCTTTTCCGCAAGCGGTTCCCACAGCGCCAAACTTTTTAGATCTTTTTCACCAGCGATTCCACGGCCATGCGGCAGGCAGCCTTTTGCACCACGTTGGCCTCGTACCTTGTATGACAACCCACGGAGAGCTGGTGGTCCTTGTCAGCCCACGTCATCCACGCGATCTTGGAACCGTCTCCGGGGTCTTCTTTGTAAGAAAGCCGACCTGCTTCTTCGTGCGCCTCGCCCAGGGCGGGATCGGCCTCGATTTCGGCATGGAGTTCCTTCAAGAGCATGTCGGCTGGCACTGCATAGAGGGGATCGGCTGCAAGCAGAATTCGCAGGTTGGGGTCTTCACCAGTTGCCGTAACGACCCCGTCCTTGATCTCCGTTTGAAATCCAAGGGGCAAGACCACGTGCATGCCCTCAACATCGAGTTCTTTTTGGCCCGGCGCGAGTTCCGGCTGTGCCCCATCTTCCGTGTTAGCGCTGATGCTTTCTTTTGCAGGAGCGCTTGGCGATGCCTCCTCTTCCGAAGGCACCGCCTCCGCCGCTGGCGCAGTCTCGGTACTTCGCCCCACTGCCCACCATGAAAGAACAGCGACAATGAGCACGATTGCCGCGATGGAGGCGTAGAAGGGATCGAACCAGCCCGGCAGCGCCGCCTTGCTCGCAATGCCGTCCTTTTTAACGCGTAGTTTTTCCGGCTTAAGGCTGGTGTTATCACCGGATTCTTCGCCGTTATTTGTTCGCAACATTTGTGCCGGTTGTCCGGCTGAAAATTCAGCGTTTTCTACCGCTTCATTTTCTAGTGGCCCACTCTCTAGCGGGCTGGGTTGCGAAGCAGGCCTCACAAAGTCTTCTTCCTCACTGGGAGCTACGGATACTCCGGTTACAGCGAGCTGGCGACGCAGAATTTCTGCCGCTTCGAAAGATACGGCGGTACCGGAAATATCAACGATCACCTCGGCGTTAACCTGCGGCCATTGCGGGCCGCAGATTTTCGTGCATTGTTCCACGACGGCGTTTAACGCCCAGCCTTCGACGATGCCCGTGCCTGGCAGATCATAACGGTAGACGGTTTCAGGGCCTTCAAAGATGGTGGCAGCATCCAAAATGGTAACGACGAGAGTTTCGGTTTCTGTCCAACCAGTAGCGGGATTGTCGCCGGTCAGGATGGAATTCATGAGTCATTCTCCTGGTTTGGTTCGGTGTAGAGAGATTGGGCAATGCCGATAAGCGCCCCGCGGACGGACCATTGGCCCCGGCCAGCTGGTTGGACCGCTGGCTTAAGTCCGAAGATGGTGCCCTCCTCGCGATCGGAATCGAGAAGGAATACCGCCGGCTGCAGGTCACGTACTGCAGAGAGGAATTGGCTGAACAAGGCGCGCGAGATTCCGCCAGACTTGCGGCTGATGATGAGGTGGAGGCCAATGTCCCGGGCATGCGGAAGCAGCTCAAGGAGCGGCGCCAAAGTGATCTCGCTTATGAGATCAAGGTCCTCAATGACTAGATAGAGCTCCGGCCCCTCCCACCACGAGCGGGCCGCCAACTCGGACGGGGTCACTTCCGCGCCGGGCATTCGGGCTTCCAGGGTGCGTACGGTATCGCTGATGACTTGTTGGCAGGCGGCGGTGTTTGCCGCGTAGGCCGCGACCATCTCAGGGTTGAACTCCCCCAGGTGGGCGCGGCGCTGGTCCAAAACAACCAAGCGGGCTTCCTCACGCGGGAATGCCTCGATTCCACGAACCAGGGTGCGCAGGAAGGTAGATTTTCCGGAGCCTTGAGAGCCCACGCAGACAACATGCGCAGTCGTGTCTGGGTTCCAATAGAGCGGCTCGAGATCCGGTCCACCAATTCCCCATGGGATACCAGCTTCTGCATCTTGAGCGGGTACCTCATCAAGCCTATCCGGCAGCATCTTCAGAGCCGGGGCTGGAAGTGAGTCCGCATGCAGGCGCCCGACGTGAGCGATGTCCTGATTGGCAGTTACCGCAATGAGCATGTTCTCGCCTTCCCCAGTAAGGCCCCGACCCGGTGCGCTCGGCAGTTTTTGTTGGGCTTTTCGGTCGATGAGCGAGTCCATCGCCTCGCCGAGGCGCAGCTCCAATCGTTGAGAAATAAGGTCACGCACGTTTGGCCGCAGGCTGGTCCAACGGTTCGTGCTTACCGCCACATGGATATTGGCTGAGGCACCATCGGCAACGATGCCGGTAATAGCTTCAGATAAATCCTCGTATTCCGCACCAGCCGTACCAATGTGGTGCCAGCCGTCGATGACCAGAAAAGTATGGGTCTCACTTGGACACCGAATATGCCCTGCTACTTCATCCACGATGCGGCGGACCTTTTCGGGTTCTGCACGTCCAGCCACACCGGCGACATGCGGGAGACGCTCCAACGGAGCCAAGTCCCCGCCTCCTAAATCGATGACGTAGAAACGCACCTGCGTAGGCAGGTTCAGCACCGCCAAGGTGCTCACTAGACTGCGCAACGCCATGGATTTACCCGATTGCGGCCCGCCGCAAATGGCTAGATGGCCGCCTTTTTCTGCGAGGTTTACGAGGAGGCGATCCTGGCGCTGGTGATATGGCCTATCGATGATGCCGAGCGCCGCTTCCAGGTTCGGCGGTCCTGCTTGTTCTGCCAATTGCTCGCGGGTATTGCCCACCACCTTGGAAAGCTCCACTACATCAGGCAGCGGCGGCAACCAGATGCGATGTGCTTTCTGCTGACGGCGTTGTGCCTCGCTGGCGGCGGCGGAGACCACAGCGTCGAGAAGCGTTTGCGTATCGTCCACCACCGTCTGCGTATCAGGTTGTGCAGGCTTTGCATCCGCATCCGTATTTTCAGGCCAGCCATTGAAAAAGCTGACTCGCCCGCGCGCGACATGCGCAGCTGCCTCGCCTTCCCCGGAGGAATCGGCAGCCACGGGAATTTGGCGTTCAACCGGCCCCGATACATACGTGGCTTGGAAGCTCACTGGGGCATCGGCATCCGTCTTGAGATAGCCCGCGCCCGGCTGGGCTGGCAGATGATAAGCATCCGTGACACCAAGTACCTGACGGGATTCGGCTGCGGAGAAAGTTTTCAAACCAATGCGATAAGAAAGGTGCGAATCCAACCCGCGCAATCGTCCTTCTTCCAGGCGCTGCGATGCCAAAAGCAGGTGCACATGCAAAGACCTACCCAACCTGCCCACCGCGACGAAAAGCTCCGCGAAATCAGGATGCTGCCCCAATAACTCCGAGAACTCGTCGACCACGATGACTAGCGCCGGCAACGGACCGAATTGTCCAACCGCAGACGCCGAAGCATTGAAGGCATCGACGTTGGCGAAGTTACCCGCCGCACGCAGCAGCTCCTGGCGGCGATTCATCTCGCCGGAGATAGCATCGTGCATGCGCTCTACCAGCGTGGATTCATCCTCCAGGTTGGTAATCACCGCCGAGGTGTGCGGTAGCGAATCACAGCCCAAAAAGGTGGCGCCACCCTTGAAATCCACGAGCACCAGGTTCAACTCGGCCGGTGTATGTGTGGCCGCCAAAGACGTCACGAGTGTTCGAAGGAGCTCGCTCTTTCCGCTGCCGGTGGCGCCGATACATAGCCCGTGTGGGCCCATTCCGCCCTGGGCGGATTCTTTCAAATCGAGAAAGACCGGCTGCCCAGCCTCGTCCAAACCAATCGGCACTTTCAGCCGCTGCTCCCCGGCGCGGCCATGCCACATCCCGCTGGCAGCAAGCTCATCCACATCACGCACCCCGACCAGATCCAGAAGGTCATTTTTGTGCTTGCGAGTCCTAATCCCGCGATAAGAATCTGGCCTGCGAAAGCGCGCTAAGTTTCGGGCAAGCAATAAAGCATCGGGTGCCGAAACCATGTCCGGCACACCGAGAACTTCCTCCCCGGCGGCGGTTACTACCTGTAGCTTTTCATCGGCCACCAAGAAGATGCCGTCTTCTTCGGCCCTTTGACCAAGCGGCGTAAAGCGTTGCACTCCTACACAGATATAGGCCGTTATTTCCTCTTCTGCCCAAAGGTCCTCATGCGGTGGGATTGCGGTGGCGTCGACAAGCACGATACGAAAGCGCGCCTTTTTCGGCGCGCGTGCATGGGGCAACCACTTCACCCATTCCCACTGCCCACCGGCCTGCGGATAAACCTCAATTCCCAGCGTTTCCGGGCCATGCGCCACTGCCAAATGCGCCACCATAGCGCGCGCTACCCCAGCGGCATTTTCCCCGCTAAGCCCCAGGTAATTGAAA
Organism: Corynebacterium sp. HMSC06G04; assembly: GCF_001807365.1. NCBI lineage: Bacteria > Bacillati > Actinomycetota > Actinomycetes > Mycobacteriales > Corynebacteriaceae > Corynebacterium > Corynebacterium sp. HMSC06G04. The sequence goes on along the minus strand of NZ_KV788616.1, from coordinate 153,155 downwards.
GCCTGAATCTGTATGACCACCGGCATCTGCGCCAAGGTGCGCAAAGCATTGACCGTATGGCGCACGCTGACCGCACAGACTGGGTCAAGGTCTTCCGTAGCTCCTGAGTCCGGCACGTTGATAGGCACACACAGCGACATCGGGCCAGTTCCCACCCGCACCTCCAATGCATCCGGGGCATCGGCATTTCGCTCCCACATCCGGTAGCTTCCCACCAACGCCGCGACCTGAGCCGGCGCCGGGTTGCGATGTTCCTCATGCGCGCGCTGCGCGGCAGAGACCTCAAGAACCTTCTCCCGCAGCGCTTTCAAATGCCGCAAGTAAGTCCGCCGCGTCTCATCCGGATCCTGGGAGCCACCCTGCGGATTTATCATCATGAACACAGAGGCCAGCATCATGAGCGGGAACATCAAGCTCATCGGGCTAATGCGGCGGCTAGGCCCTGCTCCCAACACCATGAGCGCGACCATGCCCAGCATCGCAGCCACCATGACAATCGGCATGAGCAGCCTAATCAGCGGCACAGGCTGCGGGCGTACGGCCTCCGGAACTGGCTCTGCATCAATGCCTGCCTGCGGAAGCGGCGGAGCCGGCTCGCGAAGTGCGCTGTCTAAAGGTTCGACAATTTTCTCGCGCGAAAGCCCAAGAATGGACATAATTCCCCCCAAAAAATCCCTCCGATTTTTGTGCCGCGCCCACCCGCTTTTCCTGCTTATCTAAACCACGAGGCAGCACCCCCAGCTACCTTCGTGGCTAAACACGCAGACACCAAAATGCTGACTGCGGTGGACACGTTGCCACTAGTAAGCCACAATGTGTGCCTATAGGCAAGGGGGAGAAGGCAAAAGCCAATGATTTTGGCGCCTTCAGGATTCTCGGGGGAGGATTTTTGCACATGAAACATGCGCCAAGCATTGCGCCCACACAATCTGTGCGGCTTACGGTTCGTTTCAACATCGGTGAATTCCGCAAAGAGGCTGACGTTTGTTTGCCCTTAAACGTCAGTATCGGGGAGGCATTGGGCGAGCTTTTGCTGCTTGCCGACGCCCCTATTTTCACCGTCCCGCTCCAAGCCAGCACCGCTGGTGGAAAGACCATTGCGCTCAGCACGGCTCTGGAGCGCACGCCACTGCACGATGGCAGTCTGCTTCTCATCGAGCAAGTCACTGACAAGCCTGCGCCCATCGTGCGCGATGCGGCAGAAGCACTTGCACACGATGCCGCCGATGCTAAACCCGCGCGCACTGCCACGCTGTGGGCAAGTTGTGGTTTGCTCGGCGCCAGCTGCATCATCGCGGCGCTCGCGGGTCTCGCAGCGGCGGCAGCGGCGTGTGCCCTTGGCGCATTCGCCCTCGCGCTATGGACGCGTTCGACGCTTATAACGAGCCTTTTCATCCTTGCTGCTAGCGCAGCGGGCTGGCTGTTTGTTGCGCCCGCGCAAGATGAAATGCCGTGGGGAATATGGGCCGCCTGCGCCGGCGCACTTCTTGCTTTATGTGCCTGCCATATGGCGCGACTCGGCGGAACCCGACTGGCCATGTTGACCATCTCCGCCGCGATACTTTTCGCAGTTGGCGCGGCCGGCAGCTATCTACCCGGCGCGCAGTCCGCCGGACTCGCTGGTCCCACAGCCCCCGAGGTTGTACCTGCTGCCGGTGCTGCCTGTTTGTTGCTGGCCATGGTCTTTGTCTTGGCGAACGCCGCCTCACTGTCTACTCACCTAGCCGGGCTCAAGGTCCCGCAACTTCCCACCGCTGGGCAAAGCCTCAACGTCTCCGACTCGGTACAAAGCGACGTCGATGCGCGGGCACAGCGCGCCGGGCTTGCATATGAGGGCATCTGCATCGGCGCAGCCATCGCCGGCATTCCCAGCCTCATGGTTGTAGCAGGAATGCCGTTGAGCCGTTCGGACGCCGTAGCCGCATTATTCGCACAGCTTTTATGCCTGGCCTTAGCCGGTGCCACGGTATTGCATTCCGTGCGGCACGCCCGGGTGGTCTCCAGTTGGGCGCTTTCCACGTGTGCGCTGGCGGCCGGTACCGCCGCTGTGGTGCTTGTGGGACGGGGTTGGCAAGAGCTTGCTCATCCAGCTCCGTGGAGCCTGTGGGTGATGAGCGTGCTTGGGTTCATCATTGTGGCGGCGATGGCCTCTACCCCGCTGTGGTCGCACAAGATTGCAGCGGCTGAGCCCACCACGATTGCCTGGTACGAACGCGCCGAAACCATCGCGGTGGCCGCGTGCTTGCCGCTCGCCGCGCATGTGGCAGGCCTGTTCTTCCTCATCCGCGGACTGGGATAGGCCCAACATGGTGAACTCAAAAGTCGTCCAGAAAAGGCTCGCCGCATTACTGCTAGCGGGATTTCCCTCGGCAGCAGCAATTTCTGCATTTACCGCGCCGACCCTAGCGTCGGCGCGTGAACCCGACGTCGCCTGTGCACAGCCGATTGCGGCAGCGCAGTCACCGCATACCTCAGCGGAGCAAAGCGCGTATCGGGCGCGGTTGCATTCCTTTGCCACTGGCGAGGGAATCAAAGTTGCCGTCATCGATACTGGTGTCAGCCCACACCCGCAGCTGCGCGCTTTGCGCGGCGTGGATGACTTTGTCACGCCCGAAGAACCAGATCCTTTGCGGGACTGCGATGTACATGGCACCGCGGTTGCAGGCGTCATCGCAGGCTATGACATCGGCATTGCGCCGCGGGCCGAGATTTTATCCATCCGGCAAACCAGCGCGCACTATCGGCACCGCGCTGCTGACTCAGAAAGTACCTCCGGCACGCTGGAGACTTTGGCCGCCGCATTAAACCGCGCCTTGGATGAACAGGCCAAGGTCATTAACATCTCGGTGGTTTCCTGCGTTCCAAGCGACGCCGCCGACCGCGTCGACACCCACGATCTCAACGCCGCGCTCCAACGCGCAGAGCACGAAGGAACGGTCATAGTTGCGGCATCGGGCAATGCTTCTTCCGATGGATGCACCAAGGAAGACACCGTCTATCCAGCACAAGCGGATACCGTTCTCGCAGTGGGCGCGCTTTCTACCGCGCACGAGGTCGCGGACTATTCCATTCCTGCCCGCAATGGAGCGCCAGAGCTAAGCGCCGAAGGCCACGTCCCGCTCGCCCTAGCACCGGGTAATCAATGGGCAAAAGCCAAAACCACCGACGGCAAGCAGGCTGCTGAGTTCCACGGTACTTCTTTTGCAGCGCCAGTGGTCACGGGAACCGTGGCGCTACTCGCCCAACGCTATCCGCACGATTCAGCGGCACAGCTGCGCGAGCGTATCTATGCCGCCGCCGAGCCAGGCCACGGCTTCATCGATCCGCTGCAAGCCCTTACCTTTCACCGGGCACAAGACAATGACAAAAACGCTGAGGCAGAAGACGAAGAAAAGACAGTCACCGTCTATCCAGCTGCCGTGCATCGCAGCCAGGCACCAACCCGGCTTATGACTTTGCTTGGCCTGCTCGGCCTTGCTGGCGTGATCGCCGCAACGCTACGGCGCGCCAAGCAGCACTAGGAATTAAAAGCCGGCGCTCTACTCGGTTCCCTCATCGCTGCCCTGGCTCGCCAAGGCGCTTTCGCGGTCTAGAGGAGAGCCCTCCGGCAGCAACCGCAAGATTTCCCACGGGACTTTTGCCTGCGTGGTCGTGCCCAGCGCTTCGACCAGTGCACCTTGTGCCACAGAGTGCCTGATACCCGTCGCCGAAACCACATGGAAACCGTGACCGCTGTCTACTCCTACCCCGCCGGCTTCCAAGCCAGCGAACCGATCAGCAGTGGCCTTGCCGGCAATAGAGACAGTTGCCTCAACCGCGGGGCTCAAGACCGTTGCGCCCAGCTCATCCGCGCAGAGCCAACCACGACCTGGAGACAGGAAATCATATGAATTGGCGGGCAGGTTGAAGGGTAACGCGGCGTCGGAAAGCGCGGCGACTTCGGCGCCATCGACCGATTCGCGCGAGGCGCCCATGCCTGCCAGCATCTCTGCCTGCGTAGGAGTAATCGAGGCCACGCTCTGCTCATCGCCTGCGCCTACGCGCACCCACAGATCATCGCCGGTGTCTAAAATCTGCGGGGTTTGCTCAGGAAAGCGCAGCGGCGGAAGCTCCGCGTAGGCATTCAGCAGATCCTCCGGGATCTGCCACACATAGGAATCATCGCGCACGCCAATGCCGCGGCGTAGCACGCGGCCCTGCGTCGAGGCAGCAGAAGGCAGCTCTACGCGCCCTGCCGAAGTCAATAGCCATTCCTTGCCACCTGTGGAAACCAACGCCGCCTCCGCACTGCGGAGGTGCTCAACCTTGGCGTTGGCCAGTACCACAGTCTCCCCGGGCCGGCTGCCTTCCCCATCAATCGTGGTGGGATTCTCTTTGTCCTCGTCAGCTGCGGCCGCATAACAGGCCGCCCAGCCTTGTGCCGGGGTTGCAGGATCGGCCAAGTAATCTGGGGCATCGGCAATTCCTAGCGGAGTGCCAAGCCGCGCATTGCTCAAGAACTCATTGCCCATGGCCTGGGGCGCCGCCGGCTCTCCCGCGATAAGGCGCGCGGAGGCCAAATTGCTCACCGGATGATAGGACTCATTAACCAGAACGAAAAGCTGGCCTTCCTGCGAGCGCACGATGGGTGCATCGCCCGGATTGGGATTGGGCTGGAGCCACGCGAGCATTCCCGAACCAATAGCCAGAAACGACACTGCGATGATCCCAAAGATGAGGGCGCGGCGCCGGCTCGCTAAAGGATCATGAATCATGCGAATATCGCCAAGTACCAGGCCATGCTCCACGCGGCGCTGCAAAAATTTATGCCCGGATACCTGTGCTTTCGTCGTCGGCATTGGACGTGACATGCAGAATTTCCCCCCTCAAACAAGGCAGCACCCCTACTGCCCTAGTTTTGTCATTCCACGCGTTAGCTTAACCCAGCGAAAGCTCATCCGCAGTGCGACGGTCACGGGTCTGCGCAGCGCGCGCCGCCAAATCAGCATCTGCCGGATAGTCCACCTGGATCAGGCTCAGCCCCTTTGCCGGCGCTAGCGGAATGTGGGAAGAACGGGAGTTCAAAGCGAGCATCTCCGCAGCAAAGTCGATTCCCCGGGAGCCCTCGCCTACCCGCAAGCAGCAACCCACGAGTGAGCGAACCATCGACCAGCAAAAGGCGTCGGCGCCCACGCGGGCTTCATAAAGCTGCGGCTCGCTCGGGGTAGATACATCGACCCACTCAAAAGACAAAAGGTCGCGAATTGTCGTGGCATGCGGCTTTGCCTTACAAAAGGCGGCGAAGTCATGCAAGCCAACTAACTGCTCCGCGGCTTGCTGCATTGCCTCGATGTCCACCGCCTTCGGCCAGACCGCAGTGTCGCGGGCGCGCGTCGGCAATGCCCCGCGCGGATGCGTCGTGATGCGGTAAACGTAGTGGCGCTCAAGGGCCGAAAAGCGCGCGTCAAAGCCCTCTGGTGCTTGCTGGCAGTCATGTACGCGAACGTCTTCCGGAAGGAGCTTCGCTAGGCGACGCACGAGCTTTACCGGGTCCCCATCAATCGATCGCTGCTCGAGTGCACTAGCTGGAATGTCGAAGTGCGCGACCTGGCCTGCCGCATGCACACCGGCATCCGTGCGCCCTGCCACGGTCAGTTCGACCTCATGGCGCAGGATCATCGAAAGATTGTCTTCGAGAACCTGCTGCACCGTACGCAGCTCGCCCTTCTGGCGGGCCCAGCCATGAAAATCCGTGCCGTCGTAGGCCAGGTCTAGGCGAAGGCGAACGTTAGTCATGGATGCTGATCCTACCTAGTCGTTGGCATTCCACTCGCGATTGAGTTCCCAATCCTGGGACGCGCGCTGGCCCTTCGCGCTCTTGCTCACGCCGAGCTTGCTCAAAGCGGCATAGCCAGCCCGCTTGGGGTGCTTTAGATTCTCCTTGGCCTGGCCGGCTTTGCGCTTGGCCTTGCGGGCGCCATCCCGAACAATGCGGGCAGACAAGCGCAGGCGCGGGTCCATGGGTTGTTCGGCTCCCCGGTATTCAAACACCGGCAGCGACCATCCGAAGTAAATCGCGGCCACGCGCAGCGCCAGCGCCAGGCATACCGTCACGACGCCAGCGACCTCGGCGCTGAGCCCCAGCTCCATCAATCCCGCATAAGAAAAGGCTGCAAGAACAGAAATGGAGGCGTACAGCTCCGCGGACAAGACCAGCGGGATACGGTCGGACAACAAGTCACGCAAAATACCGCCAAAGACACCGGTCAGCACCGCAGCCACGGCAGCGATAACCAACCCATGGCCATGTTCCAAGGCCTTCTGAGCGCCAAGGACGCTGAATACCGCAAGACCTAGGGCGTCGAGAGCCAAGAATACATGCCGGAAATAGTGCATGAGGAAGGACATGTAAACCGTGGCGACGGCGGCGGCCACCACGGCCAAGAGGAACCGCGGTTCCGCCACCCACGTCAACGGGTAGGCGCCCAGCACCATGTCGCGGATCGTGCCGCCGCCCAATGCGGTGACAGCGCCCAACATGATGACGCCAAACAGATCCATCTTTTGCCGGCCAGCGGACAGCGCAGCGGTCATCGCCTCGGAGACGATGCCGATTACGTACAGCACAGTAAACAGCGGGGTCATAGAGTATACGTTCAGGTCGGGGTCATATAGCCCAGAAAGCATAACAAAAGGCCGCAGCCCCACCTAAGGTGGTACTGCGGCCTAGTTAAGGCGAGAGAAGTTTACTTCTCCTCGGACTCCTCAGCAGCGGTCTCCTCGACCTCTGCCTCGGTTGCCTCTGCCTTTGCTTCCTCAGCCTCTTCAGCCTTGGTCTCCTCGACCTTAGCCTCTTCAGCCTGCTTGGAAGCAGCTGCGCGGGTAGCGCGGGTTGCCTCGGAGGTCACCGTCTCCTCGAGAACGAGGGAGATCTGGGACATCGGGGCGTTGTCGCCGGTACGGTTCTCCAGCTTGATGGTGCGGGTGTAGCCGCCCTCACGGCCTTCGAACTTCGGGCCCAGCTCGTCGAACAGGTGCGCAACAACATCCTTGTGCGGGATGAGCTTCAGCACTGCGCGGCGGTCAGCAAGGGTGCCGGACTTAGCCTTGGTGATGATCTTCTCAGCGTAAGGACGAAGCATCTTCGCCTTAGCATCGGTGGTCTTGATTGCGCCGTGCTCGAACAGGCTAGCAGCCAGGTTGCTCAGCAGGTGAGCCTGCTGGGTAGCGGAGCCGCCGAGACGGGCACCCTTCTTAGGGGTTGGCATTATGTACTCCTCGTGTGCGGATAAAGTGAGCGCGCGGCGAGCATAAGCTCGGGCCGCAGGTCAGTGTGGTGCTTTACTCGGAATCGTCCGCAGACGGATCCTTGAAGTCACCGGTTTCTGCGTCGTAACCCTCAAGCTGGGTTGGGTCGAAGTCCTCAGGGGTGTCCTTGAGAGCCAGGCCCAGGTTAGCCAGCTTGATCTTTACCTCGTTAATCGACTTCTGGCCGAAGTTGCGGATATCCAGCAGGTCCGACTCGGTGCACTCTGCGAGCTCACCAACGGTGTGGATCTCCTGACGCTTCAGGCAGTTGTAGGAACGAACGGAGAAGTTCAGGTCCTCGATAGGCATGCTGTAGGCCGCGATGTACTCCGTCTCCTGCGGGGACGGGCCAATCTCGATGCCCTCAGCAGCATTGTTCAGCTCGCGAGCCAGGCCGAAGAGTTCGACCAGGGTGCCGCCGGCGGAAGCCAGGGCGTCGCGGGCAGAAATCGAGTTCTTGGTTTCGACGTCGATGATCAGCTTGTCAAAGTCGGTGCGCTGCTCAACACGAGTTGCCTCGACCTTGTAAGAGACCTGCAGAACCGGGGAGTAAATCTGGTCAACCGGAATGCGTCCGATTTCACCAGAGGTCGGTGCTGCTGGAACGTAGCCGCGGCCACGCTCGACGACGAGCTCCATGTCCAGCTTGGCGGTGTCGTTCAGGGATGCGATGTGCAGATCCGGGTTGTGGATCTCCACGCCAGCCGGCGGCTGGATATCGCCCGCGGTAACAACACCTGGGCCTTCCTTGCTCAGGTACATAACAACCGGCTCGTCAGAGTCGGAGGACAGAACCAAGCCCTTGATGTTGAGGATGATCTCAGAGACGTCTTCCTTCACACCGTTGATGGTGGTGAACTCGTGGAGAACACCATCGATCTTGATGGAAGTTACTGCTGCACCCGGGATGGAGGACAGCAGGGTACGACGAAGGGAGTTACCGAGGGTGTAACCAAAGCCCGGCTCGAGCGGTTCGATGACGAACTTGGAACGAGACGGCTCGATGAATTCCTCGGTGAGCTGAGGACGCTGGGAAATGAGCATTGAATATCTCCTTGTCGACGCCCGCTATTTGACGTCGGTAGAAGGGGTAAAGATTGAGGTTTCGAAGATTCACTCTTCTCCGAATGCCACAAACGGGGCACTCGGTTACTAAGTTTACTTCGAGTAAAGCTCGACGATGAGCTGCTCCTGCAGCGGAACGTCGATCTGAGCGCGCTCGGGCAGCTGGTGCACGAGGATGCGCAGGGTCTCAGGAACAACCTGCAGCCATGCCGGTACGTTGGCATCGACCAGGCGGTCCTGAGCGTCTTCGAACCATTCCATCTTCTGGGAACGCTCACGAACATCGATGATGTCGTACTGCGAAACCTGGAAGGAAGGAACGTTGATCTTCTTGCCGTTCACGGTGAAGTGACCGTGGGAGACAAGCTGGCGAGCCTGGCGACGGGTGTTTGCCAGGCCAGCGCGGTAGACGACGTTGTCGAGGCGGGACTCGAGCAGAACGACCAGGTTGTCACCGGTCTTGCCCGGGCGGCGGTTAGCCTCGGCGTAGTAACGACGGAACTGACGCTCAAGAACACCGTAGGTGTACTTAGCCTTCTGCTTCTCCTGCAGCTGCAGCAAGTACTCGGATTCCTTGATGCGGTTGCGGCCAGCTTGTCCCGGTGGGTACGGGCGGCGCTCGAATGCCATGTCGCCGCCGACCAAGTCGACGCGCAGACGGCGGGATACGCGGGTAGCGGGGCCAGTGTAACGAGCCATTTTCTTACCTCTTCCTTTCCCTTAAACCTTGCGGCGCTTGGTTGGACGGCAGCCGTTGTGCGGCTGTGGGGTTGCATCCGTGATCGAGGAAACCTCGAGGCCTGCAGCCTGCAGGGAACGGATGGCGGTCTCGCGGCCGGAGCCCGGACCCTTAACAAATACGTCGACCTTCTTCATGCCGTGCTCCATTGCCTTACGAGCAGCGTTCTCAGCAGCCATTTGTGCAGCGAACGGAGTGGACTTACGGGAACCCTTGAAGCCAACGTGGCCGGAGGATGCCCAAGAGATAACAGCACCGGACGGGTCAGTGATAGACACGATGGTGTTGTTGAAGGTGGACTTGATGTAAGCGTGGCCTGCGGCCACATTCTTCTTTACGACGCGACGGCCAGTACGACGCGCGCCGGAGCGAGTCTTTGGAGGCATGAATTACTTCTTCTTTCCTGCGATCGTCTTCTTCGGGCCCTTGCGGGTACGAGCGTTGGTCTTGGTGCGCTGACCACGAACCGGCAGGCCACGACGGTGGCGAATGCCCTGGTAGCAACCAATTTCAATCTTGCGACGGATGTCAGCCTGAACCTGGCGGCGGAGGTCACCCTCGACCTTCCAGGTAGCTTCGATTACGTCACGCAGCGCCGACAGCTGATCATCGTCGAGGTTGTCGGTGCGCAGGTCAGGAGAAATGCCAGTCTTTTCCAGCAATTCCTTGGCACGGGTTGGACCGATGCCGTAGATGTAGGTGAGAGCGACCTCCATACGCTTGTTGCGTGGAAGGTCAACACCAGCTAGACGTGCCATGTGGCGTGTCCTTTCGGGTTGTTACGATGGTTTTCTCCCTATCCGCCCCGCTCCATGCAGCACTTCGCCCGGGCCGATGCCGGATCTGTGGGCTACTTACCAGTGCGGGCTCAGGCCATCGCAGCCTGAGGTGGGCTAGACATAGCGCCGCTATGTCAGAGGGTAAGGAGGCTTACAGTGTTTACTTGTAGCGGTAGACGATGCGTCCGCGGGTTAGGTCATAAGGGGACAGCTCTACAACCACGCGATCCTCTGGGAGGATGCGAATGTAGTGCTGACGCATCTTGCCAGAAATGTGTGCAAGAACTTTGTGTCCGTTGTCGAGCTCGACGCGGAACATTGCGTTTGGCAAAGGCTCGATAATACGACCCTCGACCTCGATTGCGCCTTCCTTAGCCATAACCTCTACTTTTCTAGGTGACTTCAAGTGAGTGTCACCTGCATGTTTGGTGTCTACTGCTTGGCGACGTCGCGGTAAATAAGACCGCAAACATACACCAGCGCTTTAGCATACGCTGCGTGCGAGCAATAAACAAACTCCTCTACCTGCGCACTCTTAGAGACACGCGCCAAAGCGGCAATAAAGCAAAAATTCTCCCCGGGGAATTATCTTCCACGGGGAGAATTCTCTTTGAAAGAGATTAAAAGCGTCTGCGCTTTGGATGCTTAGTAGATGAAAACCTTGGAGCCGACTGGCACATCGTTCCAGAAGCGAACAGCATCCTGATGCGACAGGTGGATGCAGCCGTTGGACTCGTAAGCCGGGGAACCCTCGTGGAAGGCGTGGCCGGAGTTGGTGAAGTACATGGAATAAGGCATCGGCGCGTTACCGAACTCGCGGGAGATCTCGTCTTTGATCTTGCGGTTGATGTAGAAAGTGCCGCGCGGGGTTTCCTGACCTGCCATGCCAGCAGACATCGCAGATGCTACGTAAGAAACGTTGCCGTTGTCCTGCAGCCAGGTGCGCTTGCCGTTCAGGTCAACGCAGACGCGTGCATCCGCCGGGCAAGGGCCGCGGTCAAACTCGTTGCGCTTGCGCTGTGCTTCGGCCTCACGTGCAGCCGCCTCAGCCGCAGCATGTTCGCGTGCAACCTGCTCTGCGTGCGCACGCTCCTGCGCCTCACGTGCCGCACGTGCTTCCGCGTTCTTTTGGTCAATCAGGCCTGGGAAGATAGCGTTGACTGCAGCGTCAACAGCCGGCTGAATAGCATCTGCCGCAGCAGGGTTTAAAACCTTGACCTGATCGAGAATCTGATTACGCGTGTTCCAAGCCTGCTCGCGGGACTGACCGACGAAGTTATCGATCTGTGCGCGGGCGTCCGCGGTCAGGGCATCAATCTGTGCCTGCGCATCGGAGCTCATGGACTCGATGGAAGGAACGGTCTGTGCGGAAGCAGCTGGGGCGCCTGCCAAGACGGAGACGGTCATGACGCCGGCGGTCATAGGGGCAACTAGGGCACGACGTGCCTTAGAGGACACGTTGCGGGGGCGAAGTTTAGACATGGCAACGAGTATAGACCCTCACGTGGAATCCGCATACTCGACGCGACCCCAGTCCTCCCCCGTGATTTTCAGCTAATAGCGACGAGTAAGGATTCGCGGGCCGTTAGCGGTCGCGGCTACGGTGTGTTCCCAGTGAGCGGCGAGGCTGCCGTCAAGGGTGACCACAGTCCAATCGTCGTCAAGCACGGCGTTATCTTCCGTACCCAGGGTAAGCATCGGCTCAATCGCGAGAACGGAACCTTCTTGAATGAGCGGACCGCGGCCCGGCTTTCCTTCGTTCGCGAGATAAGGTTCTTCGTGCATGGTGTGGCCAATGCCGTGGCCGCCGTAGCCATCCACAATGAAAAGATCAACGCCGAACTTATCTTCAGCGCGGTAGGTTGCTTGCTCAAGAGCGTGCGAAACATCCGTCAAGCGGTTGCCCGGGACCATCGCCTTGAGCCCTTCAGCCAAAACCCATGCCGTGGCGTCGTTAAGCGCGGTTGCTTCGGGGGCCAGCTTGCCCACGCCGAAGGTCCACGCGCTGTCTCCTACCCAACCGTCGAGCGTTGCGCCGCAGTCGATGGAGACCAAGTCACCTTCCGCCAACACGATGTCTTTGCCCGGAATGCCGTGCACGATGACATCGTTGACGGAGGCACATATGGAACCCGGGAAGCCCTCGTATCCCTTGAAGGTAGGGGTAGCGCCCAAGTCCCTGATTGTTTGCTCGGCTACTTCATCGAGCTCGAGCGTAGATACGCCAGACGCCGCAGCGGCGCGCACGGCTTGCAATGCTTTGCCGACGATTTCTCCGGCGGCCTGCATCGCGTCCAGTTCACCTGGGGTGCGTGCGGGAATGGTTTTGCTGCGGCGTCTAAATCCCATGGCGTATTACTTGCCCATAGCCTTCAGGGTACGCTCGTTGATTTCCTCAACGGTGCCCTCAGCCTTGACGTTGATGATTTCATCGCCGTAGTGCTGGATGAGCGGGAAAGTCTCGTCGCGGTAGACGCCGAGTCGGGTGCGGATGGTCTCCTCGTTGTCATCAGCGCGGCCACGGGCCAGCATGCGCTCGACGACGACGTCCTCGGAAACCTCGAAGTTGATAACTCCGTCGAGCTTGACGCCCTTCTTCTCGAGCAGCTCGGCCAGAATGCCAGCCTGCTCCACGGTGCGTGGGAAGCCGTCCAGCAGGAAGCCGTTTGCAGCGTCGTCCTGGTTAAGGCGATCTTCAACCATGCTCGCGGTGACGTCGGTCGGAACGAGCTTGCCGGCATCAATGTAGGACTTTGCCTCAACGCCCAGCGGGGTGCCCTCACCAATGTTGGCGCGGAACAGGTCACCGGTGGAGATGTGCGGAACAGACAGCTTCTCGCTCAGGATTGCTGCTTGGGTGCCTTTGCCGGCACCGGGAGGGCCGAGGAGTACGTAACGCATTACTTGAGAAGTCCTTCGTAGTTGGATTGTAGGAGCTGGGACTCAATCTGCTTGACGGTAGTCAGAGCAACCGAGACCATAATCAGAATAGCGGTACCGCCGAAAGCGGAGGTGCCGTTTGCGGAAGAATGGCCAACGCCGAGATCCAGCAGGATATTCGGCAGAATAGCGATCAACGCAAGGTATAGGGAGCCTACGAACAGCAGACGGTTCATTACGAAGCCGAGGTACTGTGCGGTTGGGCGGCCCGGACGAATACCCGGGATGAAACCACCATACTTCTTCATGTTGTCTGCCTGCTCGGCAGGGTCATACTGCACCGAGACATAGAAGTAAGAGAAGAAGATGGTCAGCACGAAGTACAAGACGATGTACTGCCAGGAGCTCGGGGACTGCAGGTGCGCAATCACGTTACGCTGCCACCAGTTATCCGGCACGTTACCGGAACCAGAGTTAACGATCTGGGTGATAAGCACCGGCATATAGATAAGCGAGGACGCAAAGATAACCGGGATAACGCCGGCCTGGTTGACCTTCAGCGGCAGGTAGGTAGAGGAACCACCATACTGGCGGCGACCAACCATGCGCTTTGCGTACTGCACTGGGATGCGGCGCTGGCCCTGCTCGATAAAGGTAATGCCAACGACCAACACGACAAGACCCGCAGCGACCATGGCGAAGACCAGACCGCCGTTGTTCTGCATGATGCCCACGCCGTCGGTTGGCAAGCGCGTTGCAATGCCGGCGAAGATCATCAGGGACATGCCGTTGCCGATGCCCTTTTCAGTAATGAGCTCGCCCATCCACATAACGAGGATGGCGCCCGCGGTCATGGTGATGACCAAAACGATAAGGGTAAAGAAGTTACGGTCTTCAGCCAGAACCGGTACGCCCTGGCCCAGCAGCTGCTCGCGGTCCGCCAGGGCCACGATGCCAGAAGACTGCAGCAACGCCAGCGCGAGCGTGAGGTAACGCGTGTACTGCGTCATCTTGGCCTGACCGGACTGGCCTTCCTTCTTCAGCTGCTCAAAATGCGGGATGACAACGGTCAGCAGCTGGACGATGATCGAAGCCGTAATATACGGCATGATGCCGATGGCGAAGATAGACAACTGCAAAAGCGCGCCACCTGAAAACAGGTTAATCACGGAATACAGATTGCCGGACTCCTCCGTCAGAGAACGCAAACGACCGGAGATCGAAGCGTAATCAACGCCCGGGGATGGAATCTGGGCGCCAATGCGGTAAGCAATAATCATCAAGATAGTGAAGATGATCTTCTTACGCAGGTCGGCGTCCTTAAAAGCCTGCAAAATGGCGGACACTACAAAATCCTCCTGGCCTTCCGGCGCTATCAACATTTAAGGGAAAATAGGTGACAACGCTCGGAGGTGGAACTCATCTGTCCCCTAACATGGGGAAGGTTGAACACTTATGACCATGCAAGCCTACCAGCCACGCGCTATTTAGCCACATTTAAGGTAAGGATTGCCAGCCAACTAATAAGGAAAGCGCCCGCCTCCCGATCACTCGGGAAAGCGGGCGCTTTAATGCTTTAAGTAACGCAGTTGATTACTTGGTTGCGGTGGCGGTGCCGCCAGCAGCCTCAATCTTCTCAACAGCGGACTTAGAGAACTTGTCAGCGGTGACATTCAGCTTGACGTTGATGTCGCCGTTGCCCAGAACCTTGACCGGCTGGTTCTTACGAACCAGGCCTGCGGAGACGAGATCTGCAACGGTGACGTCGCCACCGTTTGCGAATGCCTCTGCGAGGTCTGCAACGTTGACTACTTGGTACTCAACGTGGTTCGGGTTCTTGAAGCCCTTCAGCTTCGGCAGACGCATGTGGATCGGCATCTGGCCACCCTCGAAAGCAGCGGAAACCTGCTTACGAGCCTTGGTGCCCTTGGTACCGCGACCAGCGGTCTTACCCTTGGAAGCCTCACCGCGGCCGACGCGGGTCTTAGGCTTGTTTGCTCCTGCGGATGGGCGCAGGTCGTGCAGCTTGATGATATCAGCCATGGTTTACTCCCCTGCCACTTCTTCGACGGTGACCAGGTGGCGTACCTTCTGAACCATGCCGCGGATGATCGGGGTGTCCTGCTTTACAACAGACTGGCCGATCTTCTTGAGGCCGAGAGCCTCAATGTTCTTGCGGTGATTCGGCTTGGTACCCACCAGGCCCTTTACCTGAGTAATCTTCAGAGCCATTGCTTATGCCTCCTGACCTGCGCGCTTACGCAGCATCTGGGCCGGAGCAACCTCTTCGAGGGACTTGCCACGACGTGCGGCAACCTCTTCAGGGCGAACCAGCTGCTTGAGGCCGTCCACGGTAGCGCGGACGACGTTGAGGGCGTTGTCGGAGCCGAGGGACTTCGACAGGATGTCCTGCACACCAGCGCACTCGAGCACCGGACGTGCAGCACCACCGGCAATAACACCGGTACCAGGTGCGGCAGGCTTCATCATGACGATGCCAGCTGCGTCGCGACCCTCGACCGGGTGGGTGATGGTGCCGGCGATCATCGGGACACGGAAGAAGTTCTTGCGAGCCTCTTCTGCACCCTTCTGAATTGCGGCAGGGACTTCCTTAGCCTTGCCGTAGCCAACGCCAACCATGCCCTGGCCATCGCCAACGACGACGAGAGCGGTGAAGGACATGTTGCGGCCACCCTTAACCGTCTTGGAGACGCGATTGATGGTGACTACGCGCTCGATGTACTTATCGCGCTCGTTGTCCTGCTGATTACGACGATCGTTGCGACGACCGCCATTGTTGCGGTCGTTATTACGACCGTTCTCGGCGGAGCGTCCGCCGTCACGCTTTTCACGGTCCGACATTAGGCGTTCCTTCCGTTGATGTTTCCGTTTGCCATGATCATTAGAACTTCAGACCACCTTCACGAGCTGCCTCTGCGAGAGCGGCAACGCGACCGTGGTACTTGTAGCCAGCACGGTCGAAGACAACTGCCTCGATGCCAGCAGCCTTGGCGCGCTCAGCGATCAAGGCGCCAACCTTTGCGGCCTTTGCCTTCTTGTCGCCCTCGAGCGCACGAACGTCAGCTTCCATGGAGGAAGCTGCGACCAAGGTGTGGCCAGCCAGGTCGTCGATGACCTGGACGTGCATGTGGCGGGAAGAGCGGTGAACGACCAGACGCGGTGCCTCAGGGGTGCCGCGCAGGGTCTTACGGATGCGGAAGTGACGGCGTGCGCGTGCTTCGCGACGGCGGGAGGAGATGTCCTTGCCGATTGGGGTGCGCTTTGCGTTTTCAGTGTTAGCCATTGCTTACTTACCCGTCTTTCCGACCTTGCGGCGGACCTGCTCGCCTTCGTAACGAATGCCCTTGCCCTTGTAAGGATCGTCCTTACGCAGGCGGCGAATGTTAGCGGCGACCTGTCCGACCTTTTGCTTGTCAATACCAGATACGGAGAGCTTGGTTGCGCCATCCACAGCGAAGGTGATGCCCTCCGGAGCCTTGATGAGGATCGGGTGGGAGTAACCCAGAGAAAACTCGAGGTCGCTACCCTTCTGCTGAACACGGTAGCCGACACCGAAGATTTCCATCTTGATGGTGTAGCCCTCGGTCACGCCAATAACTGCGTTGTTGACGAGAGAGCGAGACAGGCCGTGCAGAGCGCGGTTCTTGCGGTCATCATCTGGACGGGAAACCGTGATTACGGAATCCTCGACTGCGATGGTGATTGGCTCTGGCAGAACGACGGTCTGGGTACCCTTGGAACCCTTAACCTCGACCTCCTGGCCGTTTACCTTGATTTCAACGCCGGATGGTACGGCGATTGGTGCTAGACCGATACGAGACATGTGTCAATCCTCCCTTACCAGACGTAGGCGAGAACTTCTCCGCCTACGCCCTTCTCCTGAGCCTGACGGTCGGTCAGCAGACCCTGAGACGTGGAGATGATAGCCACGCCCAGGCCGCCAAGGACCTTCGGCAGATTGGTGGACTTTGCGTACACACGCAGACCCGGCTTAGACACGCGACGCAGACCAGAGATGGAGCGCTCACGGTTGTTGTACTTGAGGGTGAGCTCGAGCTCGCGGCCCTCAACGGAGTAGTCAGCGATGTAGCCTTCCTGCTTCAAGATGTCGGCGATGTTTGCCTTGATCTTGGAGGTCGGCATCGACACGGTGTCGTGGTGCGCATGGCTTGCGTTGCGCACGCGCGACAGCATGTCGGCGATAGGATCAGTCATGGTCATGTGAGTGACCGTTACCTTTCTCGTTGCGGTTCCCGTACCCACCAAAGCGTTTTCCGTGTGATTTCGGGCTACTCACGCTCCTCACGGTCAATACCGTAAGGCGCTCGCCACCCTTTGATACATACAACGGGCCGCCGAAAACGGCGGGGGGCCTACAACAAAGTTGATGATGTTCAGTTCTTGATTCAGGCTCTACGTTTCTGCAGCTTGTAGGGCTAGATTTCATTTGCCATCTGGTCACACTACAGCCTCGACGTGAGTCTGAACTGCAACACTACCCGCTAACCTGCAGTTTTCCAAATCTTTTTTAGCGTCGAAGCTGCATGTCACCCTCGAGGACTAGAGTGGCCGTCATGACTGCAGAAAATGACCCTATCCACTCCGCCCACCAGTGGTTGGAGGAAGCGGCAGAACTAATCGGCGTCGACAAGCAAGATGCCACTGCCTTGACCCGTGAGCTGCTCGACCTTACCCGCGACGTCGCACACAGCACCTCGCGCCCGGCCGCTCCCCTGACGGCATATTTGGTTGGGTTGGCCTCGCGGGACTCGGACGAGGCGCGCGCGAACATCGCCAAACTGCGGGCGGAGCTGAACTAGTGGCGGGCCGGGCAACAAAGTCCTTTGCCGTGACCAAGGTTCACTTGGATGGCACGGAGGTAACCCAGGTGGATACCCGCGCCGACATCGTCACTGGCGAGGAGCCGCTGGAGATTCGTGTCGGCGGGCAGACCCTGACCACCACCATGCGCACTCCGGGCCATGATATTGAGCTAGCTCATGGCTTTTTGCATTCTGAGGGCCATATCGCCACGCTTGCCGACGTCTCCGAAGCCCGCTACTGCGCTGGTTCCACCGTGGACGGTATGAACACCTATAACCTGCTGGATATCGATCTGGCCCAGAAGAATGTCATTGGGCTAAAAGATCTGCGGCTTACGCTCACCAACTCCGCGTGCGGCGTATGCGGCACCAGCTCCATCGAGGATTTAAACAAGAAATCGCGCTACGCGCTCCCCAACATCCAGATTGACCCAGCCGTGGTTGCGCAGCTGCCCGAAAAGCTGCGCGCCGAGCAAAAGCTCTTCCGCAAGACCGGTGGTATCCACGCCGCCGGCGCATTCACCTTAGACGGCAAGCCCATCGTTGTGCGAGAGGACGTCGGCAGGCACAACGCAGCAGACAAGGTCATCGGGCACCTGCTCCTTGAAGATCGCCTGCCCGCAGACGACCTTATTTTGGTTATGAGCTCCCGCGCCAGCTTCGAGCTTGTACAAAAGGCAGCAATGGCCGGGTTCGGTATGCTCGTTGCTGTTAGCGCGGCATCCTCGCTCGCTGTGGAGACTGCCCGGGAGACTGGCATGGCTTTGGTAGGGTTTGCCCGCGGCGATCGTTTCAACATCTACGCAGGTGAACTCAAGCCAGGAGAACTCAAGCGATGAGCAACCACTCTTCAAAAAAGATCCGCAGTACTGGGGAACTCATCGAGTTCCTTGCTGACGCCAGCATCAGCCCCGAGGTCGCGGCCTTACGTCCCGACTACCGCGCGCTGCTCATCGCCGTCGATGGCATCACGCCTGCGCCTTCCGACGCCCACTCGGAGCAGCTCTTGCGCAACGCCGAAGACGTTGCCCGCGCACGCTTGGGCAAGTGCGCCGTCACGGACTTCCCGCACATCGCAGCATGGCGCAAGGCTTATCAAGGATTCGGCGCGAAGCCATCGCGAACCCGCAACAGCACGGAGGCGCTCATACGCCGCGCGGAAAAGGGGCTGCCTCGCATCAACCGCCTCACGGACATCTATAACTCGCTGTCCGTGACTTACGAGATCCCCTTCGGCGGCGAAGACCTGAACGACTATGTATCCGCTCCACAGCTGGTGCGAGCTACTGGTGCTGAGAACTTCGCCACTATGGACAAAGGCGAGCCTGTAACCGAGCATCCCGAACCGGGCGAGGTGGTCTGGCTCGATGCGAACGGGGTCACATGCCGCCGCTGGAATTGGCGCCAGTGCACCCGCACGGCGCTGCACGACGACACCACTGCGGCGCTGTTCATCCTCGATGCACTGGAACCTGTCGACGACGTCGAGCTGCGCGCTGTGGGTGAAAACCTAATCGACGAGCTCCGGGAGTATTCCTCGGAACTCGTCGTTGCAATGCGCATCCTGCGCGCAGAAGATGATGCTTAGTCGCGGTAAGCCTCAGGGCCCTTGTTGAGCCAGGCGTAAACGCCGCCGATGAGGAAGCCGCCGCCGATGACGTTGCCCACCCAAACCAGCGACCAGTTGGTGAGAACAGCGCCCAGGGTAAAGCCATCCGGCAGTGGGTTAGAGCAGAAGAAGGTCAGCGTCATCAAGCAGAAGTTTGCGATGACGTGCTCGAGGCTAAGGCCCACGAAGCAGGCGATGATCGGCACGATGACGAAGAACTTCGAGACGATGTCCTTGGCAAAGACAGCACCGACGATGGCCATGTTGACCACGAAGTTTGCGAGGATGCCCTCAACCAGCAGGCCGCCTGGGCCCTTTTCTAGTTTGCCCATGGACAGCGTTGCGATGAGGTGCGATGGGTCAATGTGCCCCAGCTTCGCGGAAACACCCATGGCAGCGGCGAAGAGTACGGCACCAACAAAGTTGAAGAATGTGGTGACGATGAGCAGCCAAAAGCCCTTGCCCCAGCCCACCTGTTTATTGATGGCACCGTAGACGACGTACATCATGCTGCCGGTAGCAAGCTCCGCGCCGAGGATGACGATGGCGAAAAGTCCAAGGCCGAAAAGCATGGCGAAGACTGGTGCACCCAGGCCCTTTGCGTGCTTGTCGACGGCCTGACCTACGACGGCCGCGAAACCGGTACCGATGGCGAGATAGACGCCGGCCAAGATCGCACGTACCGCGAAGCGGGCGAAGGACTCGTCGAGCAGAGTCACTTTCTTCTTAATTGCTGCTGCAGCAGATTCGTTGAGAGACACGAAGCTTCCTTTACCTAGAGTTATAACTGCGATAACACTACAGCGAAGTTCCAGGCTGCGCCAACAACTTTGTGACCACACGTGGGTATTTTCCGCGGTTATTGTTGCCAACGCCTGCCAAGGATTAAAGTTAGTTAGAAAATTCACTTACTTTTAGAACCCACCTCCCTCACCCCCCCTTGGAGCCGCCGCCTATGCCCCCGCGTTATCCTCACGATCTGCCAGGTCGCAGCGCAGATCACACGCGCCCCCGGGCAGCCAGCGCCAGCAGCAGCACCAGCGCCAGCGCACAGCGCCGCACCATCAATAGCAGACCCATCGATACCCGCCGCGCCGGCAACGGCAACCCCGACGGCGAGCGCACCTACGTGCGGCGCACTCCCCCAACGCCAACGACGCCGAGGCCACCAACATCAACAACAGGAGCGCCGAAGCCACTACCTAACCGCCAAAAGCGCAGCCCCCGACCAAAGCCGCGAAGCACGGGTGGCCGCCACCGCGCGCCAGAAACGACCACGCCGGCGCTCCATACTCGCGCGCTGCACTTGTGGTCCACCTCGGGCAAGTTCCGTATTGCGATTGGTGTCCTTGCAAGTGTGGCCCTTACAAGTGCGGCCCTTGCCGCCACGATGCATCGCGTGGTCGATCCTCCTGAAGGACTAGAAAGCAACCAAGTCCCTGTGGCAGCTGCTCCAGTCATTGAGCCCTCCGCCGCAGTTGAGATGTTCATCCCTGCAATCGAGGTCCATGCCGAATTTGAAGATGGCTCCTGCCGCGTCAAAGACGGCGCGCTTAACCCGGATACGATGACGGAGGCCTGCACTTATACCGCTGCGGACCGTCCGTATTCGCTGCCTGGCACTAATGCGCCAGACATCACCGTCATCGCCGGACACACCGGCGCCGGCGTTCCCGGTGTCTTCAACAACCTCTACGACGGCGGCGCAAACAAGCACACGGTCGCCCTCGGCGACAAGCTCTACCTACGCACTGCAAACTCCGGCGACAACTGGCTGGTCTACAGCGCCACCGACATGCACGACCCAGTAAAAGAAGGCCTCGCCGAAGACACCACAATCTGGGGCGAAGGCCCCATGCCAGGCCGCCTTCTCACCATCAGCTGCATTCAGCCGCTCAACCTCCTTGAAGCCTCCGTGCGCAATGCAGTAGTGGGCTGGCAATTTGAAGGTATAACTACTTCAGACGCTACCGGAGTAGAAGCACCATTAGATGTCTCCAACGGTCAATCGATGGGTTAGGACTCGCCTGCACTTCTTGGATACATAGGCGGCGCGATCGCCCCCATATAAAGCGAAACGCCCCCACCAAAAGGTGAGGGCGAAAAGCTTAAGCCGCTTTACTTGAACGGGAAGCCGAGCTCCTTGAGGAGGCGGCGGCCTTCTTCGTCGTTGGTAGCGGTGGTGACAACGGTGATGTCCATACCACGTGGGCGGTCAACCTTGTCGATGTCGATCTCGTAGAACATGGTCTGCTCGGTGAGACCGAAGGTGTAGTTGCCGTGGCCATCGAACTGCTGATCGGACAGACCGCGGAAGTCGCGAATACGCGGCAGCGCGATGGTCAGCAGGCGGTCCAGGAACTCCCACATGCGGTCGCCACGCAGGGTGACGCGGGCGCCGATTGGCATACCCTCACGCAGCTTGAAGTTCGCGATGGACTTCTTTGCGCGACGCAGCTGCGGCTTCTGGCCGGTGATCGCGGTGAGGTCCTCGAGAGCGCCGTTGATCAGCTTGGAGTCACGTGCAGCGTCGCCAACACCCATGTTGACAACAACCTTGGTGACACCTGGGATCTGCATGACGTTGTCGTAGTTGAACTCGTCGTTCAGGGTCTTCTTGATTTCCTCGCGGTAGCGGGTCTTCAGACGCGGAGTGTAGTTCTCGCTCATGATTAGATGTCCTTCCCGTTGCTACGTGCGATGCGGACCTTCTTGCCGTTTTCATCGAAACGGTAGCCCACGCGGGTCGGATTACCCTCGGAGTCAACGATTGCAACGTTAGAAACGTGAATCGGAGCTTCCTGGGTAACGATTCCGCCGGACTCGGCGCCACGCTCGGTAGCGGAGTTAGCAACGTGCTTCTTCACGCGGTTGACGCCCTCGACGAGGACCTTGTCGCGCTTCGGGTATGCTTCGATGACCTTGCCCTTCGCGCCCTTGTCA
Organism: Corynebacterium sp. HMSC06G04; assembly: GCF_001807365.1. Lineage (NCBI taxonomy): Bacteria > Bacillati > Actinomycetota > Actinomycetes > Mycobacteriales > Corynebacteriaceae > Corynebacterium > Corynebacterium sp. HMSC06G04. The sequence continues at coordinate 131,009 of NZ_KV788616.1, read as the reverse complement.
GGACCCGAAATAACAATCACCATATCGCCCTTATGAATCTTCATAAGACTAGATCACCTCCGGTGCGAGAGAAACGATCTTCATGAACTTCTTGTCACGAAGCTCGCGAGCAACTGGGCCGAAGATACGGGTACCACGTGGCTCGTTGTCGCCCTTGAGAATGACTGCAGCATTCTCATCGAAGCGGATGTAAGAACCGTCCGGACGACGGGTCTCCTTCTTTGCACGGACGACGACAGCCTTAACGACGTCGCCTTCCTTAACGTTGCCGCCTGGGACAGCATCCTTGACAGTGGCGACGATTACGTCACCGATGCCAGCGAAGCGTCGAACGGAGCCACCGAGAACGCGGATGCACAGAATCTCACGTGCACCAGAGTTGTCGGCGACGCGCAGACGGGATTCTTGCTGAATCACTATGGGTCTCCTGACCTGGATTGATGTGCGGTAAGATTTCCGTCCTTACCGCACGCGGTCTACAAACTTGCGATGCTCAAGCCTTGACAACGGATTACACCGAAGGGTCTCGGACCGGCGGTTCGGAAACGCACCGCTACGGGCCGACCAGCTTTTGCAACCTATACATTCAACCACACGCCAGCGCCCTTACCAAAACGCTGCTCGACGCCTGTCGACACCCCCCTACCTCCACATTTATTTTCGCCAGTACACCCGCTTACCCCTTAACCCTTTATTTCGATTGCACCGACACACAAACAGTCTCCAAAACTATCGGCACACTCTGCACATATAAACCTCACCTTAGCGTTCCTCAGTGCAAATCAGGTCGCACGAACATTCTAATAATCCAATTCTTTCACAGCTGTAACGCATGAAAATTACAGTTAACTTCTGATTTCCGCGTGACAACTATGAATTATGTGACTATTGTTGTTTGCGTCGCGATAGACATTTTTGCGCTTTCCCATATTTCCCGAAGGAGAAACACATGAAGCGTTTGCCACAGACCCTGACCGCTGCTGCACTGACCGGCGCACTCGCCTTTGGTGGCGCAGCTGTTGCTCAGGCCCAAGATCCGGGTTCGGTAGAGAACCAGCCCTCGGCCGAGCCGCCTGCTCCGTCTGCGGGTGAAGATACCGCCACCGTAGACACCCCAGCTGAAGAAGGCACCCCAGCTGAAGAGGGCACCAGCGATATTGAACGCCATGATGTTGCTGCCGATCCGATTACCGTCGATGGTGTCGAGTACTTCAAGCAGGAAAACGGTTCTTGGCTGTCCAAGCCGGTCGCAGGCGATCCTGTTCGCTTGACTCCTGAGCAGGCAGAAAAGTTCGTGAAGGAGCAGCAGGACACCTCCGCAATTCCTGCTCCTGCCACCAAGATGGACGCTGAGGGCAACACTTGGTACCAGAGCATGAAGGACCCGAACGTTTACGTCAACGATCCAGCCCTGGTCAACGTGGAAGTTACCGCCGAGATGCGTGACGCTTACGCAAAGGCATTCCCTTCTGAAGCTGCGAAGCCTGAATTCGACAAGAAGAAGCTCGCATGGTTGGCTCTTCCGGCAGCCCTGGTGATTGGTGGTATCACCTGGTACCTGTCCCAGGACGGCAAGACCTACGTCAAGGACGAGGCACGCAAGAACCAGGAACCGACCGCCGAGGAAAAGGCTGCTTCCGAGCAGATGCTGAACGCTAACAAGGATGCGGTTATCGCCCAGGGCGGTCAGCTCGCTGAGGGCAACGCTCCTTCCGCACCGGCAGCTGGCAAGTCCGCAGACGCCGCACGTGGTATGTCCGCTGAGACCGGCTCCAACTCCGTTGCACAGGCTTTGGCTGCTCTGGCCGTAGCTGCAATGGTTGCCGCTGGCGCTTTCGCTGCACGCCGCAAGTTCTTCGCTTAAGCAAGAGCCTTCCTACCAAGTAGGAAACTGAATTGAGACTGGCTGCGCCGGTCGGGCTTCGGTCCGGCCGGCGCAGCTTTTTGCTATGGACACCCTGGTGCGTCACAGTTTGCTTGGGCTCAAGATGAGCTTTCGCCCCAGAGAGCGCCGCTATTCCTAAACCATTAAAGGCCGAACTGGGAAGGAGTTCTCCTCAGTTCGGCCTTTGTTCTTTCAAGCTAACGGGTTGTGCCTGCAGGCTCGTCAGTGGATGCAGGAGTAGCTGCATGGCCAGTGGTTGGTGCGGATGCTGGAACGGGCTTGGGATCCACAGTAAAGATATCGGTACCGAAGCCAGTGAGTTCACCCGGGCGGAAAGCCGCGGTAGGAAGAACAGGGCCGGTCTTCTTCGAATTCGAGACGACCACCGGGGTAGTTACGGGAAGGCCGGCGGCCTTGATGGCGTCGATATCAAATTCGGCGAGGACATCGCCTCGCCTGACCTCATCGCCCTTGGTGACGTGGGAGGTGAAGTGCTTGCCTTTAAGGTTTACCGTATCGAAGCCAATATGCATGAGGATATCGATATTGCCCACCACTGGGCCCTTGGTGCGAATGGCGTAGGCATGGTGGGAAGGGAAGGTAACGGTGATTTTGCCGTCGGCAGGCGCAACCAGTTTGCCCACGGTCGGCTCGATTGCCACGCCCTGGCCTAGCTTGCCGCCGGCAAACATAGGATCGCTGACCTGAGACAGTGGCACGGCGGTGCCCTCCAATGGGGAGAAGATGGTGCAGGCATCCTCGGCTGCTACCGCAGCTGGGGTGGCAGCGGCGGCTTGAGCCTCGGCTGCCGGAGGATTCACCTCATCCGGATCAATGGAGCCGTTCTTCCGGGCTAGGTAGCGGCCATAAAGGTAGGCGCCGATGAAGGAGCCTGCGAGTGCGATTGCAGCACAGATAAAGAACTGACTGTAATCCTCCGGGCGCATCGAAACGAAACCGATGATGCCGGCCGCGCCGAGTGCCGTTGCCTTCACGTCGAAGATGGCAATGAGAGTCGAGGCCACTGCAGAGGCAGCCATGCCGATGTAGAAAGGCCAGCGCAAGCGCAGATTCACACCGAAGATGGCAGGCTCAGTGATACCGAATAGTGCCGAGGTACCGGAAGCACCAGCCAAGCCCTTGAGCTTTTCGCTACGCGCCAGGAAGTAGACCGCGAGGGCTGCGCCACCTTGGGCAATATTCGCCATCGCTGCCGTGGCGAAGATGAAAGATCCGCCTTGATCCCACAGCATGTATTCGATTGGTGGGAAGGATTGGTGCAGGCCGGTGATGACGATTGGCGAGTAAACCAAGCCAAAAAGGAAGCCGCCGACAGGGCCTGCAAAGTCATACAAATTGGCCAAGCCAACGCCCAACCACTCACCGGCAGTGCGCAGGAACGGGCCAATGGCAGCGAAAGTGATAAAGCCGGTGACCAGCAGGGTAATCAACGGCGTGAGCATGAAGTCCACCGTGCCCTTTAGGTGGCGGTGGAGGAACTTCTCAATCGTGGCCAGGATCCACGCAATAACCAGAATCGGCAGGATGGAACCCTGGTAGCCGGCCTGTGCGACATCGAGGCCAAAGATGTTCCAATACTCCATGTCGCCGGCCTCGATGGTCTCAGCCACGTTGTAGCCGTTGACTAGGTCCGGCATAACCATTGCCATGGCCATACCCGCGCCCAAAAACTCATTGCCGCCAAAGCGCTTAGTGGCAGTAAAGCCCACCAAAATGGGCAGGAAAGCAAAGGGAGCAGAAGCCAGCAGGTTGATAAGTCCAGCGACATCTTTGAGTGCCGGCACCATTTCAATGGCCGCTTTCTCACCGAACAGCCCTTCAGCCGACAAGACGTTGTTCAGTGCCATGAGCAAACCGCCGCCGACCAGAATCGGGATGAGCGGCACGAAGATATCCGCGAGCACCTTGACGGCGCGGGAGAACCAGTTGCCGGAATTAGCGGCAATGTCTTTGAGCTCTTCGGTGGAAACGGCAACGTCCTTGTGGATCATGCCGTTCAATTCCCTATAAACAACGTTGACGTCACCTGGACCAACGATGACCTGGAACATTCCACCGGCTTCAAAGATTCCCTTGAGGTCAGGGTCAGCCTCTAAGGCCTTGGTATCGACCTTCTTCGTATCCTTCAGCACCATGCGCAGGCGCGTTGCGCAGTGCGCCAAGCCGATGATGTTTTTCTTCGCCGCCAAGTGCACGCAGGGTCCGTGCAGCAACTTCCTTGTGGTCCATAGGCAAAGCTCCCTTTCCTTTTCACGAGCTAATCAACCTAGAACCATTAGATACAGCTTCCAGACAAAAAGCCAAGAGCTCGGACATATTTGAGGGAAAATTCACCAAGTTTTACTGTTTGAACGGTCACTTAGTTCTTAACCCAGCCGCTCCATCGCGCTTCGCCTTCGCCAAATACGCTTGCCGACGCCGCGATTCGCCCACCGCCAGCAAAAATTTCCACGGCGCAGCCATCGGCAATGGCCATGACCTCGCCCTCTGGACAGGCAATCACGCGCTCGTCATCGCCCACACTCACGCGCAGCAGCCCTTCGCCTGCGCTAAAGCGCAGGTGTTCCCTACCTTCAACATCAACCAGGCTATAGCTGCCGCCACGCGAAGAGCTCAGACTCACCGTGCTGCCGAAGCCCTCCCTACCAGCAGCATCGGGAATCGTCTCCCACACCGGCCATTGATAAAGCACGCCGTCTTCCAGCCATACCCGGCGCGGCAAGGTCAGGGTGTGCACCCAGCCCTCCTCCACGGTGGGCTTGTCATCTTGAGCAGGAAGGCCCATCCAGCCGAGCAGCAGCGCTTGGCCATCGCTCATGCCAACCAGCTGCGGGGCATAGAACTCGTGTCCATAGTCCAGCTCGCTGAAACCACGCTCGACGTGGAAGGTGGTGCCGTCCAGCTTGCCCACCAGGTAGCCGCACTGGTCGGAAGACGCGTAGTGCGTTTGCCCATCCACTTTGACGGGTTCAAGCCCCTGCGGGCAAAAGACCAGGACGTCCTTAGACTCACCGGTTGCCTTATCAGTCAAGGCCACAAGGTTTGGGCACTCCCACATATATCCGCCCGGTAGGAGATCGGGGCTAAGCCCCAGCGCGGCGTCGTCAAGCGCGAAATTCAGTGCTCCCTCAAAGTCCCAGTTCTTAAGGTCCTGCGAGCGGTAGAGCACCACCGCAGCGTTCTCGTCCTCACGTTGCGCACCGATGACCATGCGCCAGCCTTGCTCATCCCGGGAAATCTGCGGATCGCGGAAGTGCCCGGTAAAGCCTTCCTCACTATCGGGAATCAGCGGGTTCGCGGCGTCGCGGTAATAAATGCCACCCTCAGGGCCAGAAGGATCGAGAACGCGCACGCGGTTCTGGGAAGGAATGCGCTTGCCCTCCACCTTGAGGTTGCCCGTATAAAACAGCCACACGTCGGTGCCATCGACCACGGCACCGCCGGAGTAACAGCCGTCCTTGTCATAGGGCAGGTCAGGCGAAAGCACGTCCGGATGATGCCGCCAGGGGCCTGCCACTGAGTACTTCGCCGAGGCATGCGCCCACCCCGTTCGCTTCGGCGCGTGCGGGAAGCAAGGGTCATGTTGGTAATAGACGTGCATGGTGTCGCCATCTAGAAAGACACCATTTGGATCGTTGAGACGGCCATACGGGGGCGCGATGTGGAAGTTCGGACGGTAGTTCATAGCACCGATACTATGGAATCCATGAGAATCCATGTGTGTGGCGAAGGACTCGTCGACCTTGTCCCCGTCAGCCCAGGTAGCTTGCAAGACCTCACGCCGGCTTTGGGCGGCGGGCCTTTCAATGTGGCCATCGCGGCGGCGCGTCTGGGCGGCGAGGTCAGCTTCCAGTCGCGCCTTTCCACCGACGGTTTCGGTAACGCGCTGGTGGAAAGGCTGGAGCAGGAAGGCGTGGACACGTCTATGGTCCAGCGCGGTCCAGAGCCCACCACTTTGGCCGTGACCAGCATCGGTGATGATGGTTCGGCGTCCTATACCTTCTACACGGAGGGCACGGCAGATAGGTTGGTTGAGCCCACGCTTTCCGACGCCGAGATTGCCTGCTTCGGCACTGTTTCCCTCGCGTTGGAGCCAGGTGCTTCGCGCTATGGCGAACTGCTCAAGCAATTCGCAGCTAAGGGCAGCATCGTGGCGCTCGATCCGAATATCCGCCCGTTCTATACCAACGATGAGCACAAGGCCTTCCTCAACGAGCTACTTGCCCACGTCACCGTGCTGAAGCTTTCTGAGGAAGAAGTGGAATTCCTGGGCAAGCAGGCCCTCAAGCAGGTTCCCGTCGTGGTGGTTACCCGCAGCAGCGAGGGCCTCACGTTGCGCGCTGGCACGACCCGGTTCGATGTGCCTTCCGCCAAGGTCGACGTCGCCGACACCATCGGCGCGGGCGATACCATCATGGGCGCGCTGCTCACAGAGATCGCCCGCCGCAACCTCACGGCCGAAGAGCTCACTCACTTGAGCGAATACGACTGGAAAAAGATTTTGGAATTCGCCGCGGCAGCCGCTGCGATTACCGTCTCTCGCAAGGGCGCACAGCCACCGCACCGCGCAGAAGTGCTTGCCATGCAAGCAGATGTTCAGAAGAAAGAGGCCTAAATGTTTTCTTCCTACCAGGGCCGTAGCGCCATACTTCACACCGTGGCGTTCATCTTCGTGGCGTTGTCTTTCATCTTCCCGGTAGTCCTGGGCACTTCTGCCCTGCTGCCCACGTGGCTATCCGGCATCGTGAGTATCCTCGTTGCGCTCGCCATTCTTGTCGACGCCGCGCACAAAGCCTTCGCCCCACCTGAACGCCCCGCACGTGGCCTGCGCGCACTTTCCGCCCTCGCTGCGTTGACCGCGCTCATCGGCTGGATCTGCTGGCTTATCATCTTCAACAACTTCGACGCCGCCGGCACCACCATGTACAAGGTAGGTACCTTCACCCTGGGCACCAGCGCCGTGCTCAACATCTTCTGCGCCGCCATGGCCTTCCTGGATTGGCGGGCTGGCCGCGTTACTCCGGTCAAGCATTAATCGGCAAAACTGCCTTTGGCTCCCCGAAAGACATCAAGAACTCCTTGTAGTAGCTCTGCGCAGCCACAAGGAGTTCTTGTTATTCAGCAGCTTCGATTTCAAAGCTGGTGCCCAGACGAAGCGGGCCGTTCGGCAAAGAGGCATCATTTTGCCAACCAACTTTGTCAGCAGCGATCGACACTGTCACATGCTTGCCCACCCACGGCTCTGCCTTTTCGCGGCTTTCCTCGTGCGTGCTGTAGTGCGATGCAAGCAAGCCGCTATCGATCCAACGGGTTTCCTTGTAATTTGCCCTGTTCCCGGTGACCTCCCCCGGAGCATCAAATTCGAGGATCCAATAGTCGCCGTTGAGCTCGCTTTCAGGGAATCCGGATTCAGGCTGCGAGCCTAGGGTCTCACGACCTTTCTTCTTTACAACCTTGCCCGTCATCTTCAAGATGCCGTCTTCAATGACCACCGCTGGTTTCTTCGATTCTTCTGACGCCTTGGATTCTTGGGAATCCGCCTCTGCTGAACTTTGTGGCGCCATCGTATTGAACATCTTCTCTGTTTCTTTAGCGGAGTCGTTTTTTCCGGAATTACTGCAGCCAGAAAGCGCTAGGGCTGCAACACAGAGTAAGGAAACATAGCGGCGCATGATTGGACCTCAAAACACATAAGGAAATAGGAGACAGCGTTTTAGCTTAACGCCCTGGGGCGGTGAGGATTGTGGAAATCGGCGAATCTGCCGCGGCGGTCTCCCACACCGTCTACGAAGCGGCGAAGGTCTCCGGTGCCAAGGGGCACCAGACCTTCTTCCGGATCACGCTGCCTTTGCTTACACCGGGTATCGCAGCAGGCTGGATTCTGGCTTTCTTCGCAGGATTCCGTGAACTCGTGATTCTTCGCTGGTGCGCCGGAACAACATCAACCTGCTCGCGTCCTGGATCATGAACCAATTCGATCAAGGCCACCGCGCCGAGGCCATGGCAATGACCCTTATGGGGGTTGGAACTTCAATTATCGTCCTCGTACTCGTCACTTCCTGGCAACAAAAGGAACGCGCATGATCACCATGACTATAAATGGCCCGAAGGAATCATCGCGCACGGGACCGAACCGCACTTCTTCGAAATCGACGGTGTGCAGGCGTGGACCTGCGGCGTGGCCACCGACCCTGACCCACGAGAGATCGAAATCCCCAGCTTCAATGGCCTGGGACTGCTTCACACCTCTGTGCACGGTGAATTCAGCCGTAAGCCTTGCCTGCCGTGCAAGCTAGAGGATCTGCAAGAAAGCGGTGCGACGTGGGTGCTTGGGCACGTGCACAAGCCCATCACGCTAAGCGCAGAACCGTTCATTGGTTGGACGGGAATGCGTGCCGGCGTGCACTACGACCCGACGACTTCCGCGGTGAGCAGGTTTTCTTAAAGACTATTTCAAAGGTTGTCTTTGCGAGCAGAGACCGCTCGGGGGTCGTTAACTCGGATGCGGCGCGAGAGTTGCTGGGATGGTCTGAATTAAAAGCTCTTTGAGGCCGGCGTTCTTTGGAAAATCCCTGCGCTCGGACCAACCTGCGATGCATTCGATGAAGATGCCGATCAGACTGCGGGCACGGGTGCGGTCGATAATGCTGGTGCCCGTCTCAGCTAGGACGCAGTCCACCCACTGGTCCGAGTGCTGCCAGATATGGCCCAGCAACGAAGGATTTTCACGCAACAGAAGGACTCGATCTGCGAGCTGTCCTCCCCACGCATCGGCATCGCTGAAGAGTTCGCGGAGCGCTGCCTCCAAGTTCTTATAATCAGTCATCTGCGCGATGTCCACCAGAACCTTTGTTGCTTCGGGGCTGATGATGACACTGGTGATAACGGCTTCTTTCGTGCCAAAGTGGCGGTAGAAGGTCATCGCTGAGACATCAGCGGCTTCGGTAATTTCAGCCACGGTGACGTCGTCATATCCACGCTCTGCAAAAAGCTCGAGCGCCGCACTTCGGATCGCGCGCCGCGTCATAAGTTTCTTTCGGTCGCGACGATTAAGCCCAAGATTGTCCGAAGACGAAGATTCTAAAGGACGTGACACCATGCCTTAACTCTATAATTTCTGCTGCCTCGTGTGCATGAATAACAACGCAAATCCCGTTAAAACACAAGCAGCGCTACACAGGACAAAGACGCTATCCATCGCATGGATATAGGAGGCGTCGCTAGCCGGCTCGCCTGCCAAGTTAATTACGAGTGAGGCGATGAAAGCAACGCCTAGGAGCGAGCCAAGCTGCCGAATTGTATTAACCAACGAGGCACCACTTCCCCGGCGCTCCGGGTGAACCTGCGCCATCGCCTCCTGCAAAGCCAAGGATTGACCCGCCCCCACACCAAAGCCGGCAAGGCTTAACCCCGCGGCCAAATATCCATATCCGCTGGATGGACTCGTCAACGCACCAACCAGCAGCCCCCCGGCGACGAGGAAAATCGAGCTAGGCAGAAGCCACCGCCCAATCTTGCTTCGCCGCACCAACAGCCCGGCTGCCAAGGCGCCAACGATGGCAGTGCCGGCCAAAGGCATAAGCATCAAGCCACCCCGGGCAGGCGAGTTGCCCAAGATATTCTGCAGGTAGTGCGGAGTGACATAAAGCAGCCCGAAAAGCACCAAGTTGATAAAGAACAGGGTCACAGTATTCACGAGGAAGCGCGGATTGTTCAAAAGCCCCAAGTCCACGAGTGCTTGATCGCTCCTTCCGCCGAAGACCAGGGCCAGTGCCAAAGCAGCCAACCCAATCAGAATTGGTAACCAAACCGCACTAAATGAGACCTTGCCGCCGACGTTAATCATGCCAACCGTGAGAACAAGGAAACCAAAGGCAGAGAGCAAGATCTGTACCCAAGGCAGCACCGGATGGGAAGGAACAGCCCTTGCCTTCGGCAGTCGGCTACAGCCGAAAAAGACAAGGGCGATGACAACGACGTCAAGCCAGAAGATGCCACGCCAGCCTAAAGCATGAATAATCCAGCCACCCAGGAGCGGACCTAAAGGAGCGCCAACACCACCGGCGGCGGTCCACAAACTATTGGCCAGTGCCATGTCGGAAGGCTCTATCACCGTGGGCAAAAGGGCCAGCGACATCGGTGTAAACACCGAGGCCGCAAGTCCCATGCCCGCACGTCCGACAATGAGCCAGATGGCCGACGGAGCAAGCGCGCACACGAGCGCTGATACAAGAAAGACCATGCTTCCTAAGAGGAGTAGACGTTTATGTCCGAGCCTGTCGCCGAAGAGCCCGCACGGCAGCAATACCGCAAGGAAGGCGACATTGTATGCGGAGACAACCCATGCGGCTTCCGCGGGGCTCGCACCTAGTGAGTTCGTCAATGCTGGCAGGGCAACCGCAACCATGGTCGTATTCATATACAACGTCATAATTCCGGCACACAGTGTTAATAGATGCGACCAATGCGTTTTAGCGATAGTCTCTACCATGCGTTACAAACTACCACTTTTAAAGAGATTGGAGACTACGCTAATGGGCCACTACAAACCAGGACAGATTCCCGTCGGCGAAGCAAAAGAACTCTTCGAACTTCTAACTCGTTGCGACAAGGACTTCACTCCCCCGCTCTCGCAGCGCGCGGCCGTTGGACAGACCGACTGGGACAGCCAGGGAGCGAATACGGGAATCAAAGACTATTACGAGTCGTTGATCGAAAAGGCCACCATCATCACGGTCACCCGCAACAACAAGTTGGCAGGGTTCTGCGCTTATTACTATCCCTATCAATGGCAGGGCCAAAGCTACCTATACGTGAGCACCGCGGTCACCGCGCCCGAATGGCGCAAGCACGGACTCACTAACGCGTATGTGCGCCATATCTGCACCGCCGCAATGCGGTTGAAATGCCCCATCCTGGCCAAGACTTGGTCTACCAACAAGCAGAGTATGACGGCACTATCCCGCTATGCCGATAGAGCAGACACGCTTTGCGACGACCGCGGTGTCGGCATCGACACTGTCTACTGGGAGACCACGCTAGATACGTTGCTATACCGGGCAGCGCGACGAACGCTTAAAAAATACGCGCATATGAAAAGCCGGCCGAGCCTTCTTCCTAAAGGAGGAAAAGCTCGGCCGGCTTAAGTGTTGAAAAGCTAGGTTTTACTTAGCCTTCTCAACGACCTCGACGAGACGGAAGTGCTTGTCCTTAGACAGCGGGCGGGTCTCGGCGATCAGAACGCGGTCGCCGACGCCGGCGGTCTCGTTCTCGTCATGTGCCTTAACCTTCTTGTTAGAGCGCATGATCTTGCCGTAAAGCGCGTGCTGCTTGCGATCCTCGAGCTCGACGACGATGGTCTTATCCATCTTGTCGGAAACTACGATACCGATGCGGGTCTTGCGCGCACCGCGCTCCTTCTTTACTTCGTTCACGTTTGCCTCACTCATGATTAAGCCTCAGCTCCCGGAACTACGGACAGGCCCAGCTCGCGCTCGCGAAGAACGGTGTAGATGCGGGCAATGTCGCGCTTAACCGTGCCGATGCGGCGGTTGTTGGTCAGCTGGCCGGTAGCCTTCTGGAAACGAAGGTTGAACAGCTCTTCCTTCGCATCCTGCAGACGCTTTTCCAGCTCAGCGTTGTCGAGCTCACGGAACTCGTGGGCGGGGGTACCGGTTGCCATTAGAACTGGTCCTCCTTCTTGATGATGCGGACCTTGCAAGGAAGCTTCTGGCCTGCGCGGCGCAGTGCCTCAATTGCGGTGGCCTCGTTCGGGTAGGACATCTCGAAGAGGACGCGGCCCGGCTTAACGTTGGCGACCCACTTCTCAACCGGGCCCTTACCGGAACCCATACGAACGCCGAGCGGCTTCTGGGTCAACGGACGGTCCGGGAAGATGTTGATCCACACCTTGCCACCACGCTTGACGTGGCGGTTGATGGCAATACGTGCGGCCTCAATCTGACGGTTGGTGATGTAAGCCGGCTCGAGAGCCTGGATTGCGTAATCACCAAAGTTGATGCGGTTACCGCCCTTGGAAACACCGGTACGGGTAGGACGGTGCTGGCGGCGGTACTTAACGCGCTTAGGAATCAGCATGGATTAGCCCTCCTGCTTCTGCTGTGCGCGCTGACGACGCTGGCCACCACGGCGCGGACGACCGTTACGGTCACCGCGGCCACGGCCCTGCGCCGGAGCGTTCAGTTCGGATTCGCGTACGCCACCGACGACGTCACCCTTGTAGATCCACACCTTGATGCCAATGCGGCCGAAGGTGGTGTGAGCCTCTGCGGTGCCGTAGTCGATCTCGGCGCGAAGAGTGTGCAGCGGAACGCGACCCTCGTGGTAGCGCTCGGTACGGGACATCTCGGCGCCGCCCAGACGACCGTTCAAGAGGATCTTAATACCCTTGACCTGCGGCTGGCGCATAGCGGACTGGATAGCCTTGCGCATTGCACGACGGAATGCAACACGGTTAACCAGCTGCTCGGCGACGGACTGAGCAACGAGGGTTGCGTTTGCGTCGACCTGCTTGACCTCGAGAATGTTGAGGGCGACCATCTTGCCGGTGAACTTCTCGAGCTCGCGGCGGATGCGGTCTGCCTCAGCACCGCGGCGGCCGATCACGATGCCTGGGCGGGCGGTGTGAATGTCGACGCGTACGCGGTCACGGGTGCGCTCGATAACGACGTCGGCAATGCCGGCGCGGTCGAGGCCCTTCTCGAGGTACTGACGGATCTTGATGTCTTCGGCTACGTAGTTCGCGTAGTCCTTATCGGCGAACCAGTGGGTCTTCCAGTCGGAAGTGATGCCCAAACGTAGGCCGTGAGGATGGATTTTCTGGCCCATTACTTGGCCCCTTCCTTCTGGCTCTCGACCACCACGGTGATGTGGCTGGTGCGCTTACGAATCATGAATGCACGGCCCTGTGCGCGTGGCTGGAAACGACGCATGGTCGGGCCCTCGTTGGCGTATGCCTCGGAGACGACCAGGGTGCGTGGGTCCAGACCGAAGTTGTTCTCAGCGTTAGCAGCTGCAGAAGCAACAACCTTAGCGACTGGCTTAGCAGCGCCCTGCGGAGCGTACTTCAGGATTGCAAGTGCCTCGGCTACGGACTTGCCGCGAACCAGATCGATGACACGGCGTGCCTTCATCGGAGTAACGCGGACGTAGCGGGCCGTTGCGGATGCGGAGGTGATGGTTTCACTCATCGCTTATCGACGTCCCTTCTTATCGTCCTTGATGTGACCCTTGAAAGTCTTGGTTGGTGCGAACTCACCGAGCTTGTGGCCGACCATGGAGTCCTCTACGAACACCGGCACGTGCTTACGTCCGTCATGGACGGCGAAGGTGTGACCGATGAAGTCAGGCAGAATGGTCGAGCGGCGAGACCAGGTCTTGATGACCTGCTTGGTGCCAGCCTCGTTCTGAGCATCCACCTTGTTGAGGAGGTGCTCATCGACGAACGGGCCTTTCTTAAGGCTGCGTGGCATTGTTTACCTCCTCTTAGCGCTTCTTGTTCGGGCGACGACGGCGCACGATCATGTTGTTCGAGTAACGGTTCGGGTTGCGGGTGCGACCCTCCTTCTTGCCCCATGGGGACACAGGGTGGCGACCACCGGAGGTCTTACCCTCACCACCACCGTGTGGGTGGTCAACCGGGTTCATGACGACACCACGGACGGTCGGGCGAACGCCCTTCCAGCGCATACGGCCGGCCTTACCCCAACGGATGTTCATCTGGTCAGCGTTACCGACCTCACCCACGGTTGCGCGGCAACGGATGTCGACGCGGCGGATCTCGGAGGACGGCATACGCAGGATTGCGTACTTGCCTTCCTTACCCAGCAGCTGGATGGAAGCACCAGCGGAGCGAGCAAGCTTAGCGCCTGCGCCCGGCTTGAGCTCCACAGCGTGGATGGTGGTACCGGTTGGGATGTTGCGCAGCGGCAGGTTGTTACCAACCTTGATGTCGGCGTTAGCGCCGGCCTCAACGATGGTGCCCTGCTTCAGGCCCTTAGGGGCGATGATGTAGCGCTTCTCGCCATCTGCGTAGTGCAGAAGAGCGATGTTTGCGGTGCGGTTCGGGTCGTACTCGATGTGAGCAACCTTTGCCGGGATACCGTCCTTGTCCGTACGACGGAAGTCGATCAGACGGTAACGACGTTTGTGGCCACCGCCGATGTGGCGGGTGGTGATGCGGCCGTAGTTGTTACGACCACCAGTCTTGGTCAGCGGGCGCAGCAGGGACTTCTCCGGAGTGGAACGAGTGATCTCCTCGAACTCGGACACGGAGGATGCGCGGCGACCCGGAGTTGTCGGCTTGTACTTACGAATAGCCATAATTCTTCCTTTTCCTTTCGGCTCTCCGGTGGCGCTTAAGCGCCGCCGCCGAAGATGTCGATGGAGTCGCTGCCTTCGCGAAGCGTCACATAAGCGCGCTTGGTGGACTTACGCTGACCGAAACCGGTGCGGGTGCGCTTACGCTTACCTGCACGGTTGACGGTGTTCACGGAGTCAACCTTTACGCCGAAGATCTGCTCGATGGCATCTTTGATCTGGGTCTTGTTGGAGTCCGTGGAGACGTAGAACGTGTAGACGTTCTGCTCCATCAGGCCGTAGGACTTCTCGGAAACGACCGGTGCGATGACAATGTCACGCGGGTTAGCGAGCTTAGCCATTACTTCTCCTCCTTAACTTCCTCGTTCGCACCCTGAGCGCGAGCGACGAAGGTGTGCAGAGCCTCAACGGAGAACACAACGTCGTCAGAGTAAAGGACGTCGTAGGTGTTCAGCTGGCCTGCGTCCAGGATCTGGACGTTAGGCAGGTTGTTGGCGCTGCGGCGAGCGTTGATGTCCTCGCGGCCGACAACGAGCAGCACGTTCTTGCGCTCGGTCAGACGCTCGATGAAAGCCTTAGCCGCCTTGGTGGACGGGGTCTGGCCCGGGACGAGCTCTTCGATTACGTGGATACGCTCGTTGCGAGCGCGGTCGGACAGTGCACCAAAGAGAGCAGCCTTGATCATCTTCTTAGGGGTGCGCTGTGCGTAGTCGCGCGGAACCGGGCCGTGGGAGATGCCGCCACCTGCGTAGTGCGGTGCGCGGATCGAGCCCTGGCGTGCACGACCGGTGCCCTTCTGGCGGAAAGGCTTACGGCCACCGCCGGAAACCTCGCCACGGGTCTTTGCCTTGTGGGTGCCCTGGCGCGCAGCAGCAAGCTGAGCGTTGACAACCTGGTGCATCAAAGCGATGGATGCCTCGGTGTCAAAGATCTCTGCTGGCAGCTCGACAGAGCCGTTGGTCTTACCCTCAGCGGTCTGGACGTCTAGCTTGAGGTTGCTCATGCGTGTGCACCGCCCTTCACTGCGGTCTTAACGGTGACGAGGCCACCGCGTGCACCAGGGATAGCACCCTTGATGAGCAGCAGGTTGGACTCGGCATCGATCTTCTGAATCTTCAGGTTCTGGGTGGTCACACGGTCTTGGCCCATGCGGCCAGCCATGCGGGTGCCCTTGAAGACGCGAGCCGGGGTAGCGCAGGCGCCGATGCCGCCGACGCGGCGGTGAGCAGCCTGGTTACCGTGGGCCGCGCCCTGACCTGCGAAGCCGTGGCGCTTCATGGCGCCAGCGTAGCCGTGACCCTTGGTCGTGCCGGTGACGTCAACGAAGGTGATGCCCTCGAAGATGTCAGCGGTAACTTCCTGGCCAACCTCGTAAGCAGAGGTGTCATCCATGCGGATTTCGGCAACGTGGCGACGTGGGGTTACGCCAGCCTTCTTGAAGTGACCTGCGGCAGGCTTATTTGCCTTGCGTGGGTCGATTTCGCCAAATGCGATCTGGATGGCGTTGTAGCCATCAGTTTCTGCGGTGCGAATCTGGGTAACAACGCACGGCCCAGCTTCAACGACGGTAACCGGTACAACGCGGTTTTCCTCGTCGAAGATCTGGGTCATGCCGAGCTTCTTGCCCAGAATGCCCTTGATCTCGTTTTCACTCATTGTTAGTTCTCCACCAAATATCTATTCGTCGATCGCTTTACACTACTGAATGTTTACGTCGACGCTGGCCGGAAGGTCGATGCGCATCAAAGCGTCAACGGTCTTCGGGGTCGGGTCGAGAATGTCGATGAGGCGCTTGTGAGTGCGCATCTCGAAGTGCTCGCGAGAGTCCTTGTACTTGTGCGGAGAACGAATAACGGCGTATACGTTCTTCTCGGTTGGGAGCGGCACTGGGCCAACAACACGAGCACCCGTACGGGTAACGGTCTCGACGATCTTCTTTGCAGAAGCGTCGATAGCCTCGTGATCATAGGCCTTCAGCCGAATGCGGATTTTTTGTCCCGCCACGCTTATCCTCTTCCTCGCTACCCCACATTCACATTCCCGGCGTATCCGGGGCGTGAAGCGGTGGGAATTGCTTCTCGATTTCTCTATAACGTTGTCCGGACTCTAGGGCCTGGGCGCAACGCCAGTTGTCTGACTGTCATGACGACCAAAAGTTGCGACCTGGCAATAAACCTGGTTGCAGTGCTTTCGACGGGGTACAAGACCCGTAAGTCAAAGTTCTATAGAAAGAGGACGGTTCCTCACGCATTACACGTGGAGGCACAAATCCAATTCATATACTGCCGCTGTTTATTTGCCATGCCCCTTCTCCGGTCCATTCGCTCGGGATGTCTCTACTAAACGCGGACCTAGCCCGATTGAATGACCTTCTCGGCACACACTTAAAAAGTGCCCACCTGCGAAGGTGTCATGTTCGCTTTACCAGCAACTTTGCTAAACATCGGAGCGGCAAGGCTCACGATCTTCAAACGCCGTTGTGTTAAAGCAACCCTTGTATTTAAGCATGTAATCGCGCGTTTTCCAAACTTTTTTCCAAACCGTGTGCAAAGTCACGTTTTCCAAAAGATTGCACCTCAGCACCCCACAATGTCCGCATTCAGATATAGGCTCGGAAAGGTAGCTTTCTTGTTAAGGCGAAACTTCCCGCAATCAAGTCCCTATAGATAAGGAATAAGCACAATGACCGCTAATACCCCAGCGAATACTGATCAGAACGCTGCCCAGAACACCGCACAGAACGCAGCAACTTCCACCGAGCAGGCAAACACCGCCGCTGCTGCCCCGGAGGTCAACAAGAACCTGGAAACCGAGTACGGCACCACCACTATCGACGACGCCGTGGTTTCCAAGATCGCTGGCATCGCCGCCCGCGAGGTTTCCGGCGTTGCCGCACTGGGCGGTGGCGGCGCACGCATGATGGGATCCATCCGTGAGTCCTTCGGCGCATCCGAGGATGTACGCCAGGGCGTAACGGTTCAGGTCAACAACGCTGTTGCCACCATCGAAGTTGCCATCATCGCCGAGTACGGTGTTGCTATCCACGAGCTGGCTGAGGCTATCCGCCGCAACATCATGAATGCTGTCGAGCGCATGACCGGCCTGGGCGTTGAGCGCGTTGACGTTGTGGTCCACGACGTCAAACTGCCAAAGGAAGACACTGCCAGCGAGCAGGCCTCCAACAACGCTTTGGCACAGGGCCAGGAATAGGCCTTTCAAAGACTAAGGCAGTTATTTAAATGATGGAGTCCACTCCGGAGCGCTTTGAACTAGATGCCGCTGCTGCACATCGCATCGTCGACTCAGTAGCAGGCATCCAGGGCGTCGCCAAGCTGCATCCCGGTTCTTTCGGCGAAGTTGCGTTGCTTTACCCCGGCAAGCGCATCGGCGGCATAAAGCGCCCGAGTCCGCGCGACGATAGCCATATCGAGGTACACCTTGTAATCGACGTCGCGAAGCGCATTCCGGTTGCCACAATCGCGGACGCCGCCCGCACCGCGGCGCTCGAGGCCTGCCCGGGACTGCAACGCGTTGATGTCGTCGTGGCTGATGCTTTAAGCAGCGCACTGGAAGATTAAGAAGGAAAACTATGAAGAACTACTCCACGCTGGGCATTGTTGCCGGTCTGGTTTTGGCCTTTTTCATCCACCTTGGCCTGTGGCCCACGGTGTTGGCCATCCTGCTTGCCGCCATCGGTGGTGTTGTAGGTGCGCACTTCGACGGCCGTATCGACCTCACCGCCGTGTGGTATGGAATTATCGGCAAGGATAAAGGGCAGGGATAATGCCATCTGCCACGCCACAACAGCGCACTGATGGCACCTTGCGGTTTACGCACAAGGCTCTCGAACACATTGTCACTAGCGCCATCGCTTCCGTCCCCGGGACCGAAGCCATCGACGCCAAGCTCGCCGGCTTAGCTGGGCGCGCATTTCCGCGCCTGCTTATCCAGAGCGATCCTGCTTCCGAGGTGCTAGCGGTGGATGCCTCGATCGCGGTGACCTGGCCGAGTCCTGTCACGGACGTAGCGAAGTCGACCCGCAAAGCCATCGAGGAATGGGTTGCGGCCTACACCGGCTACCGCACCACCCGCGTCAACGTCACCGTTGCCGCAGCAGTACCGGGCGAGCGCGTGTCAGGCCCTGCCGTCGACGCGCGACAAACGCCACGGGCAATCACTCCGCGGTCACTTCCGGAGCGCCAGCTTAAACCGATAACCACCAACCATACGGTGCCAATACGCAATATAGATGCGCCTGCCCCGCAACCGGTGCGCTCTATCGACGCTGACAGCGCTCCGCTTCAGGTCGCGTCCGTACGCGCCCCGGAGCCAACTAGGCTTTTGCAGGTAACGGCGCCCACGCCTAACCACGTCCGCCCTGTCACCGCTCCCAATCCCGTCGCCGTGCGCAGCGTGGCCGTTCCTCGGCCGCTGCAGCCGCGTCCGGTAAGTGCTCCCCGCCCGGTTGCGCTGCGCACAGTCCGCGTACCCGAGCCAGCACCTGTCCGCCAGGCCTCACTGCAAGGTACCGCGCCGGTTCGGCATGTTGTAGCGCCCCGTCCACAGCCACTGCGCGAAATCACAATCAACCCGATGTACAGAGGGGGCCAGGATGGATAAGAAAGATGCTCTCCCGCAGGGCTTTGGCCAAAGGCCGGCGGCATCCCCTGCAGCCCGTAAATGGGCCGTTGTCCTCGGAATGGTTTGCTTGGGCGCCGCAGCTTTTCTCGGAAGGGAAACGTGGGCTGTCAGCACTAAAGCCAATTCCTGGCTGCAGCCTTTCATCGACGTGATGTCACAGGACGCGGTCGAAACCTGGATGCTGATAGGCGGCGGCATCGCTATTGCCATTGGCCTTATCTTGCTCATTGCGGTGTTCAAACCACGCAAAAAGACACATACCAGGCTCTCCTCCGACACCGCCTCGATGTGGCTGCGCTCGGTAGACATCGCGCGCGTAGCCTCAGCCGCTGCGCGCCGCGTGCCCGGCGTCAGTGCTGCCCGTAGCCGCGCAGTAATCAGCAAGAAGAAGATCGGCGTCGATATCACCGTCAACGGCGACACTGAGGACAATCTGTTGGTCAGCCGCGTGGAAGAGGCTGTATCGCAAGCCCTTTCCTCGTTGGAGCGCGTCCCACAGCTAAAAGTAAAGGCAGAAAATCTCCCGGAGGTCGATAATCATGTCTAAGGGCTTGGCAGCATTCGACCGTTTCTTGTTATTCCTCATCGCCGTAGTCCTCATTGCGCTAGGGCTTTGGCCGATCCTCATCCATTTTGAGGTTCCCTTCGCCACTTCCCTGGCACGCTGGGTTGATCACGACGCTTGGGCAGCACTGCCTAGCGCTAATTGGTGGCCGGTAGCGCTGGGTGCAGCCACCATGCTCCTAGCGGTAGCCGGCATCTGGCTCATCGTGGCGAACTTGCGCCACCGGCGCTTCAACAACGTCGCATCCGATTCTTCGAATGATGAAGGCGCCATTTCCACCAATATGCAAGCTATTGCTGGTGCCGTGGCCAAAAGCTTTGATGCTCTCGACGGAGTCGAGAAGGTTCACCGGTTGGTGGCCTATGACCGTGCGCGGCCGACCTTGCAATACAAGATAGAAGCCAGCGCGGATATGCCACTAGATGAGCTAACCAAGGCTGTCGAAACCAGCGAGAAGGACTTCCGCTCAGCTTTTCCCGACGCCAATCTAGATACCGTGTACAAGCTGCACTTTAGCCAGGTTAAGGCACTGAAGGACTAGTCAATGTAGCCATCGGCGGCATCAGGGGCGGATTCAGCGAGGAGTACCTCGGTGACCGCCCCAAATTCATGCGTAACCCCACGTGACAGCGATACTTGCAAAGGCTTCCCGGGACTACACTGCAGAATCTGCTTCCAGGAATAGTCAGCACGTTGCAGGCAGCGCCGTGCAATTTTAAATGCATGTAAGCCGTGGTCCAAAAGGATGGTTTCCAGCTCGGTGCGGATAAGCCACGCCCGCTCCCCTACGTTGCGCCTTTTCAACCCGCTGAGCTGGCGTGAATCTTGCTTTAGGCGGGTAATTGACTCCACTACGCCAAAGCGATGTTCGATGGACTCCGAGTCCTTGATAACAAGAGGTCGACCAGGCCCCACTGGCCGAACAGCCGAGTACTGCCACGCCACCGGCTGCCGCGGACCATCATCGCTGGTACGGCGAATGACCACATTTGCCTCGTCAATAGTCACGCGCTCACGTTGGGTGACGAGTAGCCACAATCCTTCCTCCACGCGGCCGTCGCCAAGCGGCAGTGTCGGTGGATGCAACCGCGCCATTTGCTCCAACGCACGAACCATATCCGCGTCGTCAGCACCCCATCCGAGGCCTTGGTTGGCCAGCATTGCAAACAGCGTGCCCAAGGGCAGCTCCGGCTGACCTTCCCACGCAGCTTTCAGAGCCTGCAGGGTGTGGTCGATGCGTGTGGGATCAAGCATGGCTCATAGCTTAACTGGCGCGGGAGCAAGACACGCAAAAAGCCACCGCCTTCCCGGAAAGGGAAAGCGGTGGCTTTAAAGGGCGTTACTTTAAACGCTCAAGCAAATGCTCTTACTTGATGATCTTGGTAACGCGGCCAGCGCCGACGGTGCGGGAGCCCTCGCGGATAGCGAAGCGCAGGCCCTCGTCCATAGCGACCGGCTGGATCAGCTCGACGGACATCTCGACGTTGTCGCCAGGCATAACCATCTCGGTGCCCTCAGGCAGCTTGATGACGCCGGTAACGTCGGTGGTGCGGAAGTAGAACTGCGGACGGTAGTTGTCCATGAACGGGGTGTGGCGGCCGCCCTCTTCCTTCTTCAGGACGTAGACGGAACCCTCGAACTGGGTGTGAGGGGTGTAAGCGCCCGGCTTGATAACAACCTGGCCACGCTCAACCTCTTCACGCTTGGTACCACGCAGAAGCAGGCCACAGTTGTCGCCAGCCTCGGTGTAGTCCATCATCTTGCGGAACATTTCGATACCGGTAACGGTGGTGGAGATGGACTTCTCCTGGATACCGATGATCTCAACGTCCTCGTTGACGTTCAGGGAGCCACGCTCAACACGGCCGGTAACAACGGTACCGCGGCCGGTGATGGTGAAGATGTCCTCGATAGGCATCAGGAACGGCTTGTCCAGCTCGCGCTCCGGATCCGGGATGGAGTCATCGCAAGCCTGCATGAGGTCGACAACAGCCTGTACCCACTTCTCGTCGCCCTCAAGAGCCTTCAGAGCGGAGATGTGAACGATCGGAGCTTCCTCGTCGTAGTCCTGCTCAGCGAGCAGCTCGCGGATCTCCATCTCGACGAGCTCGATGATTTCCTCGTCGTCAACCATGTCGCACTTGTTCAGTGCAACGAGGATGTAAGGAACGCCAACCTGGCGAGCCAGAAGAACGTGCTCGCGGGTCTGCGGCATCGGGCCATCGGTTGCAGCAACAACCAGGATAGCGCCGTCCATCTGAGCAGCACCGGTAATCATGTTCTTGATGTAGTCGGCGTGGCCCGGAGCGTCAACGTGTGCGTAGTGGCGCTTCGGGGTGGAGTACTCAACGTGGGAGATGTTGATGGTAATACCGCGCTCCTTCTCCTCAGGAGCCTTATCGATCATGTCGAATGCGAAAGCGGTGTTCTCCTCAGGGTACTGGTCAGCCAGAACCTTGGTGATCGCTGCGGTGGTGGTGGTCTTGCCGTGGTCGACGTGTCCGATGGTGCCGATGTTAACATGCGGCTTCGTACGCTCGAACTTCTCCTTTGCCACTGTTTGTCCTCCTGGACTCTATGGCGGCTGCATAGGCAGCCACGTGGTTGGTTAATGTCATTGGCACTTGGAACGAAAACTCCGAAGCGCTAATGACGCTTTCTTTACGTGCCAGTTACACGATCCTAGATTTATGCCGCAGTTTTTTCAAACCGCCTAAATAGGAGGTAACCCCGCGCATGTTGTGCGGTCGTTGACCCTCGACAAGAATCTGATAACGGATCCTGGGAGGGTAACGGCCGGCTCAACCAACACTTTTTGCAAGTGCAAGTTCAGCCAACCGCTACCCAACCAGTTGCCTCACGCGGGAGAAAAGCTGCAAGCTCTTGCCCCGCCCCGCAACTGGAATCTACTGGCAAAGACTACCAGCCGTATGCGGGGCTGAAGCGTGAGGGGGTGGCGATTGCCTTAAGGCTAGTTAGGCCTTGTTGCCGGTGCGCTCTTCGATGATCTCGGTTGCAACGGAGGAAGGAACCTCAGCGTAGGAATCGAAGACCATGGTGAAGTTTGCGCGGCCAGCGGTGGAAGAACGCAGGTCGCCGATGTAACCGAACATCTCGGACAGCGGAACCTTTGCCTTGACAACCTTTGCGCCGGAGCGGTCTTCCATAGCGAAGACCTGGCCACGACGGGAGCTGATGTCACCGTTAACGGTGCCCATGTACTCCTCAGGGGTAACAACCTCAACGGCCATGACCGGCTCAAGAAGGACTGGCTTTGCCTTAGCAACAGCTTCCTTCAGAACCTGGGAGCCAGCGAGCTTGAAGGCCATCTCGGAGGAGTCGACGTCGTGGTAAGCGCCGTCCTCGAGGGTTGCCTTGATGTTAACCAGCGGGAAGCCAGCGAGGTAGCCGTACTGCATTGCGTCCTGGATACCAGCGTCGACGGAAGGGATGTACTCCTTCGGAACGCGGCCACCGGTGACGGCGTTCTCGAACTTGTAGGTTGCGGACTCGCCCTCCTCCAGCGTCTCTGGGTCCGGGTTGTAAGGCTCGATGGTGACGATGACCTTTGCGAACTGACCAGAACCACCGGTCTGCTTCTTGTGGGTGTAGTCCAGGGACTGAACCGTCTTGCGGATGGTCTCGCGGTAAGCAACCTGTGGGTTACCGATGTTTGCCTCGACCTTGAACTCGCGCTTCATACGGTCAACCAGAACGTCGAGGTGGAGCTCGCCCATGCCGCCGATAACGGTCTGGCCGGTCTCTTCGTCGAGCTCGACGGTGAAGGTTGGGTCCTCAGCAGCGAGCTTCTGGATAGCGGTACCCAGCTTCTCCTGGTCAGCCTTGGTCTTTGGCTCGATGGAAACCTTGATAACCGGCTCCGGGAAGTCCATGGACTCGAGGATGATTGGGTTGTCCTTGTCGCACAGGGTGTCGCCCGTGGTGGTTTCCTTCAGGCCGATAACTGCGTAGATGTTACCTGCGTCAGCCTGCTCAACAGGGTTTTCCTTGTTGGCGTGCATCTGGAACAGCTTACCGATGCGCTCCTTCTTACCCTTGGTGGAGTTGAGCACCTCGGTACCTGGGAAGACCTGGCCGGAGTAAACGCGAACGAAGTTCAGCTGGCCGAAGAACGGGTGTGCAGCAATCTTGAAGGACAGTGCGGAGAACGGGGAGGAAACAGCCGGCTTGCGGGTAACCTGCTCGTCCTCGTTACCAACAGCGTGGCCAATGACCTCACCGACGTCCAGCGGGCTCGGAAGGAAGTCAACGACTGCGTCGAGCAGCGGCTGAACGCCCTTGTTGCGGTAAGCGGTACCACACAGAACCGGGTAGATCTCGGAGTTGATGGTCATCTTGCGGATTGCTGCCTTGATCTCGTCAAGGGTCAGCTCCTCGCCGCCGAAGTACTTCTCCATGAGCTCTTCGTCAGACTCAGCAACAGCCTCGAGCAGCTTCTCGCGGTACTCTTCAGCCTTCTCCTGCAGGTCAGCAGGGATCTCCTCGATGGTCGGTTCAGCACCGGTCTCGACCTTGCCGCGCCAAGTGATGGCACGCATGTTCAGCAGGTCAACAACACCGTCGAAGTCGTCCTCAGCGCCGATTGGCAGCTGCAGAACCAGTGGCTTAGCGCCGAGGCGATCGATAATGGTCTGAACGGTGAAGTAGAAGTCAGCGCCCAGCTTGTCCATCTTGTTGACAAAGCAGATACGCGGAACGTCGTACTTAGCAGCCTGACGCCACACCTGTTCGGACTGCGGCTCAACGCCTTCCTTGCCGTCGAAGACAGCAACAGCGCCATCCAGGACACGCAGGGAACGCTCGACCTCAACGGTGAAGTCAACGTGACCCGGGGTGTCGATGATGTTGATCTGGTTGTTGTCCCAGAAACAGGTAACAGCAGCGGAGGTAATGGTGATACCGCGCTCCTTCTCCTGCTCCATCCAGTCAGTGGTGGATGCGCCATCGTGCGTCTCGCCGACCTTACGGTTAATACCGGTGTAGAAGAGAATACGCTCGGTGGTGGTGGTCTTACCAGCATCGATGTGAGCCATGATGCCGATGTTGCGGACCTTGTGAAGGTCCTTAAGCACTTCTTGTGCCACGGTTTTACCCCAACTTATTTATCGTGGACGCTTCGCGCCGGTTCCCCGCTTTCAAAGCGAGGTTCCAGCACCAATCCGTCCGCATGGATAGGTCTTTATTAATTTTGCCACGTCTCGGCCGTCTTAGCAGCCGCAGGGCTACTAAAACTTCCAGCGGTGCACCTTAATACACCTTTACGTAGCCCGCCTCCCCAAGCTAGCCGTCTGCCCACAAGGAGAAGACACCAGCTTAGAAAAATGGCCCGAGCAACGATATGAAGTTATGTTTGCAGTTTCAACCGCAGAAAGCGGGTGGAACTGTTCAGCAAAACTATTACGTTGCTCGGACCATAGGCATACGCTGGAAAATTACCAGCGGTAGTGTGCGAAGGCGCGGTTTGCCTCAGCCATCTTGTGGGTATCTTCACGACGCTTCACGGAAGCACCAAGACCGTTGGACGCATCCAGGATCTCGTTAGCGAGACGCTCGATCATGGTGTTCTCACGACGCTGGCGGGTGAAAGTCACCAACCAACGCAGAGCGAGGGTGTTAGCGCGAGCCGGCTTAACCTCAACTGGCACCTGGTAGGTAGCGCCACCGACACGGCGGGAGCGAACCTCGAGGTCCGGGCGGATGTTGCCCAGAGCCTTCTCCAGGGTGCCGACTGGGTCGGTACCGGTCTTCTCACGGCAAGCCTCGAGTGCACCGTAGACGATGCGCTCTGCGGTGGACTTCTTGCCATCGAGGAGGATCTTGTTCACGAGCATGGTGACCTGCTCGGAGTTGTATACCGGGTCCTTAACTACAGGACGCTTCGGAGCAGCATTCTTACGCATTGTTGATTACTGTCCCTTCTTTGCACCGTAGCGGGAACGAGCCTGCTTGCGGTCCTTAACGCCCTGGGTATCCAGTGCGCCACGGATAATCTTGTAACGAACACCCGGGAGGTCCTTAACACGACCGCCGCGGACGAGCACCATGGAGTGCTCCTGCAGGTTGTGGCCCTCGCCTGGGATGTACGCGGAAACCTCGATACCGGAGGTCAGGCGAACACGAGCGACCTTACGCAGTGCAGAGTTCGGCTTCTTCGGGGTGGTGGTGTAAACGCGGGTGCAAACGCCACGACGCTGAGGGGAGCCCTTCAGCGCTGCGGTTGCGACCTTGGAGCGCTTATCATGGCGGCCCTTACGGACCAGCTGCTGAATAGTTGGCATAAATCTAGTCTTTCTGTATGACTTCGGCTGAACTGACCGATGCTGCCCAAACACGCAAAAATAGGGGCTCTTTTCCGGGGCCCTTCCGCATGTCCAGAACATCAATCAGCCATTCAAGCCGATTAATCGATCAGACTTTTCGCCCCACATGAAGGCGAAACCTCTTCGAACAATAGCAGCGACACGCAAAACATCCAAATTCCACCTACCTGGCGATTTATCCAATCGTCGCAGGCAGGAATAACGCAAGGCTTTACGACGCCACACCCCACCCGAGCCCGCCTGTGACAAATTCCCCGGAACTTTGATCCCCACCCAAAATCGGGCATTAGGCGAGGCCTATAGGGACAACAATCACATCCACTAAATAGGCACACGCCCCGTCGGCGTTTCAACATTCGAACCACTATATATAGAAACGATAAACCCATTAGTGCGAATATCTTGTGTTTTAGTTGCTCGCCCCGGCAGAAATTACAGCTATGTTATTTCGTGTCGCCCGGCGCTGCGTGGTGGCTTTTTGGCATCCCGGCTTGCCGCAAGTCCTCCCACATGACTGCAGTTGCCACCTAATTCCCCCACATGCACGCCTGGGCGTGCCATCAGAGCTGGAAAGGCAGCGAGCTTTTCGCTGTACCAGCGCTCCATTTCCATAACGAAGGGAAGAACTACATGGGTTCACGGACCATTAACGTCGCAGATTCCATCGAAGAGTACTTGGGCCGGCGCGATTGGCGCATCAACGCCAATGCCAATCAGGATTTCTCGCTAGGAGGGTTGATTCTTAACAACGCTGGCAAAGTAACCGCTAATTACTGGCTAGATGAGGTCTTTACGCCAGCCGCGGGAAGTGCACACCGAGCCGGTGATATTCACATCCATGATCTAGACATGCTCAGCGGCTATTGCGCTGGCTGGTCACTGCGCCGAGTTCTAGAAGAGGGATTCGGTGGCGTTCCAGGCACTATCTCTTCAGCACCACCGAAGCACTTTTCCTCCGCGTGCGGACAGATCGTCAACTTCCTGGGCACTCTGCAAAACGAGTGGGCAGGCGCGCAGGCCTTCTCCAGCTTCGATACCTACATGGCGCCTTTCGTGCGGCTGGATAACCTCAGCTACGGCCAGGTGCTCCAGCACATGCAGGAGTTCATCTTCAACTTGAACGTGCCTTCCCGCTGGGGCACGCAGACGCCATTTACAAACCTCACTTTCGATTGGCACTGCCCTGCCGACTTACGCGACCAGGTACCGCTCATCGGTGGCGAGCCCGTCGACTTCTGTTACGGCGACTTGGAGGCGGAGATGGTCATCATCAACCGTGCCTTCATCGAGGTGATGTCCGCCGGCGACGCGGACGGTAGGCCTTTCACCTTTCCTATCCCCACCTACAACATCACCCCGGACTTCGATTGGGGCAGCGAGAACGCCGAGGCGTTGTTTAGTATGACCGCGAAGTACGGGCTGCCCTACTTCCAGAACTTCCTCAACTCTGATCTAGACCCAGGCATGATTCGTTCCATGTGCTGCCGGCTGCAGCTGGACCTGCGCGAGCTATTAAAGCGCGGCAATGGCTTGTTCGGCTCGGCCGAGTTGACCGGCTCCATCGGCGTGGTCACGCTCAACTGCGCACGCCTGGGCTACCTCTACCGCGGCGACGAGGAGGCGCTATTGGCGCGCGTCGCAGAGCTGGTAGATCTCGGCGTCGACACGCTCGAGCGCCGCCGCGCCTTTGTTAACGAGTGCTTGGACAAAGGTCTTTTCCCCTATACCAAGCGTTGGCTACCCAGCTTGGATAACCACTTCTCCACCATCGGGGTCAACGGCTGCAACGAGATGATCCGCAACTTCACTTCCAATGCCTACGATCTCACCGATACGCGCGGCCACGCACAGGTTCTGCGTCTGCTCGAGCGGGTTCGCGCACTGCTTGTCGACGCCCAGGAGAAGACCGGGCACCTTTATAACCTCGAGGCTTCACCCGCCGAGGGCGCTACGTACCGCTTCGCCCGCGAAGATCTGAAGCGTTATCCAGACATACTGCATGCCGGCACCGCAGAAGAACCGTATTACACCAATTCCTCGCAACTGCCCGTCGCGCACACTCCCGATCCTTTCACCGCACTTGCAGCCCAAGAGGACCTGCAGACCCAATACACCGGCGGAACGGTGCTGCATCTCTACATGGGTTCGGCGATGTCGACCGGCAAGGCTTGTGCGACCCTGGTGCGCCGCTCGCTGGAAAAATTCCGCCTGCCCTATGTCACCATAACGCCGACTTTCTCCATTTGTAGCTCCCACGGATACATATCCGGCGAGCATCCGCACTGCCCCGACTGCGGCTCCACCACCGAAATGTGGACGCGCGTGATGGGCTATTTCCGGCCAGTCTCTAGCTTCAACACGGGCAAGAAGGGAGAGTTCCATGAGCGCCAGTACTTCGACGAGAGGCTTGCGGCCAGCGTCTAAGACTGCACCTTCGTTGCAAGAGCCGAAGCTAAGTTCCAGAACGCAGCTGCCGATTGGCGGGCTTATCCCCTTCTCGGCTTCGGATTGGCCGGACCACCTGACCATGACGTTATTCCTCAACGGCTGCCCGCTGCGCTGCAGCTACTGCCATAACCCGCAGCTGCAGGCCTTTGGGCCGGGAAACTATAGCTGGCAGGACGCGTTTTCCTTGCTATCCAAGCGCCGTGGGCTTCTCGACGGCGTAGTCTTTTCCGGCGGCGAGCCACTTTCCGCGCCCGGGCTGCCGCAAGCGATAGCCGAAGCCCACGCGGCTGGCTTTAAGGTTGGTCTCCACACGAGCGGATACCTGCCGAGCAGGTTGGAAAAGCTCGTGGATAACCCCCTGACGCGGCCAGAATGGATAGGCATCGATGTCAAGGCCTTGCCAGATGATCTGCCACAGGTCACCGGCTGCAGCCGCGCCCAAGCGCAGCGGATGTGGGAGTCCTTTTATCTTTTGGCAGAAAGCGCCCGGGCAGGGCGGCTAAAACTACAGGCCCGCACCACTTTGTGGCCCGGCTCCTGTATAGAGGCACGGCTTCCCGAGCTGGAAGAACGCGTTGCGCAACAGGGACTTAAGCTGGTGCTCCAGTGGGCGCACGACGTCGACAAGCACGGCGTCTACTGCGGGGCGGAAGCTACTGCCATTCCCACGTAAATTCGGCGTCGGTGGCGCGCTCGGAGAAGTAAACCTTCTCTTGTGCCTCCCAGGTCTCGAACCACTCTGCGTAGTCCGGATCTCGCTCGATGGCTCGCTCATAGCGCTTTTCGCGCGGGCCGTCGAGGCGCACCGTAATTACGGTGCCACGCTCCTTAGCGGCGGCGATATTTTCTGGGGTAACCGCACCGACTCCCTCCACGATGAGGTCATCGCGCGCGTCCAAACTCGCCCATTCACCGGGCGCATTGGCTTCCCAATCCCAGCGCCAGTAGCCAGGATTGGCCCCGCGCAGCACCTGTTCGGCAACCATCTGGGAGCCCTGCTCAAGGCCGTGCCAACCGGGATAGAACTCGTCCAGGTGCACCACACGCCAGCCTGCTCTATCGGCGAGGGCGGCGCAGGCCCACGTCTTGCCAGCACCCGATGGCCCATCGATGAGCACCGTCACCGGCTTGAAGGGTTTCTTGCGCGTCGCGGCAGCCTTGATGACATCCTCGATGAGGCGGTCGAGCTGACTGTCGAAGTCCATGCTTCGTGGCCCTTTCGTCTTATAGACCGAAGAATCTCCAGGAATCTGTAACTACCGACGCTACCACCGGCACCGCTGCCAAAAGTGAACCGGCTAACATAATCAGCCAATCTATCCTGCTCACACGCGACTCGCGCGCCCACGTGCGCGCCGGCGAATACAACGGCGTGCGCCCGAAACCACGGGCCTCCATCGCCGTGGCGAGCTTGCCTCCGCGGCGCAGCGCCACTACCAAAAGGCCGAAGGACATCGTAAGCAAATGCTTAACCTTGCCGCGATCCCCCAATCCCCTAGCCCTCCGGGCACGAGCCATGGAATCCCAGTCGTCTCGAAACAGCGTCGCCATGCGCACACCGGCGACCGCGCCAATAACAAAACGCGAAGGCAGGCGAAGGTTTTGCGCCAGGGCGTCGCCTAAGCGTGTGGAATCAATGTCGCGCGCGAGGACAATCATTGGCAGCGCTACCGCGAGCACACGCAGCATCATCGCCACCGAAAGGCGCACCGAGTTCTCCGAAACCACGATGAGCCAAAGCCGGAAGTAAACCTCCCCGCCCTCGGCGCCATACAGCAACATCGAAACGCCAGACAGTGCGGCGAGGATAAACAGGAACCATCCGCTCCTTATGAGCTTTCCCCAACTAACCCCACACAGCGGCGCAAATACGAAGGTGATGACCAAAGAAACCGCGGCGGAGACCCAATCCACCGAGAGAAACAACGGCAAGGTCAGCGCCAGCATAAGGTAAACCCGCGTCAATGGGTTTACGCCGGACAAGATATTAGGCACGCGGCACCTCCACGCGGTGGTCACCGAGAGCCGCAATGAAGAGGGGATCGTGGGTTACCGAGGCAATGGTCACTCCCTCATCGCTTAACTCGCGCAGCATCCACACCAGTTCCGCGAAGGTCTGCGGATCCTGGCCGAACGTCGGCTCATCAAGCAACAGAACCGCCGGCGCGCTCACCAATGCTGTCGCCACCGAAAGGCGCCGTTTCTCTCCGCCCGAAAGGGTGAAGGGGTTGGCGCCAAGCAGCTGCCCCAAACGCAGGCGCTCCACTAATTCCGAGATGCGCTTTTCTGGGACCTCCTCGCCCATCACTCGGGGTCCCACGCGCAGCTCATCGGCAACGCTGCGCGCGACGAATTGATGTTCTGGGTTCTGAAACACGTACCCAATGCGATGCGCGAGCTCGCGCGACTTCCACATTGCCGGGTCTCCTTTGAGGCCGCGACGCACGTGCTCGGCGACGCCCACCTCACCCGACGTATACGGCAACAGCCCGGCCATGGTTTCCAGCCAGGTGGTCTTTCCCGCCCCGTTGGGACCTGTCACAACGGTCGAAGCTGTCGAGGGAAGCTCAAAGGTACGCGGCGGGCCAAAGCGGGTAGCCAAATCCTTCGACCACATCGCTGGCTCAAGGCTGGATACGTCTTGTGGAACGCGAGCCTGCGGCAGCGTGGGCATCGCTTGGGCGCGTGCTTCCAGCACCTCGCCCACGGAAGCGTCAAGCGCAACCTGCCCATCCTCGATGAGTAGTCCGCGTTGCAGCAAGTGACGCCATCTATCTGGCTGGTGCTCAACCACGATGAGCGTGGCGCCGGTGCGCTCCACTAGCTGGGTCACCGCACGAACCACCGAATCGGCGCCCTCTGGGTCGAGGTTCGCCGTGGGCTCATCCAACAAGATGAGCCCGGCGCCCATCGCCATGACGCCAGCCAAAGCGAGTCGTTGCTTCTGGCCGCCGGAAAGCCGAGCGGTGGGATAGTCACGTGGAAGGTCAAGCCCCACCAGCTCCAAGGCTTGGTTGACGCGGCGCCAAATCTCAGAGCGTTCGAGGCCAAGGTTCTCGCAGCCGAAAGCAACGTCGTCGCCCACTCGCGAGGAAATTACCTGGGAATCAGGATCCTGCAGGACCAGCCCCACTGGCATGCCTTCGCCAGGCCACTCACCATCGCTCGCGGTACCAGCTCCGAAGAGCTGGATCTCTCCTACCTGCTCGCCTTCCTCGTCGCCACCGAGCACGCCGGCAAGGGCCGCTAAGAGCGTGGACTTGCCAGAACCGGAGTCGCCGCACAGCAGAATTCGTTCGCCCGGCTCGACGTGGAAAGTAACATCGCGCAGCGCCGGCTCCGCGCGCCCGGCATGAGTCCAGCCAAAACCTTCTACGCGAATGCCCGTTCCAGAAACCATTCTTGAAAGTACTTCTTAAGCCTCGCGGCCTGCAGCAAAGCGGTCGAGCGCGCCAGTGGCCGCTAGCGCCTTTACCGTGAAGTAGCCCAGAACGCCGGCCAGAATCGCACCGGAGAGGCCGGTGCAGACCAAGTAGATGATGTTGTATTCAACGGAACGGGCTAGGTGGCCGGCTGTGAAGAGCTCCAAAGTCCATGCACCGACGCCGGCGGCAAGGCCAGCGATGGTTGCAACAAGCAGGTTAAAAGAACGGTAGGCAAAGATGGCGAAGACAATCTCCACGCCGATGCCCTGGGCGAAGCCAGAGAGCAAGGTTGCCGCGCCCCACTGGGAGCCAAGAGCGGCGGAGACGCAGGCAGCGAGCAGCTCCACGAAGAGCGCCGCTCCCGGCTTGCGGATGATGAGCCCACCGAGCACGCCTCCCAGCAACCAGATGCCAGAGGCCAAACCGCCCAGGCCAGGGGTAAAGGCATCGAGAGCCTCGTAGCCGGCATAACCCGCGGTGTTCCAGAACAAGAAAATCAGGCCACACGCCACGGACAAGACCGCAGCCACGACGATGTCGACGACCCGCCAGCGGCGGTTGGGCTTTCCAGCCGTGTGTGCAGTGCGTGCCGAAGATGCAGGTGAAGTAGACATTTTCCTCCCTCGCGCCGGTATTACCCGGATCAGGTGCAACGGTTCCCATATGTGGGGTCTCAGCCTTCTCCCGCGCAAACTGCTGCGATGGTTGTTCCTGAGTTTCGGTCTAAGGAGGGAGAAAGCACCCGTGTTCGCTGTGTAATTAGATGACTTCGTCAACTTGGACCCACTAATGCTAGCAAAAGTAAAAAGGCCCCATGCCTAAAAGCATGGAGCCTCTCAAAGCCGCAGCGTTATACCCAGAAAGCTGGGGCATCGCGCGGGGGTGGACTTAGAACGTGAAGTCCTCATCCAGCGGGACGGATGCGCCGGTGAACTCACCGAATCCATCGTCGCCGTAGATGGAATCGCCGTAAGTCGGGATCGAGTACGCAGCGTTGCGTGCGGCCTCGGTCGGCTTAACGGAGATGTTGCGGTAACGCGAGATACCGGTACCAGCCGGGATGAGCTTACCGATGATGACGTTCTCCTTCAGTCCAATGAGCTGATCGGAGCGCTTGTTAATAGCGGCGTCGGTAAGCACGCGCGTGGTCTCCTGGAAGGAGGCCGCGGACAGCCAGGACTCGGTAGCCAGCGATGCCTTGGTGATACCCATGATCTCGGAGCGCAGCTGAGCTGGCTCGCCGCCCTCGGCAACCTGTGCGGCGTTGACCTGCTTGGCCTCAGAGAGGTCAACCAGAACGCCCGGCAGGTAGTCGGTGGAGCCGGAGTCAATGACGGTACCGCGACGCAGCATCTGGCGGATGATGATCTCGATGTGCTTGTCGTGGATGGCAACACCCTGGGTACGGTAAACGGCCTGCACCTCGTCGATGAGGTGCTTCTCGACGCCGCGGCGACCGAGGACCTCGAGGACGTCGTGCGGATCAGCCGCACCACGCATCAGGCGCTCGCCGGTGGTGACGTGGTCACCGTCGCGCAGGGAACGCTCGATCATTGCGTCCGGGTTGGACTCCATCGGGCGGCGGACCTGTGCCAGGCCCTGGCGCTTCGACAGCTTCTCGTAGACGACGTTGTCGGAACCGTCATCCGGAGTGATGGTCAGGGTCCAGAAGTTGCCCTCATCGGACAGGGACACGGTGCCGTCAACGGATGCGATCGGCGCGCGGTTCTTCGGGTTACGAGCCTCGAACAGCTCCTGAACACGTGGCAGACCGCCGGTAATGTCGCCACCGACACCACCCTGGTGGAACGTACGCATGGTCAGCTGGGTACCCGGCTCACCAATGGACTGTGCAGCCACGATGCCGACCGCCTCGCCGATGTCGACGAGCTGGCCGGAGGCCATGGACTTGCCGTAGCACTTCGCACAAACGCCGGCTGGCGTCTGGCAGGTAAGGACGGAGCGAACCTTGATGTCGGCGATGCCGGCAGCCAAGATCTTCTCGGTCAGTTCCTCGGTCAGGTCAGAACCTGCTTCAGCAACGACAGTGCCATCTTCAGCCTTCACATCGGACGCGACGACGCGGCCGGATGCGGAAGTCTCCCACAGCTCGTGTGGAACCAGCTTGTCGCCAGCCCACTCGCCCAGCGGAACGCGGACGCCCTGGCGGGTGCCACAGTCTTCTTCGCGGACGATGACGTCCTGTGCCACGTCGACGAGACGACGGGTGAGGTAGCCGGAGTCCGCGGTACGCAGTGCGGTATCGGCCAGGCCCTTACGGGAACCGTGCGAGTTGTTGAAGTACTCCAAGACCGACAGACCCTCACGGAAGGAGGTCTTGATCGGACGGGTGATGTAGTCACCCTTGGAGTTCACGACCATGCCCTTCATGCCGGCCAGGGTCCAGATCTGACGCATGTTACCCGCTGCACCAGACTTAACGATCATCGGAATCGGGTTGTCATCCGGGTAGAGATCCTCGACTGCCTTACCAACGGTGTCGGTAGCGTCCTTCCAGAGCTCAACCAGGCGGTCGTAACGCTCACGCTCGGTCAGCGCACCCTGCTCCCAGTACTTGCGCTCAATGCGCTGTGCTTCCTTCTCGTAAGACTCGAGAACCTCGGTCTTGTTCGGAAGGACCAGAACGTCGTCCATGGTGATGGTCACGCCAGAACGGGTTGCCCAGTAGAAACCGGCATCCTTCATCTTGTCCAGAACCTGGGCAACGGTGATCATCGGGTACTTAGCAGCGAGGTCATTAATGACGTCACCGAGCAGTACGGAGTTCTTGGCGCCGCCCTTACGGACCATGACGCCCTCGAGGTACGGGTAGTTCCACGGCAGCAAGTCGTTGAACATGATGCGGCCAAGGGTGGTCTGCGCCATCCAAGCCTGGCCCTTCTGCCAACCATCAGGGAACTGCTCAGCCTCGATCTCAGCCGGCGGACGCAGGTGGGAGATGCGGACCTTGATTGGTGCCTGCAGGCCCAGAACGCCGCGGTCGCGAGCCATGATGGCCTCAGCGTAGGAGGAGTAAACGCCAGTTGCAGGGCCGTTTTCGGTCGCCTCGGTGTAGCGGCCCTCGCCGCCGATCTCGCCCTCCGCCTTGTCCATGGTCAGGTAGTAAAGACCGGTGACCATATCCAGACGCGGCATAGCCAGTGGCTTACCGGATGCCGGGGAGAGAATGTTGTTGGAAGCAAGCATGAGGACACGAGCCTCAGCCTGTGCCTCTGCGGACAGCGGCAGGTGAACTGCCATCTGGTCACCGTCGAAGTCAGCGTTGAACGCCTCACAAGCCAGCGGGTGCAGCTGAATTGCCTTACCCTCGACCAGCTTCGGCTCGAAGGCCTGGATACCCAGACGGTGCAGCGTAGGTGCACGGTTGAGCATAACCGGGTGCTCGGAAATAGCCTCTTCCAGAACGTCCCAAACCTCTGGACGCTGGCGCTCAACCATGCGCTTTGCAGACTTGATGTTCTGTGC
This sequence comes from Corynebacterium sp. HMSC06G04, assembly GCF_001807365.1. Lineage (NCBI taxonomy): Bacteria > Bacillati > Actinomycetota > Actinomycetes > Mycobacteriales > Corynebacteriaceae > Corynebacterium > Corynebacterium sp. HMSC06G04. Next base: position 95,858 of record NZ_KV788616.1, on the reverse strand, counting down.
ATAGTCGTTTTCGACCAAGCGCTTCATGACGAATGGCTTGAACAGCTCGAGAGCCATCAGCTTCGGCAGACCACACTCATGCAGCTTGAGCTGCGGGCCGACGATAATAACGGAACGGCCGGAGTAGTCAACACGCTTACCCAGCAGGTTCTGACGGAAACGGCCCTGCTTGCCCTTGAGCAAGTCAGACAGAGACTTCAGCGGACGGTTGCCAGGTCCGGTGACCGGGCGGCCGCGACGGCCGTTGTCGAAGAGCGCGTCAACAGATTCCTGCAGCATGCGCTTCTCGTTGTTAACGATGATCTCAGGAGCGCCGAGATCGATCATGCGCTTCAGGCGGTTGTTGCGGTTGATAACGCGGCGGTACAGGTCGTTCAGGTCGGAGGTGGCAAAACGGCCACCGTCGAGCTGAACCATCGGGCGCAGCTCCGGCGGGATAACCGGGATCGCATCCAGGACCATGCCTGCCGGGTCGTTGCCGGAGCGCAGGAAGGCTGCTACGACCTTCAGACGCTTCAGCGCGCGCATCTTCTTCTGGCCCTTGCCATTGTTGATGACTTCGCGCAGCTCTTCGGCCTCAGCCTCGAGGTCGAAGTTGCGGATAAGGGTCTGGATAGCCTCAGCACCCATGCCGCCGGTGAAGTAATCCTCGTAGCGGTCAACGAGCTCTTCGTAGATGGTCTCATCGATGATCATCTGCTTCGGAGCCAGCTTCAGGAAGGTGTTCCAGATTTCATCCAGGCGTGCGACCTCGCGCTCGCCACGCTCACGGATGTGCTGCATCTCCTTGTCAGCAGCGTTCTGGACCTTGCGGCGTGCGTCAGCCTTCGCACCAGCAGCCTCCAGCTCGGCCAGATCCTGCTCGAGTTTGGCAGCGCGCTCTGCGATCTCAGACTCGGTGTCTTCCTCGACGTCCTTCTTCTCCAGAAGCATCTCTGCTTCCAGGGTGGACTGGTCGTTGTGGCGAGCCTCTTCATCAACAGAGGTGATGATGTTGGCTGCGAAGTAGATGATGCGCTCCAGGTCCTTCGGAGCAAGGTCCAGAAGGTAACCCAGGCGGGAAGGAACGCCCTTGAAGTACCAGATGTGTGTTACCGGAGCAGCCAGCTCGATGTGGCCCATGCGCTCACGGCGAACCTTGGACTTGGTGACCTCGACGCCGCAGCGCTCACAGATGATGCCCTTGTAGCGAACGCGCTTGTACTTACCGCAAGCGCACTCCCAGTCACGGGTTGGGCCGAAGATGCGCTCGCAGAACAGGCCGTCCTTTTCCGGCTTCAGGGTGCGGTAGTTGATGGTCTCAGGCTTTTTAACCTCGCCCTTGGACCAACGGCGAATGTCATCGGCAGTGGCCAGACCGATGCGGAGCTCGTCGAAGAGATTTACGTCAAACACGTAATGTCTCCCTTTCATCCCCACGCGAGTGTGGGGAACGTTGATGGCTTTAAAAAATTCTCAAATAGTGTGCCCTGCTGGTAGCTCGGGAGCTACCAGCTAGGACCGTAAGCTCTCACGCTTGAGCTCAAGCGTGCTATGCGATGTCGGCGTCAGCGCGCTCGTCGCGCGAAAGGTTAATACCCAGCGACGGGCTATCCATGTCGTCATCGTCAGAGCCAGACAGCTCCATCGGCGTGCCGTCGGTGGAGAGAACCTCCACGTTCAGACACAGCGACTGCAGCTCCTTGAGGAGGACCTTGAAGGACTCCGGGATACCTGGATCCGGGATGTTGTCGCCCTTCACGATTGCCTCGTAGACCTTCACACGGCCGACGACGTCGTCAGACTTGATGGTCAGCAGCTCCTGCAGGGTGTAGGCAGCGCCATAAGCCTGCATTGCCCACACCTCCATCTCGCCGAAGCGCTGGCCACCGAACTGCGCCTTACCACCCAGCGGCTGCTGGGTAATCATGGAGTAAGGGCCGGTGGAACGAGCGTGAATCTTTTCGTCGACCAGGTGGTGCAGCTTGAGCATGTACATGTAGCCGACGGAAACCGGGTACTTGTACGGCTCGCCAGAGCGGCCGTCGAAAAGCTGTGCCTTACCGTGCTCGTCAACCATGACGTCACCGTCGCGGTTCGGGCGGGAGGAAGCCAGCAGGCGGCCGATCTCCTCGTTGGAAGCACCGTCGAAGACCGGGGTTGCGGTCAGGGAACCAGCCGGGACGTCGTAAAGCTCTTCCGGCAGGGTCTTGAGCAGCTCAGCGTTAGCTGGGTCATCAACGTCGACCTTCCAGCCGGCGTGGGCCAGCCAGCCGAGGTGGACCTCGAGGACCTGGCCGATGTTCATACGACGCGGAACACCGTGGGTGTTCAAGATGACGTCGACAGGCGTGCCGTCAGCCATGAATGGCATGTCCTCTGGCGGCAGGATCTTGCCCACGACACCCTTGTTGCCGTGACGGCCAGCGAGCTTATCGCCGTCCTGGATCTTGCGCTTCTGAGCGACGTAAACGCGGATCATCTCGTTGACGCCCGGTGCCAGATCGTCGTCGTCCTCACGGGAGAAGCGCGCAACGCCGATAACCTTGCCGTTCTCACCGTGTGGAACCTTCATGGAGGTATCGCGAACCTCACGTGCCTTCTCACCGAAGATGGCGCGCAGCAAGCGCTCCTCCGGGGTCAGCTCGGTCTCGCCCTTCGGGGTGACCTTACCGACGAGGATGTCACCTGCGCGGACGTCCGCACCGATGCGGATGATGCCGCGCTCGTCGAGGTCGCGCAGAACATCGTCGGAGACGTTCGGGATCTCGCGGGTGATTTCCTCGGCACCCAGCTTGGTATCGCGAGCATCGATCTCGTGCTCCTCGATGTGGATGGAGGTCAGAACATCGTCCTCGACGATGCGCTGGTTCAGGATGATTGCATCCTCGTAGTTGTGGCCTTCCCAAGGCATGAAGGCAACCAACAGGTTGCGGCCCAGGGACATCTCGCCGTTGTGGGTACCCGGGCCGTCAGCCAGAACCTGGCCGGCCTCTACGCGCTGGCCCAGCTCGACGAGCGGGGTCTGGTTGTAGTTGGTGCCCTGGTTGGTGCGCTCGAACTTGCGCAGCATGTAGGTGTCACGCTGACCCTCGTCATCCATGATGGTGATGAGATCGGCGGTGACGTTTTCTACAATGCCAGCCTTCGGGGTGATGATGAGGTCGCCGGCGTCGTATGCAGCGCGCTGCTCCATACCGGTACCAACGAAAGGTGCCTCGGAGCGCACCAGCGGCACTGCCTGGCGCTGCATGTTAGCGCCCATCAGCGCACGGTTAGCGTCGTCGTGCTCCAAGAACGGAATCATGGCGGTTGCCACGGAAACCATCTGGCGCGGGGAAACGTCAACGTAGTCGACGCCGGAAGCGTCAGTAACTCCGATGTCGCCGTCCTTCAGGCGGACCTCGATACGGGTGCCGACGATGGTGCCGTCAGCTTCCTTCTCGATTTCCGCCTGCGCAATTGCGTACTTATCTTCCTCATCAGCGGTGAGGTACTCGACCTCGTCAGTGACCTTGCCGTCAACAACCTTGCGGTATGGGGTCTCAATGAAGCCGAAAGCATTGACGCGAGCGTAGGAGGCCAGGGAGCCAATCAGACCAATGTTCGGGCCCTCCGGAGTCTCAATCGGGCACATACGGCCGTAGTGAGAAGCGTGCACGTCTCGAACCTCAATGCCGGCGCGCTCGCGGGACAGACCGCCTGGGCCCAGCGCAGACAGACGGCGCTTGTGGGTCAGACCAGACAGGGAGTTGTTGTGGTCCATGAACTGGGACAGCTGCGAGGTACCGAAGAACTCGCGGATAGCAGCAGAAACCGGACGCACGTTGATAAGGGAGGTCGGAGTGATGGACTCCGCATCCTGAGTAGTCATGCGCTCGCGAACGACGCGCTCCATACGGGACAGGCCAACGCGGACCTGGTTCTGGATGAGCTCGCCGACGGTACGCAGACGACGGTTACCAAAGTGGTCGATGTCGTCAGTGTGGATGGCGATGGTCTCGCCGTTCGGAGCGGTCATCTCACGCTCACCTACGTGCAGGCGTACCAGATACTCGAGGGTGACAGCGATGTCTTCCTCGGTCAGGGTCATCAGACCATCGTGGTCACCGCCCAGACCCAGCTTGCGGTTGACCTTGTAACGGCCCACCTTTGCGAGGTCGTAGCGCTTTGCACGGAAGAAGGAGTTATCCAGCAGGGACTGCGCGAGCTCGCGGGTCGGCTGCTCGCCCGGACGCTGCTTGCGGTAGATCTCCAGCAAAGCCTCGTCAGTGTTTGCCACACCATCGGACTCGAGGGTGGACATCATCAACTCGGAGAAGCCGAAGCGCTCACGGATCTGTTCCTCGGACCAACCAAGGGCCTTGAGCAGTACGGTTACCGGCTGGCGACGCTTACGGTCGATGCGGACGCCGACGGTATCGCGCTTGTCGACGTCGAATTCCAGCCATGCACCGCGGGAAGGAATCACCTTCACGGAGTGCAGCGGACGCTCGGTGGACTTATCGATGGTCTGATCGAAGTAGACGCCCGGGGAGCGAACGAGCTGGGAAACGACGACACGCTCGGTACCGTTAACGATGAACGTACCCTTGTCCGTCATCATCGGGAAGTCGCCGATGAAGACGGTCTGAGACTTGATCTCCTGGGTGTCGTTGTTGATGAACTCTGCGGTCACGTACAGCGGCGCGGAGTAGTTGATGTCCTTTTCCTTGCACTCGTCGACGGTGTTTTTCACCGGCTCGAAGCGAGGCTCCGACAGGGACAAGGACATGTTGCCCGAGTAGTCCTGAATCGGAGACAGTTCCTCAAGGATGTCCTCGAGGCCGCTGGTGACGCGAGCCTCGGGACCGCGCTCAGCCTGCTCGCGCTCGCGCCACTCTGGCGAGCCGATCAGCCATGCGAAGGAATCGAGTTGTAGATCGAGGAGGCCCGGGACGGCGATAGGCTCGTTGATTTTCGCGAACGAGTATCGCTTCGGGGCTCCAGGGATATTGGCCACTGACTTGGTCTGGCGGGAGACTGCCAAGATGGGTCCTTCCAGCACCTCACGCGGATTGCCTCCCCGCCCTGGCCGACGAGGTGCAAAACCGCTGGTAAATTTAGCATTCGGTCTGCTGTGGATTGTCTGGGTTCAGAATGCACAAAATCACCTTGTCAAGTCGGTTTTGCCATCACCTACTTGAAAGGCTAAATGTGCACCGAAGATCCAGATTCCAGCGCAACGAAATAGCTTATAGGAAAATTTCCACCGTGTAAAGGCGAAATCAGCATGCTACTTGCGGCGGCGTTTCTGGAAAGCGCCCAATGCCCCAGCCAAACCGATGAGAGTCAGCACCGCGCCTAGGCCCAAGACGGCCCAGCGAACCATGGTGGCAAAGGCAGGCTTGGGGAATTCCGCGGCTTGTGCGAGGAAGGCGGCGCGATCCTCGTCAGAGGTCTTGCCCTCGAACATGAATTGGGTTTCGCGGCCGACACCACTGCGGTCGCCCCAATAGTCATCAATGGCCACGTCCATTCCTACCACCATGCCGGTTACCTGATCGACGTAGAAATCGCGTGTCGCCTTGTGGAATAGGTAACCCTGCTCGGTCGATTCATCTTCATTGTGCAAGGTGGTAGTGGTCTGTCCTGGGTACAAGGTCGCGAGGTTAGTCGGCTCAACTTCTTGATGGAAGCGATAGACGGTGCGCCCCTCGATTTCCATCTCCTCTTCGAAGACTGCATCGGCAGCCTTGCGCAGATAGGGATCAAATACTGGATACGTAGTCTGCTCGGTTGCTGCTGGGAACTTTAGCCACACACCATCGACGGTGACCTGCGCGGTAGGGCTGCCCAGGGTGTGGGTAAGGGAGGCGTCGCCAAGCGCGTCACCGCTCAGGCGGTCCATGGAGTAGCTCCACACGCGCGCCATGGAAAGATCCTCAACCTTGCCGCTATCTCCGCGCATGGCCGACTCACCGATGCGGAGCGTGGCCTGCTCTTTATCTGAAGGATCTTGAATGTCCATGTTGAGCTGATAAGTCATTGGCCCCTCGTAAGGACTCGTGCCCTCCCCTGTCACTACCTGCGACTTGGCGGAATCGTCGTGCAGCGTCCACGTGGTGTGCTGCAAATCCAAAGGAATGCGCGGTTCGAAGCTCAAGAACTTCGGCGCCGCGATACCTGCGGCCATTAGCGCAACGCCGAGGCCTAGAAGCAGCACAGAAAAGATTCGGGATTTGGGCAGCATGGTGGATTATTCTACAGGTCGCGGACGCGGAGGCTGGAATCTGCACGCGGGGCGGGGAAGGACAAACACCTCCAAAACGGGAACAACCCCGTCTCCCAGCGGGAAACGGGGTTGTAAGCCAAGTAAAATTACTTGAGCTCGACAGAAGCGCCAGCCTCTTCCAGCTTAGCCTTAGCAGCCTCAGCGTCGTCCTTGGAAGCACCCTCGAGGATAGCCTTCGGTGCGCCCTCGACGAGCTCCTTAGCTTCCTTCAGGCCCAGGCCGGAGACGATCTCGCGGACAACCTTGATGACGCCGATCTTCTTTGCGCCAGCGTCGGTCAGAACGACGTCGAACTCGTCCTTCTCTTCCTCAGCAGCGCCACCAGCAGCCGGTGCGCCTGCAGCTGCAACTGCAACCGGAGCAGCAGCCTCAACGTCGAAGACCTCTTCGAATTCCTTAACGAACTCGGAGAGCTCGATGAGGGTCATTTCCTTGAAAGCTTCAATGAGCTCGTCCTTGGTGAGCTTAGCCATGATGGCCATCCTTTCTTTTGGGCTGCGATGCAACCCAGATTGTGTTTGTGTTGATTTTTATGCGCCTTGATTGGCGACTTTAAGCCTCGGCAGACTTCTTGTCCTGCAGGGCCGCAGCGGTGCGGACCATCTTGGTAGCAGGAGCGTTGAATGCAGCCGCAGCCTTTGCCATAGAACCCTTCATAGCGCCGGCAAGCTTTGCGAGAGTGGTCTCGCGGTTGTCCAGCTCGGCGATGGCAGCAACCTGCTCTGCGGACAGAGCGTTGCCATCCATGTAGCCGCCCTTGACGACGAATGCCTTGTTGTCATCAGCGAACTTCTTGATGACCTTAGCGGCATCCACTGCCTCGCCCTTGATGAACGCAATTGCGGTCGGGCCAGTCAGCTTATCGTCAAGACCTTCGATGCCAGCCTCGTTAGCGGCGATCTTGAAGAGGGTGTTCTTGGCGACGGAGTACTCAACGTCAAAGCCGAGGTTGTTACGCAGCTCCTGGAGCTGAGAAACAGTCAGGCCGCGGTACTCGGTCAGCACGATGGACTCAGCGCCAGCGAGCTTCTCCTTGAGCTCCGCGAGATCTGCGGTGTTCTTCGGGTTTGCCATGTTCTACTTCGCCTCCTTTCGAAACATCTCTGTGATTTTCCGTCGAGACATCTTCAATAAAAAATGCCCCGTGCAAGAGCACAGGGCGCGCAGCATAAGAGAATGCCGCGATTAATCGCAAAGTGTCTCCTGCGTGGGCCGTCCCCTAGGATGAGGAACCTTCGATCCGGACTCCCGGATGACCGACGGTCTTCGGTGAACTTTGACTCGACCTTTCAGGCCGTTCAAACTTCGCTAGGAACTATACAAGCCACGCTAGCCAACTCCAAATCGCGGCTCTCGGGGCTTCCTTCTCCCTGTTTCACCCAACGAGAATTCTTAGTCCCTGAGCACCCCGCGCGGAACGATGACGGGGGCGTCGCTTCGCGGGTCATCCCAGATCTCGACGTCGATGCCATAGGCGGCTGCCAGCACTTCTTTCGTCAACGCCTGCTGGGGAGTTCCCTGCGCGATGACCTCGCCGTTGTTCATGACCACCATGGTGTCGGAGTACTGGCCGGCCAGCATGAGATCGTGCAGCACAACGACCACCGTTTTCCCGGCGTCGGCCTGTTTGCGCACGAGCTCCAAAACGCTCATGGCGTGGGCTGGGTCGAGGAAGGTTGTGGGTTCGTCGAGAAGCAGCACTGGCGTGTCCTGCGCCAGAGCAAGCGCCAGCCACACCCGTTGGCGTTGGCCACCCGAGAGCGCCGCGATATCACGGTCGATGAAGTCCGTAATGCCCGTCTCCACGCAGGCCTGCGCGATGATGTTGCGGTCCTTCGCAGACAGTCCCCGACCGCGGCCCAGGTGCGGGTAGCGCCCGCGCGCTACAAGCTCGCCCACCCGCAGCCCGTCCGGCGCCGTCGGCTGCTGTGGAAGAAGCGCCACGTGGGTAGCTGCTTCTTTCGGGCTCATGCCATGTACGTCTAGCTCGCCGATATGCACGCTCCCCTGCCGCGGGCGAAGAATTTTAGACAAGGTCTTCAGCAACGTGGACTTGCCGCAGCCATTAGGTCCAATGAGCGTGGTGATTTCACCCGGGTGGGCCACCAAGTCAACGCCGGACAGGATGTCGTCCCCGTCCTTATAGCCGGCATGGATACCGGTGGCCGTAATTTCTCTGTCTTTCACTAGCTTTTATCCTCTCCGCCGTGCGGCATTCCACACCAAGATGACCAGGGCACATCCTCCGATGATGGAGGAGACTGCACCCACTGGAGCGTCCATTGGCAACGCTCCAGCAATCACAGCGCACGCACTCAACAAGGCGGCGCCAGCAGCGCAAGAAACCAACGGCACAGGCGTGGGCGTCCGGGCAACAATGCGCCCCACATGCGGGGCGAGAAGCGCGATGAAACCAATGGGGCCGGCCACGGATACAGTCACCGCGCAGATTCCCGTAGCAGCGACCAGCAGGAACGCGCGTGTTCGCGTGATGTTAACTCCGAGGGAAAGGGCCGAGAGATCATCATGCGCAAGAAGTGGCAGCTCCCTGGCACACCACAGACCAAGCACCACGAAAGGAGTCAACCCCACGAGAAGAGGAGCAATGACCTCCATCCGCACGAAGCCCGTGGTTCCCGCCAGCCACAGCTGCGATTGCGCCGCGCGAAGGAGCTCGGCGGCGCGCAAAAGATACGCCACCAGCGCTTGAAACAGCAGCGAGAGCGCGATTCCGACGATAACGATGCGGTTGCTCGTGCCGATTCCCCCAAGCGCTACCAGCAGGATGGCTGCTAGCACGGCACCCAGCAACGCGAGCCCGACCCGCCACCAGAACATGGAGAGCCCTTCGGCAAGCACAGGCCGGGAGAGCACCGTTCCGAGGACCACCATGACGGACGCACCACCAGTCACGCCAAGGATATCGGGAGAGGCCAGCGGATTGCGCGACATCGACTGCGTCCACGACCCCGCCAGTCCGAGCGCGGCACCCACGATGAGCGTCGCTAGCGCTACCGGCATGCGCAGGTCCCACACAACGCGAATTTCGCTGCGGCTTCCCCCGCCGTTGAGAATCTCCAGGACCTGCCCCGGGCTCAAGGCCACAGGGCCCTGCCCTAGCATGAGGACATAGGAGCTTGCGGCGACCACAACAAAGAAGCAGGTCGCTGCCCATATCCATGTCCGGCGCTGCCGCTCTTGGGAACGCAGATGCTTGACGACGTCCCCCTTCTGCAACCCCCTCATAGCTCGTGCTCCCCACGGTGTACGGCCCAGATAAGAAATGGTGCGCCCACAAAGGCCAAGACGATGGACATCTCCAGCTCGGAGGGACCCACGATGAGGCGGCCCAGAATATCCGCAACGAGTACGGAGCAGCCACCGAGTAAGGCGGCTGGCGCAACCATCGCGGTAACTTCTGGCCCCGTGAACCGGCGCAGCAGATGGGGGATGGCAAAACCAACGAAGGCAATGGGCCCCGTCGCCGCGGTAGCGCATCCTGCTAGCACAACGATGCTCAAGGCAGCACCGCGCCGCGTCAGCGTGGGCGAGCCGCCTAGTGCCACCGAGGATTCCTCCCCCATGGCTAAAAGGTCGAGCGGGCGCGCCACTCGTGCGGCGATGATAAGCCCGATTAGCAACCCAACACCTGCAATGGCGACATCCTCTGGGCCGCGCCCAAACGTGGAGCCGATGGTCCACCGGCGCATGCTGTCGAGAACATCCGTGGAGTACAGGCCGATCAACATGGCGCTAGAGCTCAAGGCAGCAGCAACGCCTGTGCCGACCAAGACCAGCGTCAAAGGATCCTGAAACCTGCGGGACACACCCAGCACTAATGCCGTGGCCAAGCCGGCACCGAGGAGGGCGAGCGCTGTCCGCATCCCGGTTGAGGTGGCGATCCCTAGTGTTGTCCCGAGGGCAACAAGGAACGAGGCTCCCGCAGTAATACCAATGAAGCCCGGATCGGCCAAGGGGTTCCTAGTCCAAGACTGAGCGATAACACCCGATACCGCGATGGCAGCTCCCGCGAAGTAGGCCACGAACGTGCGGGGGATGCGTAAATCCCACACGATATTCTCGATATCTGCCTCGCCCCCGTGGAGGAGGGCAGCGAACAGATCCGGAAACGGGATAGTCCTTGACCCCACTACCAGCGAGCACAGCAAAAGGAGGAGGGTCGACACAACTAGGGCCGTGGTGAGCAGTGCGCGGCTTCTTCCCCGCGAATCCAATGCGGCTGCTTCACCGCCGTGGCGCGCACCCGCAGCACCGTGGATAGCATCAGCCTTCCTCGGTAGTGCGAGCATTTAGAGCTTCTCTTCGAACTTGTCGACGGCCCACGGGATCGTCAGCGGGTTCGGAATGCTCATCGCATTGCCGGTGTCCGTGTCCAGGTAGCGAACGCGGCCATCCTTGACCACGTCGAGGCCTTGGAACGTGGAATCCTTCTTGATTTCATCGACCGCGCCGTTGTAGTCCAAGACGAACAGGTAGTCCACGTTGTTGAGCTGGGAGTAGTTTTCCGGGGCATAGTCCACGAAGAAGCTGGAACCATCACCCTGCAATTCCTGCGGAATCTCAAAACCGAGGTTCTCAATGAACTGGCCGCGGCCGTCCTCTGCTGTGTAGAGGCCCAGCTTCCCCTCATAGGGCATGACGATGGCTGCTCGCTTGCCCTGCAGCTCCGGGTGGGAGTCCTTGAACTGCTCGAAGGCGTCCTCCGCCTGGTCAATAAGCTTCTCCCCCTCCTCTTCCTTGTCCACGGCAGAGGCGATGGTCTTGACTTGTTCCTCCCAGGGAATCTGCCAGTCTTCGAAACCTTCGGGCTTCACGGTCAGCGGGGCGATATCCTCGAGGGATTTCTTCGCTTCCTGGTCCACAGCTTGGTTCACGGCGATGATCTGTGTGGGATCCGAGGCAGTGACCTGCTCAAGTACCTCTGCCGTGAAACCGGAAGCGGTGTTATAGATCACCTCGGGCTGGGCATCTCCCAGAAGCTCCTTCGCCCATGGGCCAACGCCGGAGCCATCACCGTCGCCTTGCGCACCCCATGGTGCTACGGCAACCGGAGTGATTCCGAGTGCCAGCACGGTATCGGCATCACCCAGCCCTAGGCTGGCAACGCGCACCTCCTCAGCACTGTCCGCACCCGTGCTGTCCTCGCCACTTCCGCGCGAGCACCCTGTCAGAGCAATCGCTGCCGCTGAGACAATCGCGAGCACGCCTTTTGCGCGCCGGCTGATAGCAACCATGGAAAAACCTTTCTTTCAACGGGAACGAGCACGCAAGCATTCGCACCCCTAGCCTATTTGAGGCTAGCCTACCCTTCGCTTTATGATGGCTTCGAATTTCTCTTTTACCTAGGAACAATTCCCTTGACGAATCACCGCTTATTGCCCGTTACCCTCACCGGGAACACCCGCCTCAAGCCGCGGCTGCACCGTTTAACTTTTCACTCGCCGGCTTTTAGTGACTACCCCCTAGCCGGGCCTGACGAGTATTTTGGGCTCCTCATGCCCCAAGACGGGCAGAAGTTCTCCCCTTTCCCAGTCGAAGATGCCAATGTTCGTGCTGCCGTCAACGGATTGCCCGACAGCATACGCCCAGCATTACGCTGGTACACAATTCGCAAGCTCAACCAAGAAGCGTGCACCATCGATGTCGACGTTGTGGCCCATGGCGATAATGGCCCGGGCTCACGCTGGATCCTCAATGCCCACCCCGGGGATACCGCCGGAATATATACCGGGCAAGTGCGGTGGCAAGCGCCTAAGAAGTCACAACTATTGCTCGCAGATGCCTCTGCCCTTCCGGCGCTGTGGCACATCCTCGAGCACTACGAAGCCTTGTCACCGGAAACCTTGGGTGCAGTCGACGTCGTTGCCATGATCGCAGACGACGCTGAAGTTGAAGACGGCTTTGAGGAAACGTGGCGCGACAAGGTTCGCTCACTCGCCATGATCACCGCCCCGCACGAGGAACACAGCACGCGCGCTAGCCAGCTTCTTGGATCCCGATTCTCCGCGGATACAGCGCCGGATTCGGTGTGGGTGTCAGGCGAAGGAGACCTGGCCAAAGCAGTGCGCTCGATAGCCGTGCATGACTGGGGTGTACCGCGCGAAGACGTTATCTGGTCCGTGTACTGGATGAAAGGCAAGCCGCGGCCTTAATTCCTTCGCACGCATCTACGCTACATGGCAATCTCTCTGCCCGCTCACCGTGCATCCGTATGCTGGGATACCATGACCACCCTTGTTTGGTTTCGCGATGACCTGCGCCTTTGCGATAACCCCACACTCACCTGGGCTGCTTCCCGGGGCGAGGTTGTTGCCTGCGTCCTCGACGAGCCTGCCTATCCAGGCTCGCGCCCGCTCGGAAGTGCGGCGGCGTGGTGGCGCGAGCGCTCCCTGGCACAATTGCGCACCCGTCTCGCCGAGCATGACATTCCACTGTTGCGCCTAGACGCTGATGCCCGCACGGCCATTCCCCGCCTTGCCCACCAGATTGGCCCAGATGCGGTGCTCTGGAACCGCCACTATCACGTGCGGGATGTCGACGCAGCAGTAAAAGAGTCCCTCACCTCGTCCGGCATCGCTACTCACTCCTTTGCCGGCCACCTCCTCGTTGAGCCCACCGCCATCAGGCCTTATAAAGGCTACACTCCCTTCGCCCGCGCAGCACGCCAGCACCTTGATGACCATCCTCTCGGCGATCCCGTGCCCACCCCTGCGCTTAGTGGCCCAGGCGCGCAGGCCTTTGCCGAGCTTTCCGAGCCCTTCCCCGATGAAGCCCCGCTCCCTTGGCAACAGCGTCTCGCGGACTACTGGGACCCCGGCGAACTCGCCGCCCGGGAAACGGTGGCCGGCCTCGAGCTTGACCACTATGACCGCGACCGTGACTTCTTCGCCCGGCCGGCTACCTCCCGGCTCTCACCGCACCTGCGCTTCGGCGAAATCTCGGTCCGCGAAGTCTGGCAGGCCGCCAGCGAGCTGCCCTGTGATGCCTCCAGCTTCGGCTCCGAGCTGCTCTGGCGCGACTTCGCCTGGCATCGCCTGTACCACGTGCCAGACCTCGCAACAGAGCCTGTGCGAGACAAGTTCCGCGACTTCGATTGGTATTGGGACGGCGGCGGAATCGACACCTCCGGAAAGGACCCGCGCCCGCATCCCCTGCCGGAACTAGAAGCCTGGCGCACGGGCGAGACCGGCATTCCGCTTGTCGACGCCGGAATGCGCGAGCTCTGGCACACCGGCTACATGCATAACCGCGTGCGCATGGTGGTGGGCTCCTTTTTGACGAAGAACCTCGGCATCCACTGGCGCCACGGCGAAGAGTGGTTCTGGGACACGCTTGTCGACGCCGATCCTGCTTCCAATCCCTTCAATTGGCAATGGGTCGCTGGCTGCGGCGATGACGCCTCGCCGTTCTTCCGCATCTTCAACCCGCAGCTGCAAGCCAGCAAATTCGATCCCGACGGCACCTACGTGCGCCAGTGGGCACCACCGCTTAGCCCACCGCCCATCGTGGACCTCAAGCAGTCGCGGCAAGCCGCCTTGGACGCATACCAGGAAATCCGTTAGGCCCGCAGCGTGTTCTAACACGGTCATGCAAGACAGACCGGCGAGACAACAGGAAAACATCGAGGGCCCCGACCTTACGGCCGGGGCCCTCGATGTCTCTCTATGCGCTTTGGATATCGCTGCGGGGTCTCAAGCCGCTGCGCCCTGCAAAGCTCAGGGTGTTCTCTCTATCTCTCATGCGCCTCTCTCAAACGCACAACATAAGTATGGGGCATAGAACTTGCGAGACAATGAATTCAACCTGCAAGTCCCCTGTGCGTTCCTGCCAATTTCCTGAAATTTAGAAAAGGGCAAGAAGGCAAAAAGAATGCCCCAACCGCGACGCGGTCGGGGCGAACCATCAGCGGCGCTTAAAGCGAACCACTAACAGAAGCAGAAATTACTCTGCGTAGTTCTTCTGAACAGAAGCGTCAACCGGGATGCCAGGACCGGAGGTCGTGGAGATGGTTACCTTCTTGACGTACTGGCCCTTAGCAGAGGACGGCTTCAGACGCAGGATCTCATCGTAGAGAGCGCCGTAGTTCTCAGCCAGCTTCTCAGCGTCGAAGGAAGCCTTGCCCAGGATTGCGTGCAGGTTGGAAGCCTTGTCAACACGGAAGGAGATCTTACCGCCCTTGACGTCGGAGATAGCCTTCGCAACGTCAGCGGTGACGGTGCCGGTCTTCGGGTTCGGCATCAGACCACGTGGGCCGAGGACACGTGCAACGCGGCCGACCTTAGCCATCTGGTCCGGGGTAGCGATTGCAACGTCGAAGTCGATGTTGCCCTCGTTGATAGCGGAGATCAGCTCGTCGGTGCCGACGATGTCAGCGCCTGCAGCCTTAGCTGCCTCAGCCTTCTCGCCCTCTGCGAAGACGGCTACGCGAACGTCCTTACCGGTGCCGTTAGGCAGGGAAACGGTGCCGCGAACCAGCTGGTCAGCCTTGCGTGGGTCAACGCCCAGGCGGAAAACGACGTCGACAGTAGCGTCGAAGTTCTTGGAGGAGGTCTCCTTGGCGAGCTTTGCAGCCTCCAGCGGAGAGTACTGACGGGACTTGTCGACGAGCTCAGCAGCCGCCTTGTAAGCCTTAGAGTTGGTGCTCATTTAAGCAATTCCTTTTCTTGGATTGGTGTGGTCTTGGCGGGCCGTAGCTGGCCCTACCACGAGCGACCACACGAGATGGCCGCTCATTTTTTGATGAAGTTGTTTACTTGGCTGGGATGCCGTCGACGGTGATGCCCATGGAACGAGCAGTGCCGGCGATGATGCGAGCACCGTTCTCGATGTCGCGAGCGTTCAGATCCTCGAACTTGGTCTGTGCAATCTCCTTGCACTGATCCCAGGTCACGGAACCGACCTTGTCGGTGTGAGGAACGCCGGAGCCCTTCTTGATGCCAGCGGCCTTCAACAGCAGCTTCGCTGCCGGCGGGGTCTTCAGCTTGAAATCGAAGGAGCGATCCTCGTAAACGGTGATCTCAACAGGCACAACGTTGCCGCGCTGGGACTCAGTCGCAGCGTTGTAAGCCTTGCAGAACTCCATGATGTTGACGCCGTGGGCACCCAGTGCCGGACCAACCGGCGGAGCCGGGTTAGCAGCGCCAGCCTCGATCTGCAGCTTGATGAAGCCAGAAACCTTCTTCTTCGGAGCCATCGAATTACCTCTTTCCTGTGTTACCGGTGCGCTGCCACGATGAATAACAGCGCCCCGTCCGGATGCTCACCTCAAGTGGGCCACCGGGGGAGAAACGTTTAGTTGTCTGTGCACGCAAAAAGGCGCACGGCGTCTCATCTTAGAACACCGTGCGCCCTGCTACCAAATCGCATAGCCTGCCATTTTCCCAGGCTACGCGCCAAGTGGTTTTAGGAGACGCGCTCGATTTCGGTCGGGGAAAGCTCGACTGGAGTCTCGCGGCCGAAGATGGAAACCAAGCCCTGCATCTTACCGGTCTCTGGGTCAATCTCGGAGATGGTTGCAGAAACGGATGCCAGTGGGCCGGAGAGGATTGTAACTGCCTCGCCGACCTCGAAGTCGTGCGCGTAAGCCTTCGCAGCAGCCTTCTCCGGCATTGCGACGACCTGCTCGCCGTCTTGGTCGCCAGCGTTTTGCTTGGACTCCGATGCAGCCTCGTTCGGCATGAGGAACTTGGCGACGTCGCGGATCTTAACCGGGGTCGCATTGCCCTCGTTGCCCACGAAGGAGGTCACGCCAGGGGTTTCGCGAACGACGGACCAGGCGGCGTCGTTAAGCTCCATGCGGACCAGGACGTAGCCCGGCAGCAGCTTGCGCTTGACGATCTTCTTCTTGCCGTCCTTGTTTTCCAGAATCTGCTCGACTGGAACAACAACCTCGAAGATGGAATCCTCAACCTCAAGGGTCTGAGCGCGCATGTCGAGGTTGGTCTTCACCTTGTTCTCGTAGCCGGAATAGCACTGGATGATGTACCACTGGCCCGGCTGCTTCTTCAGCTCGCGGGTGAACTGACGCAGGCGACGGCGGTAGTCATCGTCCTCGGATCCCTCAGCTTCAGCGGCGCTTGCAGCCTCTGCGTCTGCAGCGTTAGATGTGCCTTCAGCGGCTTCTGCACCTTCTGCGGCAGGTGCGTCTGCGGACTCGGAATCAGCCACAGCTTCGGCTGCCTGGTCCTGTACGTTGCCGATGAGGGCCGCTTCGAGGGAGGTTTCTGGCGTTTCGACGTTGTTCTCGTCGCTCATGGTCTTTTACTCCATCCGTTCGCGCGCGAGCTTTAAAGAAGCAGGCGCTTCAAGAATTTTCTGCGCCCTAGCCTACCTGCGTTGCGGCCCCTAAACGAACGCCGCCCCGCCAAGCCACTAGGGCAAAAAGTATCCCGCCGTTTCCCTCGCCTCGCGAGTGAAATCAGCGGGATAAAAGCTTGTATTAAAAGACTACTAAGGAGTCAGAATCTTCTCAACTCCCAGACCGGACAGGGTGTCAACTCCCCAGACAAGGGCAGTCAGGACGATGAGGAAGGCGAAGGTAATAACGGTGTACTGAACCATTTCCTTTGCGGTTGGCCAGACGACCTTCTTCATTTCGGAAGCAACCTCGCTTGGGAAAGCGGCTACACCGCCGCCGACGGTTGCGTCATCTTTTTTGTCCTCTACGCGTACAACTCGCTTGTCGGTGTACGCCTGAGATGAGGTGGTAGCTGCACCGGAGAGCTGGCGCTTACCGGTGGGGCGTGAAGCGCCTGACTTAATCGGCTGCTGTTCATCGCTCACAGCTGGATCCTCCTTGGAAAGTTTTGGCAGGGGCGACAGGACTCGAACCTGCAACCTACGGTTTTGGAGACCGTTGCGCTACCAATTGCGCCACGCCCCTATGCATGTAACTGTCAAAGACAGCATGCACAACCCTACCAGAACTGCGATTTACTTCTAAACCGCCAGCCCTTGGGCCGGAGTCGGTAGTAAAAAAGCGCCCGCGTTGTGGGGCACTTTCCTTTCCCGGTAGCGATGGCGAGAATTGAACTCGCGACACAGCGATTATGAGTCGCTTGCTCTACCACTGAGCTACACCGCCATAATCATGTGCACTAGATGCAGACATGATTGGAGCCCCCTGACAGAATCGAACTGTCGACCTTTTCCTTACCATGGAAACGCTCTGCCGACTGAGCTAAGGGGGCACAGCCTCGTTGAGTAACGAACTTTTTGTTCGCTGTGCTCTCGTTGAAGCCTTGAAAAGATTAACCCGATTTAGTCTAATTACACAAATCGCCAGTTCACTCTGCGTTTTTGAGCTCTTTCAAACGCACGTTTTCGCACACCTTTAGCCCAAGGGGCAGAGTGAGGCGAGCTTGAAGAACACGACCGCTAGATTTCACCCACGACGCGAAAACGAAGAAACCCCGTGGTCGAAACCACGGGGTTTAGATTGTGCCAGGTAGAAGATTCGAACTTCTGAAGGCAATGCCGGCGGATTTACAGTCCGCTCCCTTTGGCCGCTCGGGCAACCTGGCTTGCACTCGAGGTGCGATTAGGTACTTTACTACGAAGTGCCCACCGGCATGCAAATCGGCAGGACACAAGTCCTTTTAGTGCCTGCTTAGCCAACCCGGCGAACCGTGTAATCCGCCAACTGGCGCAGCGCCTCGCTAGCTGCACACTCCGGAAGCACCGAAAGCTGCTCCTCCACAACACGCAGGTAGCCGTGCACATCGTTCATAGCCTTCTCGCGGCCGCCCGAGCGACGCAGAAGGTCGATGGCGTGGTCAACAGACGCGTCGTCGGCAAGCGGGCCTGTCAAAAGCGCACGCAGTTCGTCGCCCACTGGGCCTTCCTCCTCCAGGGCGTAGAGGACCGGCAGGGTAAATACACCCTCGCGGAGATCGGTGCCCGGGGTCTTACCGGATTCTTTCGGGTCGGAGAAAATGTCAATGATGTCGTCGACAATCTGGAAAATCATGCCGATTGCGCCGCCAATCTGACGCAACGCAGCGGCCTGTTCAGGGGTAGCGCTGGAATGATAAGCGCCCAGGTAACCAGCAGACGCGATGAGCACGGCCGTCTTCTCACGGATAACTGCCATGTAGTGATCCACCGCATTAGCCTCGCCCGCGCCGATGGTCTCACGCATCTGGCCGGTGACCAGCTCCTCGAAAGTCTCCGCGAAGTGGCCAACCGTGTGGGTATCAAGCTGGGACATCAGGCGGGAAGCATGCGCCAAGAGGGCGTCGCCAGCCAAAATTGCCACGGAGTTGGTCCAGCGGAAATTGGCGGACTCGACGCCGCGGCGACGCTCAGCCTCATCCATCACATCATCGTGATAGAGCGTTGCGACGTGCACCATTTCAACCACCGTGGCGGCTTTAATGACCTCAGCAGAAGCTGGGCGCTGGCCAAACTCGGAGGCGAGCAAAGCCATCATTGGACGAAAACGCTTTCCGCCTGCACTCGAAAGGTGGCTGACCTTCTCTTTTACGAAGTCCTGCCCACGATCAATTTCATGGTGCAGCAATTCCTCAACGGCAGCCATTCCAGCGCCAATGCGCTCGCTTAGCTGCGGGTCACCCAAGTCCACATGAGTGGCATGAGTCTGGCCGTGAGACATTAACAGCGTTCCTTTAACTCAAAAATGGCAGTGATAATCAGCTACTTACCGTAGTCCATACCACGGCCCTAAACACACTCAAGGTGGCCAACGCGTGCAATGATAGTGCCCATGTCGCAGCAGATCGATAACCCAGAACTTGTAGACGTAGCCATCATCGGCGCAGGGCCGGCAGGTTCCGCCGCCGCTATTCACGCAGTTAAGGCGGGCTACGAAACGCTGCTTATCGACGCCGCGTCTTTCCCCCGTGACAAAACCTGCGGCGACGGGCTCACCCCGCGCGCGATGCATCAGCTGAATCTATTGGGGCTGGACATTAATGCGCAGTATCGCAATAAGGGCTTGAAGCTACACGGTTATGGCGGCTCAGTAACCGCGCCGTGGCCCTCCAGCTACCCGACTTCGGTGGGTACGGCTTTGCCGCGCCACGAGTTCGACAATCTCGTCTTTGCGGCCGCACAGGCTGCAGGTGCAAAGACGTGGACCGGTACGCCTGCGACCGCCCCAGTGGTGGAAAACGGGTCTCTCACCAGTTTCCGCGTTGGTGAGCGCGAAGTGCGTTCCAAGTGGGTGATCGTGGCCGACGGCGTGCGCTCGACCTTTGGCAAGCAGCTAGGACGCGCTTGGCACCAAGACGAGGTCTATGGCATCGCTGCGCGCAGTTATGCGACTTCCACGCACGCAGCGGAGCCGTGGATGCACTCGCATGTGGAGCTGAAGTCGGAGACCGGCGAGGTGCAACCGGGCTATGGCTGGATTTTTCCGCTGGGTGCGGAAATCGGTGAGGTCAACATCGGACTTGGCGCGCTTTCAACGGCGCAGCGTCCGGCCCGTATCAACACCAAGAAGCTGCTTTCTCACTACGCGCAGCAGCAGCGCGCGGACTGGGGCTTAGGCGAAATCACCCGCGTAGCCTCAGCTCTGCTGCCTATGGGCGGTGCGGTCTCAAACGTGGCCGGTGCCAACTGGATGCTCATTGGTGACGCCGCGGCTTGCGTGAACCCGCTCAATGGCGAGGGCATCGACTATGGTTTGGAGACCGCAAAGCTTGCAGTCGAGTTGTTGGGCACCAAGGACTTCACACTGGCCTGGCCAGATCTGTTGCAGACGCAGTACGGCGAGGCTTTCGTCTTGGCGCGCACGGCCGCGCGCTTACTGACTTACCCACAGTTCCTGCCTTTCGCGGGCCCAGTTGCGCTGCGCGGGCCGGTCGGCCGGATGCTGATGCCGGCGGCAGCCCGGCTCATGGGCAACTTGGTCACAGAAGAAGACCGCGACCTCATCGCTCGCGCGTGGCGCCTGGCTGGCCGCGGCGTAGCGGCGGCGCGGCGCAATACGCCGCTGTGGAACTCGCTCTAAGCCCGCGTGCCTTTCCAGATGGTCCCTTTTGCGGGGAGCCTGGCCAAAGCTCGGCAGAGGGCTCGGTGAGTGCTCAGCAGGGCCGGAGCCAGCGTTGCTGGGCCTAGCGCAACGGCTTCGTCGCCGAGTGCAGCGCCACGATGCCGAGCGTCATGTTCTTCCAGCCCGCGCCTTCCCACCCATTGCGGTTGATGGCTGCGGCAAGTTCCTCTTGGTCGGGCCAGGCGCGAATCGAGTCAGCGAGATAGACATAAGCCTCCGGGTTCGACGAAACTAGCTTCGCAATCGGCGGCAGCAGGCGGGTTAAGTATTCCTTGTAGACCGTGCCGAAGACCGGGATGATGGGCTTGGAAAACTCCGCCACTGCAATACGGCCGCCCGGCTTAGTTACGCGAGCCATCTCACGCAGCCCCAGCTCGAAATCGTGGATATTGCGCAGGCCATAAGAGATTGTTACGGCGTCGAAGGTCTCGTCTGCGAAGGGCAACTGCATGCCGTCGCCGGCAACCTTCGGCACATCGCGCTGTGCACCGGCGGCCAGCATGCCGCGGGAGAAGTCGCAGGCCACGCACCACGCGCCGGACTTGGCGAGCTCCTCAGTCGACACAGCCGTGCCCGCCGCCAAGTCGAGGACTTTCTCCCCCGGCCGCAAGTCCAAGCGTTCACGGGTGCGCTTACGCCAGGTCTTATCCTGGCCAAAGGACAGCACCGTGTTAGTGATGTCATACTTGGCACCGACGGCGTCGAACATGCGCGCAACGTCGAAGGGCTTCTTATCGAGATCTGCCTTTGACATAAGTAGCTAGTTTAGGCCACGCGTGCACCGAGGGCACGCGCCGCCCACCGCGGCAGCTCAGGGCGCTGACCCAGGATGGTCAGCGGCACGCGGCGAGTATCTTCCAAGACCTCCTCGTAGTAGCCCAGAAGCTGCTCACACAGCGCCTTCCACGTCTTGGAAGAAATCGACTCGCGGGCATTCGCACGCAACTCCTCGTGGATTTCTGGGTTCAGCAGCGCATCGACGGCGTTGGGGAGATCCTCGACGAAGGTCGCGACTTCGAGAAGCAGCCCGTTGTAGCCCTCCTGAATGAGATCCACTGGGCCTCCGGCGCGCGGCCCAATCGTGGGGACGCCGGAAGCCTGCGCCTCCTGAATGGCCTGGCAGAAGGTTTCGAATTCGCCCGCGTGAACGAAGACGTCGAGAGAGGCATAAGCTTGGGCCAATTCGTCGCCGCCGAGCGCGCCCGTGAAGTAAGCGTTGGGCAGCTGTGCCTCCAGCAGTGGACGCTCTGGGCCATCGCCAACGATGACCAGCTGAATATCGGAGCGATCATTCAGCGCAGCCAGACGGTGCACGCCCTTTTCTGCAGCAAGACGGCCAACGAAACCCACGACCTTCTTGCCGTCTGCGCCCCACTGCTTGCGCAACTGCGCGGAGCGCTTAGACGGGTGGAAACGCTCCGCATCCACACCGCGGCCCCAGTGGCGCACATTTTTGATGTTGTGATCTTCCAAATCGCGGATGGTCAACGAGGAAGGCGCGAGCGTCATCTGGCAGGCGTTGTGGATGGTGCGCAGCCACTCCCAGGTGGCATAAGCCAGCGCGGAAGCGTGGTACTTGGTAGCGAAACCGGCGACGTCAGTTTGGTAGAGCGCCACCGACGGAATGCGTTGCTGACGGGCGGAGAAGGCCCCGGCAGCACCCAGAACAAAGGGGCTGGCCAGGTGGATGATGTCGGGCTTGAACTGCCGCAGTGCCTCGTCCACGGCGGTGGTTGGTACGCCGACAGGCAGCGAATCAATCAACGGGATGCGCACGGTGGGAACCCGCACGATGGGAAAGCCTAAGTAATCCGCGATTTCCTCCTGGCCCTCGCGCGCACCGGGGGCAATGACCAGGGCCTCGTGCCCGGTTTCTGCCAGGTGCTCAAGCACACGCAGCACGGAGTTGGTCACTCCATTGACGTTGGGAAGGAAGGACTCTGCCACAATCGCAACACGCATGGGTTCAATAATCCCCTATTTGCCTAGGATTCCGGTGAAGCCTGCGGAAAATTTTGGTTAACACTTTCATTTGCTTGGCGACGCCGCTCCGCCGCCCGCGTGCTCAATCCCACCGTCCACCATGCTGCCGCGGCAATCAGGCTGGCCACGACCATCGAGGAAAGCGCCGGGAGGATAGACAGCGTCCATTCGCGGCCCTCGACCTTTACTAGGTCAGGGTCACTTTGCGAGTAGAGCACCCAAACCTGTTGGCCCTCCCCCAGCCCGGTGGGATAAAGCAGGCCGGATTGCGGGGATTGGTAGATGCCTTCGGAGTCCTGGAAATCGACGTAGGTTCTTGTGATTCCTACGTCCGTGACCGTCGCCAGCGCGCGGCCCGGATTGGACTCGATGGAGCGATCGTTTAGGAAAGCCCCCACCATCATCCCCAGCATCGCGACAATCGACGCCGCGTACAACGCAATGATGAGCTGATGCAGGCGCCGGCGATACACGACAGGCGTGTAGCGCGGGGCCACTGCCGTCTTCGGCGCCTTGGGCGGCCGCACCGGAAATGCGCCCACCTACTGGCCGACCTTTGCAGTCAGCTCCGCCTGCAGCTGGCGGCGGGTCTCACGGGTGGTGTGTGCTTCGACGATGGTAACTCCGGTGGAGTATTCCTTCAGCTCGGCGAGCGTATCGAGAAGCTCCTGTGGTGTATTCGCCGCGCGGTACTCGGCACCGAAGGCTTCCGCCACCTGTTCCAGTTTCATTCCGTGCGGGGTGCCGAAGGCCTTTTCGAAGGAGGGGCGGAACGGCTCTGCGCCCTGTTCCAGGAGCTCGAAGATGCCGCAGCCGTCATCATTGGCCACCACGATAGTGAGATTTTCCGGGCGGGCCTCGCCTTCTGGAACAAGAAGTGAGGTGGCGTCGTGGAGGAAGGTGACATCGCCAAGCAATGCGATAACGCGCGGGGCGCGCCATGCATCAGCTTCGCGGGATTGGGTGGCCAGCGCGATGCCCATGGCCTGTGCGATGGTGCCGTCGATGCCGGCGGCGCCGCGGGGTGAGAAGGTATCCACGCCGTCGAAAGGCAGGCCTACCAGCGAGGCATCGCGGACCGGGTTCGAGGCGCCTAGGACCAAGGTGTCTTCGACGGAGAGGGTATCCCCCACCGCGGCGGCGACGTGCAGGCCGGTGAAACCAAGCTCCTCGTCCTCAAGGACCTCGCGCACCCCGGAGGAAGCCATCTCAGCGGCGCCCTCGCAGATCTTCAGCCACTCGCGGCTCGGCTCGCCGGTGGTCTTGACCGTGGTACCCAAGGTGGCTTGCTCGCCACGCGGATTGGTGAAATCGGCGCTGCGGGAAAGAACGAAGAGCTCGATATCTGGGTCGTTGATGAGCGCCATGACGCCGCGGTGCAGCGTAGGATGGCCCACCACGATGACCTGCTCGACCTTGGTGTTAACCACGTAATCGTTAGCCGAGACCTGCGCGCGGCGGAAGATATGAGCCGCCGCTGGGTGCACCGGGTGGAATGGTGCCGGCGCAGTGGGCTCGGCGATGGTCGGAACGTCCTCGAGGCCTTGGACCTCCCAAGCTTCGTCGCCGGCGATAACGAGCGTGTTCTTGCTCAAGTCAACCTCGACCTCGCCGTGGTTGACAGGCCGCGGCGTAGGCGCCTTGCGGGAGGTGTGATCAGACGGCTTTTCCGGCAGTGACTCGTGGAGAAGTGGAACGTCAAAGGCAACGTTGATGTGCACCTGCAGGTCACGAGTAAAACGCTGCGCAACCTGCGGAATGTCTGCTTCCTCAGCCACCTGGGTGGTCGCAGCGTAGACGCCGAAAATGCCCTGCTGCTGAATGGTCTGAGAAGCGCCCGTGCCCACCAAGCGTGCGGGACGATCGGCGCTGATGACAGCCAGCGGGGTATGCGAGTGGGCTGCCTCCACCATCGCTGGCAATGCGTTAGCCACGGCAGTGCCAGACGTCATCACAACGCCAACGTGGCGGCGCTGCACGCGCGCCATGCCCAGGGCAGTAAAGGCCGCGGAGCGCTCATCCAAACGAGTGTGAACGCGGATATCCTCGCGAGCCAACAGCGCCAAAGAAAGCGGCGCGTTGCGGGAGCCTGGGCAGATAATGACGTCAGACAGGTGGCGCGCCAATTGCGCAGCCACCGCCTCCGCCAGCTTCATGGAGTCAGTCATGGTGCTCCATAGTACTAGCTGGCGTTTAGGGGCTTAAGCTCCCTGGGAGTTGCCGTTACCGTTGCCATTCCCATTGCCGTTTCCGCCGCCCAGTAGGTCGTTCAGTAGACTCTCTAGGTCCTCGCCACCCTGATCCAGTTGATCCTGTACGTCTGGCGGAAGATCGGTTGGCAGCTGGTCGATCGGGTTTTCACTCTGTGGTGCTTCCTCGGTGACCGTTTCAGTAACGGTGGTGGGCTTTTCCTCAGTAACCGTTGCGGTGGAAGTTACCGTCTCCGGCTGGGAATCCGCCTCGGAGCTGGCGTTGCGCCACATGAAAAACAGTGCGCCGGCCGCGATAACTGCCAGGGCCGCAATAGCAGCGAAGACGCTGGTCAACCCAGAACCGCCGCTCTTACGCTTGCGTTCCGGCTCCACCTCATAGCTGGAGGGCACCGGCTCGTAGCCGGATTCATAGCCAGAGCCATAGCCGCTAGGCTGACCATATCCGCCGGGGCTTGCTTGAGGCGCCGGAGACTGTTGCGCGCCCTGCCCAGGAAATACCTGACGCGGCCGCTCCTCTGACGCGCCGAATTGACGGGTAGCGTCGTTGCTGCCGAAGCCCGAGTTGGAGCCCGGCCCATACCCAGTCACGCGACCAATCTGCCGGGTTTCATCGTCAGAGTAGCCGCCGGAATTATTTCCAAAGTTATTAGCCATGCTCCTAGAAATACCCTATTTTCCTGTAGAAACACAGGCAGAAACCCGCAAGCCGCCTTATTAACTTGCAGCTGCAGCCAGCGCGCCGCCAGTTGGACTGTCCTGCTTGGCAACCTCGCCTGGCGTGCCGGTAGCCACAATCTTTCCGCCCGCTGCACCGGCACCAGGGCCCAGCTCGATGACTGTATCTGCCTCCGCGATGACCGAGAGATTGTGCTCGACCACGACGACGGTCTGCCCGGCGTCGACAAGCTTGTGCAGCTCCGCATTCAGCAAGGCGATGTCCGCTGGGTGCAGACCAGTGGTTGGCTCATCGAGGAGGTAAACCGTGTGCCCGCGGTGGGAATTGCGCGAGCGCTGCAGCTCGGTGGCCAACTTGATGCGCTGGGCCTCACCGCCGGAAAGCTCGGGCGCGCCCTGGCCTAAGCGCAGGTAGCCCAGCCCCACGGCCTGGAGGGTCTCCAGCGCGCGCATGATTGCAGTGACCTGCGCGGAGCCTTCAGCGGCGGCGAATACCTCGTGGGCGTCGTCAACGCTTAACTCTAGGATCTGCGCAATCGTGCGCCCGCCCCACGTCACTTCGAGTGTTTCAGGGTTGTAGCGTTTGCCCTGGCAATCCGGGCATAGCGTGTAAGAACCGGGAAGGAAGACCAACTCAACCTCGATCTGCCCCGCACCGCCGCAGGTAGGGCACTGCCCTTGCTTGACGTTGTAGGAAAAGCGCGAGACCGTCCACTTGCGCTGCTTGGCTTCTAGTGTGTTGGCAAAAAGCTTGCGGACGTGGTCAAAGAGGCCGGTATAGGTCGCGAGCGTCGAGCGCGGCGTGCGGCCAATGGGCTTCTGAGTGATTTGCACCAGGCGGGTGACTTCACCGAGATTTTCTGTGTTTTCGACGCTCCACTGCCGAACCGCGCCGTCGGGTTGTTCCTCGGCGTCGGTCACGGCGGTCGCCTGCTCGCGCAACAGACCTGCAAGAACCGTCGAGACCAACGTGGACTTTCCCGAACCGGAGACACCCGTGACTGCAGTGAAGGCGCCTAATGCAAAGTCCACGTCGAGCCCGCGCAGGTTGCGCGCCTTAATGCCGCGTAAGTGCAGTTGTTTCTCGCTCTTTCGTGGGGTCTCATTCAATGCCAAACGACGCCGCGCCAGCGCCTTACTGGTCGGGGTATCGGCATCATAGTCGGCGACTGGGCCGGAGTACAGTACCTGGCCGCCGCCTTCGCCGGCGTGAGGGCCGACGTCGACAAGCCAGTCAGCTTGTGCGACCAAATCCATGTCGTGCTCAACCAGCAGGACGGTGTTGCCGGCGGCGACGAAGCGGCGGCAGATGTCCATAACGGCTGTGCGCTCCTCTGGGTGCAGGCCAGCGGAGGGCTCGTCCAACACGTAGGTGACGCCGAAGAGCCCCGAGCGCAGCTGCGCGGCGAGGCGGATTCTTTGTAATTCGCCAGCCGAAAGCGTCTCCGTGGGGCGGCCTAGGCTCAGGTGCGCCAGGCCGAGTTCCAGGGCGGAGGTCAAGGCAGGAATAACCTGTTTGAGTAAGAGATCCTCGGCGCTGTTTTCTTCCGGTTTCTGCTTGGCAAGCAACTCGTGGAGCGCATCCAAGGGCAGGTCGTTGAGGGTGTCGATTGGCAGGCCCGCGTAAGTGACCTGCAGCGCGCGCGGATTCAGCCGGCGGCCCTGGCAGGTAGGGCAGGTGTGTGACTCCATGTACTGGAGCGTGCGCTTGCGCAAGCTCTCAGACTGCGTTTCCGCGAGAGTCTTGTTGAGGTAGCTGGCCACCGAGCGCCACGTGCCTTCGTAGTTGCGCTGAATCTGGTCAGCGCCGCGCAGTGGCTTGACGGTGACCACGGGGCGTTCCTCGGTGAAGAGGATCCAGTCTCGGTCTGCGCGCGGGAGCTCGCGCCACGGGGAATCCATGTCATAGCCCAAAGTCATGAGGATGTCATGGAAGTTCTTGCCTGCCCATGCACCGGGCCAGGCGGCGATGGCGCCCTCCTCGATGCTCAAGGACTGGTCCGGAACCATCGACTCCTCGGTCGCCACATGCACCACGCCCGTGCCCTGACACTCCGGACACATCCCCTCGGGCGTATTCGGCGAAAAGGAATCGGAGTACAGGCCTTCTGGGTTATCCCCGGCGCGCGAATAGAGCAGACGCACGGAATTGGAGATGGCGGAAATCGTGCCGGCGGTCGAGCGCGCGCCGCCCGCTGAGGTGGACTGCTCGAGGGCCACTGTGGGTGGAAGGCCTTCAATCTGGCTGACCTGCGGATCCACGGCGGAGCCGATGAGGCGGCGTGCAAAAGGTGCGACGGATTCGAGGTAGCGGCGCTGGCCTTCTCCGTGGATGGTGCCGAAAGCAAGGGAAGACTTACCGGAGCCTGAAACGCCAGTCACGGCGACGACTTTGCCGCGCGGAATATCGACGTCGACGTTGCGCAGGTTATGAAGGTGGGCGTCACGGACGCTAATCATGCCAGTCATGGCCGCCAGCCTACCGCGCGCAAACTCAGACCAACGGTGTACATTTTGCCAATTAGTGGCGGAGATCCTGGCGTTTTCCGGGCGCTAATTGGCAAATTGTGCGGTTTTCCACGCCGCACAAACGCCGTTGCAGATAGAGATAAACCCTAAAGGAACTGCCAACACTCACGCACGCGCGCAAACCACCAATCCCGGCGCTCGGGCGCGGCCGCCAGGCCGGACAAGCGCGCCGGATCCGGTGGGAGCGGGGTGGCGGCAAGGGGCCCATCAATCAGTTGGCGCGGCTCCGTGACGTCTTCGAGGAACAGCGAGCCCGTGGCCAACCCGGCGGCGGCAGGAGTGACGTCGACGTCTTCGTCATCAAGAATCTTCGGCAGCGCCGCGACGGTGGCCAGCCCCATGCCGATTCCCACCGAGGTATCCAAGGCCGAAGCCACCGTAATATCCATGTGGCGGGAACGCAGATGCTTGGCGACGTCGAGCACCCTGCGTACTCCGCCCAAAGGCGCCGGCTTTACCACCGCGACGTCGGCTGCCTGCAGATCAGCCACGCGGTACGGGTCCTCGACCTTGCGGATAGACTCATCTGCCGCAACGCGCACGAAAAGCCCGTTGCGCATCAGCTGGCGACGCACCTCCGCGAGTTCTTCTGCGCTCGCGCAAGGCTGTTCCATATAGTCCAACGGCATCAAAGCCTTGGCTGCCTCGACTGCCTGCTCAACGCTCCAGCCGCCGTTGGCGTCGACGCGAAGGACGGGGACGCGTCCGCGCTCGGTGATGTAGTTGCGTACGGCGGTGACGCGCGCGATGTCGTCGGCAAGCGTCTGGCCCTTCTCTGCAACCTTGATCTTGAAGGTGCGGCAGCCTGGGTAGCACTCCATCACGGCAGGAACCTCGCTGGCAGGCACGGCGGGGATGGTGCCGTTGACCTCGATGAGATCGCGGACTGGTTCCGGGAAGCCTTCATAAGCCGCCTCCAAGCCGGCTGCCAACCAATGTGCCGACTCGGCTGGGCCGTATTCCAGGAAAGGTGAGAACTCGCCCCAGCCTGCAGGACCCTCGATAAGCAATGCTTCGCGGGTTGTTATCCCACGAAACTTCACGGCAAGCGGCAATGAGACAACATGGGCGCGGGATAGGACGTCATCGATATGCATGGCTTTCATGGTAGCGCCCTCAGACCATTGACCCCCTCCCCGCTCTGCGCTATTTTTGGGAACCTATACCAATAAAGGAGGAATTATGCTGCTAGCTGAGGCATTGGCGGAGCGCGCCCAGGCGCAAGAGCGTCTCAATAGCCTGCACGAGCGGCTACTCGCCGTGGTTCGCGTGCAGGAGGGCGATACCCCGGAGGAGGATCCGCAGGAGCTGCTGCGCGAGCTCGACGGCGTGACCGGGCGCATCGATGAGCTGGTGCAGGCCATTAATGCGACAAATATCGCCACCGCCTTCGATGAGAAGATGAACTTAATGGAGGCCCTCGCTCTGCGGGACGGCCTTGTGCGCAAGCGCCGCATCTACCACGACTTGGCGCAGCGGGCGGGCACACGCTCGGATCGTTATTCCCGCAACGAGATTAAGTTTGTCTCCACCATCCCGGTGGCGGATATGCGCAAGCATGTCGACGATCTATCTAAGCAGTACCGCGAATTAGATACCCGCATCCAGCAGCTGAACTGGAATACCGAACTGAAAAACGGATAGTCATGTCGCGCGCCGCATAAAGCGCGCGATGGTAGCCCACACGCCTGCAGCGAGCAGGCCCCCACCCTGGAGGGGAAAGTCGAGGGACACCAGGCCCCCTTTAGCGCTTTAAGGGGCGGGGAGTTCGAGTCTCCCCATGGCATGGAGTACCGCGCTGGTATGGCGTACACGGGTATTGTGCGGGGCAACAACCTCGCAGTATCACGTATTGATTATTACCAGCCTGCTGGGCAGCGTGTGTGGGTGAGGGTTGGGAATGGGGACTATTCTTCTTTTGCCACTAAGCTGGCCGTTATGAGCGAGCAGAAAAAATACAGCACCGATAATCCCTTTCGGCCGGAATTGTGGCATTCCGTAGAGGGTTTTGAAGACCTCACGGATATCACCTATCACCGGCTCAACGGCGAGGGCCGCAAGAACGGCATCGTGCGCATTGCCTTCGACCGCCCTGAGGTGCGCAATGCCTTTCGCCCGCATACCGTAGACGAGCTCTACCGCGCCCTTGACCACGCACGCCGCACCCCAGACGTAGGCACCGTGCTCCTCACCGGCAATGGGCCGAGTGAAAAGGACGGCGGCTGGGCGTTCTGCTCTGGCGGCGACCAGCGCATTCGCGG
Organism: Corynebacterium sp. HMSC06G04; assembly: GCF_001807365.1. Lineage (NCBI taxonomy): Bacteria > Bacillati > Actinomycetota > Actinomycetes > Mycobacteriales > Corynebacteriaceae > Corynebacterium > Corynebacterium sp. HMSC06G04. Next base: position 65,909 of record NZ_KV788616.1, on the reverse strand, counting down.
CCGCTCCGGGTACCGCTACGCCACCGAGCACGCCCACGATGATGCCACCGCTGATGAATCCACCGTGGACACCGCCCGCGAGAAGGTCGAAGGCGGCCGCCTGCACATCTTGGAGGTCCAGCGCCTTATCCGCACCATGCCCAAGGTGGTCATCGCCGTAGTCAATGGCTGGGCTGCCGGCGGCGGGCATTCCCTGCACGTGGTCTGCGACATGACCATCGCTTCCCGTCAAGAGGCCCGTTTCAAGCAGACCGACGCCGACGTCGGATCCTTCGACGCCGGTTATGGCTCGGCCTACTTGGCAAAGATGGTGGGCCAGAAGTACGCCCGCGAAATCTTCTTCTTGGGCCGCACTTACGACGCGCAGCGCATGTACGAGATGGGCGCCGTCAACGAGGTCGTCGATCACGCCGACTTGGAAGATGCCGCCATCCAGATGGGCCGCGAAATCAACGGCAAGTCCCCGACAGCCCAGCGCATGCTGAAGTTCGCCTTCAACCTGACCGATGACGGTCTCATGGGCCAGCAGGTCTTCGCCGGCGAGGCGACCCGCCTGGCATACATGACTGACGAGGCCGTCGAGGGCAAAGAGGCATTCCTCGAAAAGCGTGATCCACAGTGGGAGCAGTTCCCGTACTACTACTAGTCAGGAGTTGGCACGATGTGGATTTTCGCCATCGGCTTGGCCACACTTGCGCTGGCGGGCGTCATCGGCTCGCGCGTATGGATGCTTCGCCACATCAAAGACGCCGAAAGGCGTGGGGAGCGTCCCTTCGATCAGGAGGACACCCCGCGCAATCCGTACATGTAGGAAGGCATAGACGCTGCGGGGAATGTCGTGAGGCATCTCTGGGACCAAGGTGAGACATCATAAACTTTTGTGGATATGTCCATAGTTCATACGTAAAGTGTCGAGCATGAAACTCAGCAACTCATTCGCCATGCTCGCAGCACGCGTCGTCCTGGGCGTAATCCTCGTCGCCCTGCAGATGGTGGGCGCTGGCATCTTTGCCAACCACTTCTCCTCCGGCATCTTCGTTTCCGATGGCGGCTGGGAACTGGTTGGACTCATCGCCGTCGCCGGCCTCATGCTCGTTGCCGCCGGCCCGGGCATGCACTCCTTGGACCAGCTCCTCTTCAGCAAAAAGGCAAAAGTAGCCAACTAAGGCCACCACTTCCTAACCTCTCACTTCATCCATTGAAGTGAGAGGATTTTTTAAGTTTTAGCTGCTCAAGAAGGAGATAGGACTGCCTAAGTTCATAATATTGAACAATCTAGTTCAAGGGTGCTAGTGTTTGTTGAGTTCACTTCTCCCAATGCAAAGGAAGTTCATGATGAGCTCAAATCACAGCACCCCACGCCGGCCCCTACAGCGCATTCTCGCAGGCACCTGCGCCCTAGCACTCGGCGCCAGCCTCGCCGCTTGCAGCGCCTCGAAAGAATCCACCGACGCCGCAAAACCGAAGGACGGCGACACCGTCAAGGCCGTGGCCACGACTACCCAGATCTGCGACTACCTCACCCAGATAGCCGCCGGCGGCGTCAAGCTCCACAAGGTCGACTCCCAAGGTGCAGAGACCACCTCCGGCGAGGGCCCAGTGACCCTCGACCTCACCTGTTTGCTCGCCCCCAACGCCAGCGCCCACGAGCACGAGATGACCCCACAGCAGATGCAGGCGCTCTCCCAGGCCGACTACATGTTCGTCAACGGAGTCGACCTCGAGCACTTCCTCGACCAAGCCGTGGACTCCTCCGGCTTCCACGGCGTCATGGCCGTGACCTCGGGCGTCAAGAGCGAAGGCATGAGCGATGGCAACGGCAAGTACACCATCGACGAGGGCATCGAACACGTGAGCCCGCGCCCGTGGCCTTTCCCGGGGGAGGACGGCGAGGCCCCAGAATTCAAGTACGACCCGCACGTGTGGACCTCCCCGAAGCAGGCCAAGATTCAGGTCGACAACATCGTCAACACGTTGTCCCAGGCCTCCCCGCAAGCCAAGGACGCCTTCACCGCCGCCGGCAAGAAGTACACCGACCAGCTGGAGGACCTCGACAAGTGGGCCAGCGATTCCATGTCCGCAGTTCCTGAGCAAGACCGCGTGCTCTTCTCTTCCCACGACGCCTTCGGCTACTTCTCTAACGAGTATGGCGTGAAATTCATCGGCTCCGCACTGTCTGACTTCAACCACCAGCAGGACGCCACCTCGAGCCACATCGATGAGCAGGTAAAGAAGGTCCGCGAGTCCGGCGCCAAGGCCATCTTTGCGGAGAATTCCAACAACTCGAAGTCCATCGAGGCCATCGCCCGCGCCGCAGGCGTCAAGGCGGTTACATCCGACGACGCTTTGTACGGCGACTCGCTAGGTGTGCCAGGCAGTGAGGGCGAGACCTACATCGGATCCATCGTCCACAACATCAACACCCTGGTCAGCGCCTGGGACTCCAAGCAGCAACCGTTGCCAGAATCGCTGCAGGAATTCGACTTCGCCAAGCGCAAGTAGCTCTTTATGTCTTCCCCATTAGTCACTCTGCACAATGCCACCTGCGGCTATGGCGCCCGGGATATCCTCACCGACGTTGATCTTGAGATCCGCGCGGGCGAGGCCGTGGCGCTCCTAGGTTCCAACGGCGCGGGCAAATCTACCCTGCTCAAGGCAATCACTGGCCTGGCTGCCTTGCGCGGCATGGCCACCATCGACGCCTCGCTCGGCTACGTCCCGCAGTATCAAGACTCCGACCTGAGTTTTCCCGTCACGGCTTACAAGGTCGTGGAAATGGGCCTTTTGCCCTCAGTGAGCTGGTGGCACAGGTGCACGAGCATGCGTAGCTACCGCGGCCACGTACTCAATGCCCTGCGACAAGTGGGGATGGAGCACCTCGCCGAGACGCGGTTTGGCCAGCTCTCGGGTGGGCAGCGCCAGCGCGTGCTCATCGCGCGCGCGTTGGTTTCGGCCCCGGAGCTGGTGCTTCTCGACGAACCCTTCAACGGGCTTGATCAAGAAAGTCGCCGAATCCTGATTCAGATCATTGCGGATCTCAAGGAAGCAGGTATCGCCCTGCTCGTTTCCACTCACGACCCCATCTTGGCGCAGCACACCTGCGACTGGGCGGCGTTTGTGCTCGACGGCAAGGTCCGCACCATGGGAACCGAGGAAGCAGTGGAAACCTATATGGAGCAAGGCGCGCGACTGTGATGGAGCAGATTCTCTTCGCCCCGTACCTGCGCAATGCTTTCCTCTTCCTGCTGTGCCTATCGATTGCGGGAGCTGCCATTAGCGTCCTCGTTAATCTCCGCCGCATGGAATTTACGGTGGAAGCCCTCGTGCACTCGGTTTTTCCGGGCATCGTGGTAGGGCTCATCGTGGGCGGCATCCCGGGCATCGTGCCGGGTGCGGCCGCGGTGGCCACGGTGACGGTGCTGGTGCTGGCTTCTCTGGGTTCTGGGCGGCGCCAGTCAGCGCGGAAGCTGGATATGGAAGCCGGAACGGCCGTGGTACTGACCTTTATGTACGGCATCGGCGTGGTCATCAGTTTGGCCTATGGCGACAAGTCCGGGCAGCTGGAGGCACTCATGTTTGGCCGGCTTCTCGACGTCACGCAGTCCAGGCTGGCAACCTCCGTCACGCTCTGCGTGATTGCGGCACTGCTCATCCTGACAACCTGGCGCATGCAGATTCTCGTCGCTTTCGATACAGCAGCGGCCCGCGCCATGGGCGTCAACGTGGCGGCTTATGAGCTCATTGCGAATATCGCGGTTGGCCTAATCGTGGTGGCAGCTAGCTCGGCAGTGGGTGTGTTGCTGGTTATCGGTTTTATTGTCATTCCAGGCCTCTCAGCGCGCTTGATCGCAGGATCCCCGCGCAGCATGTGCTTTTGGGCTGCGGGTTTGTCCACGCTGGCAGTGGTGGTGGGATTTGCCATCATGTTGTCCCAAACCACGCATCAGATTTCGCCGCAGGCAATTGTCAGCTTGATGCTGGTTGCCACCGTGCCGCTAGCAGGCTTGAAGGGGGTATTTAGCTGATGGGACTGTCTCATCTTGATCCAGAGATCCTGCGGTTGCCCCTCCTTGAGGCCATCGCTGTGGGATGTTTATCTGGCTTAGTTGGAACCTTGATGGTCATGGGCAAGCGCGTCTTTTTCGCCGAGAGCCTGTCGCACGGAATCTTCCCCGGCGCGGTGCTCGGTGTAGTAGTGGCCAACCTTCTGAGCTTGAATCTCTCCACGGGTTTGATGGTGGGCGCGGCACTGTTTTGCCTGCCTTTGGCCTGGCTTATGCGGTGGTTGAGTACCGTCGAAGGCATTTCTTCGACCGCTGCCGCCGGCGTGACGCTCACCTTGGGATTTTCCCTGGGCATCTTGTTGCTGCGCTGGTTCCAACCGCTACCTATCCACGTGGATAGCTTTCTCGTGGGCTCGCTGACCACTGTCAATGCGCAGGATGTCTGGTTTGTCGGCGCCCTGGTGGTGGTCAGCCTTGGCGTGCTGGTGGCATTTCGCCGGACGTTGGTCTCCTTCTACTTCGACCAGACATCCTTCCGTGCACAAGGCGGAAAGCCCGGCCGCTATGACTTGCTTACCCTCACGCTTATCAGCGTGACCATGGTGGTGGTGATTCCCGCGGTGGGCACTATCTTGTCCCTGGCGCTGCTGGTAGCCCCGGCGGCGGCGTTACAGCCGTGGATCAAGCACCCGACCCAGCTCATGCTCGGTGCCGGTATCGCGGGCATTGCGCTGGCATGCGGCGGGCTCTGGCTGGCGGCCGCACTCAGTTTGTCGGCGGGCGGCTGCATCGCGGTGCTGGCGGGTGTGTTCTATTTGCTCAGCATGGGGCTGCGCGCCTTGCTCTAAACGCCCGGCGCGCCGCCTCCCGGGACGAGCGATATGCCCGGGTAACCTGATTATTCGTGACTCATATCCTCGCCCCACTCCCAGTCGATCCCCGCAATCCCGCAGCTATTTTGGATGAGCTCGAAAAAGCCATCGCTGGGCAGACCACACTCTTGCCCCTTCCCGCAGCGGACCGCACGCGGGCGGAATTGCTGCGCAACCACATGCGCGCGGGCGAATCGATTGCTGAGGACATTGCTTTGGTGGTGGCTACCTCGGGTTCCACGGGCACACCGAAGGGTGCGCAGCTAAGCCCGCTTAACCTGGTGGCGAGTGCGGATGCCACCCATTCTTTCCTGGGTGGACCCGGCCAATGGCTACTGGCCATGCCCGCCCACCACATCGCGGGCATCCAGGTGCTCGTGCGCTCGTTGGTGGCGGGGGTGGAGCCACTGTGCCTCGACCTGTCTCAAGGCTTTAACATCACCGAGTTCGCCCGCGCAGCAGAAGAGCTCGCTCACACCGAGGACCGCATGTACACCGCGCTCACGCCAATGCAGCTGCACAAGGCACTCGATTCGCTGGACGGCATCCAGGCACTGCGCCGTTTCAACTCCATCCTGGTGGGTGGAGCAGCGCCGCATCCCCAGCTGTTGGAATCTGCGCGCAAGCTCGACATCACCGTGGTAACCACCTATGGCTCCTCGGAGACTGCGGGCGGTTGCGTCTACAACGGCACTCCCCTGCCCGGCACCGAGGTGCGCATCGGGGACGATAACCGCATTTTCCTGGGCGGGCCGACCATTGCGCAGGGCTACCGCAATGTGGAATCGCGCGACTTCGTCGATGGCTGGTTCGCCACTTCCGACGCCGGAGAGCTCGACGCCCACGGTCAGCTCACCGTCACTGGACGTCTGGACAACATCATCAATTCGGGCGGCCTGAAGTTGCACCCAGAACAGCTGGAACAGCTCTTGTTGCAGGTTCCGGGCGTCGACAGTGCATGCGTGGTGGGCATCCCTGATCCGCGTCTTGGTCAGATGATCGCCGCAGCTTACACCGGCTGGGCTTCGCGCACCGACATCCTCGAAGCGCTCGATGACCTGCCTCGGTGGCAGATTCCGCGCGAGATTATCCGCATTGCTGAGATGCCGCTGACCGGCCCCGGCAAGGTGGACCGTCGTGGTGTCGCAGGGCTCTTTAAGAACTGATTAGGTTTCGTTAGCGCGCACTGTCACGTCGGCGGCCGCGACTTCCGCAAGGGAGAACTCCTTGTCCCCTGCGTGCAGGTTGAGCAGGCCCGCAACGCGGGAATCAACTACGACCTCGACGCCCAAGCCGACGCCGTGGCTGTCGAGGTAGCGCAACAGCTCGGTGTCCCCGTCGCATACCCGCTCGATGGTGACAGGGGTGTGAAGGGGGACGTCGTCAAGCGTGAGCGTGCCAAGGTCCTCGATGCTGCCCTGCGCATCGGGGATGGGATCGCCGTGGGGATCGCGCTGAGGATGGCCCAGGTGCTGATCGAGGCGATCGATGAAGCGATCGGAGCATGCATGCTCGAGGAGATCGGCGTCCTCGTGAACCTCGTCCCAGGTGTACCCCAGTTCTTTAACCAGGAAGGTCTCGAGGAGACGATGGCGGCGGACCATGCCCATGGACAGTGCCTGCCCCTCTGGGGTCAGCGAAACGCCAGCGTAGCGCTCGTGTTCCACCAGCCCTTGGGCAACGAGACGCTTTACGGCTTCGGACGCCGTGGGCACCTTTTGGTTCAATCGCCCCGCCAGTTCTTTGAGCGCGATGGGCGCGCCGCCAGAGTGCTCGGAGAGGTCCCACAGGGCTTTGAGGTAGTCCTGGGTACGTTCAGGGAGATCGCTTAAGTGCATGACATTCATCGTAGTAAAGGCCTTGCCCCGCGAGCGATTCACATGATAACTTTTAGGAAAGTTCAACGCGTTGAACTTTTGTCACGGGTGTGGCCCACAGCCGTCCTTTCTTGGGTATGTACGACGCGCTTTTGCCATACCCGTGGCTTTTATATGTCCGCCGTGTGCGTCCCTTGTGCACAGCATGTCCGCGGTGGCGTGGCACAATAACTGACATGTCACTTTCTGCCTATCCCGCAACTGCCAAAGACTGGTTCCAAGGCGCTCGCCCGCATACATGGGCAAATGCTTTCGCCCCAGTCATCGCTGGTACTGGCGCCGCCGCGGCTGCCGACGGCGCGCACTGGGGCCGCGCCTTTCTCGCACTCATTGTGGCGTGGGCGCTCATCATCGGCGTCAATTACGCCAATGACTACTCCGACGGCATCCGCGGCACCGACGACGACCGCACCGGCCCGCAGCGTCTAACCGGCGGTGGGCTGGCGAAGCCGCAGCACGTGAAGTACGCGGCCTTTGCTTCGTTCGCAGTTGCTGCCATGGCTGGCATTGCGTTGTCTTTGGTAGCGAACGCCGCGTGGTTCATCTTGGTAGGCGCGCTTTGTATTGCTGGCGCATGGTTTTATACCGGCGGCAAGAATCCGTACGGTTACCGTGGCCTCGGTGAGGTCGCTATCTTCATCTTCTTCGGATTGGTGGCGGTACTGGGTACCCAGTTCACACAGGCAGGCCACATCACGCTGACGGGTCTTGCGCTCGCAGTGGGTATTGGTGGAATGAGCTCTGCGGTGAACTTGGCGAACAATATTCGTGACATTCCTTCGGATAGTGAGTCCGGAAAAATCACGCTGGCAGTGCGCCTGGGTGACAAGAAATCACGCAACCTGTTCATGTGGCTGCTGCTCATCCCGGTTTTGCTGACCATTGTCATCGCATTCGATTCCTGGCTGGCGCTCGCGGCGTTGGTCTACTTCCCGTTCGCACTACAGGCGGTGCGCACCGTCAACCGCGGCGCCCGCGGCCCCCAGCTCATCCCGGTGCTCGGCATCACTGGCCGCGCAATGCTGGTGTGGGCGCTGGTCAGCGCGATTGCGCTTTTCTTGTTTAAGGGATTAACGGCCGGCTAGCTCAGCCTGGACCCAGGCCTTATGAGCCTTGCGCTGAGCGGAATACTCAGCCAAGGTCTCGGTGGCTTCTACGCGCCATTTCTTAAACACGAGCATCGACAGCGGCAGCGCCACGAATAGGGCAAGCAGCGCTGCGAGCAGTACTGGAATGGGGAAACCTGCCAGGATGGCGATGAGCTCAATGACCACCGTGAGCAGGATAAAAAGCACCAGGCGGGCCAAGCCGTACTTCCAAAGCGCGGCGCGGGAGCGGCGGCGCAGCTCGGGATCGGGTGCCGGCGGCTCCGGATTATGTGCAGAAGAAGTATCAGTCATGGGGCTAAAGTCTACGCTTTCGATTCCGTAGGATATAACGCATGGGTCGTTTGATTTTGCTTGTCTTAGTTGTTCTTGCCGCCGTACTGGTCTGGAAGGCTTTTGGCCCTTCCAGCTGGAAGAAGCCGCAAACAACGCAGCAGCGCCCAGCCATCAAGGGCCCAGACGACGATGAAGAGTTCCTGTGGAACCTCGAGAAGGAGCGCTTCAAGGAGCGCCGCGCCCGCGAGTTGCAGGCCGAGCGGGAAGCCGAGGAGCGCCGCCGTCAACAGCGCCGCGAGAGCCACCGCGACGAGCCCCCGCGCGACGAAACGGACGAGAAGTAGGGTGCATTCTCCGCGCCGGCACGGAATGGTCTCCCTCTAAAGGTCCCTCTCTACGGGTAGCTTTACGAGTATCAGCAACCCTGAAAACGCGCTTCATGGTCCCATTGCCCCACAAAGGGACCCAAGCAATGGGACCATGAAGAAAGTGATGGAAAGCTACGCCGCTAAGCGCGCGGCTGGAAGCTCATCTCAAGGCCAAGGGCCTCCGCGACCGCGGTGACCTTCTCCCAGCGCACACCGCTACCGCCATGCTCGATGGTGTGCAAAGTGGAGCGAGATACGCCCGCGGCATCAGCCAGTTGCTGCTGCAGGATACCGAGCTCGCGGCGGCGAGCTGCGAACTCCGCGCCGATAGCCAGCAGCTGCGGGTTATCGCCTGCTGGCTTTCCCTGCTTATTTCTTGGCTTATGCGTATCAGGCACTAGTTCAACCCCGCGTAAGAGTGCAAACCGGAAACAACCATGTTGATGAAGAACAGGTTGAAGACCATCAAGGAGGTCGCGGCAATGTTGATCCACGGCGAGAACTTGCGCCAGGACGGCGTCGCACGAGCGTGGAGGTAAGCCGCATAAAGAATCCAGGTAGCGAAGGAGACGGTCTCCTTCGGGTCCCAACCCCAGAAGCGTCCCCAGGCAGACTCCGCCCAGATGGCGCCGAGCACGATGCCTAGGCCCAGGGTCGGCAGTGCGATGATGCCGAGGCGGTAAGCAAGCTGATCCAGCTTCTTCGCCGAAGGCAGCGGCTTGCCCACGACACCAGCGAAACCACGCTCAGCACCCTTCGGCTGCCAGACACGCAACATAGTCAGCAAAGACGCGATACCGGAAACCACGCTGATGGAAGCACCCAGGGAAACCACAGTGACGTGGATTGGCAGCCAGTGCGACTGCAGCGCCGGGACAACCGGAGCGGATTCCGCATACAGCTTGGTGGAACCGTAGAACATCAGCGCCAAAATCGGAGTGAGGATCCACGGCCACATCGTGCGCCATTCCTTGCGCTGCATCGCGATGTTGGACACGATGAGCACGCCAGCGGTCACCATCAGCACGTACTCATACAGGTTGCCAAACGGGAAGCGGTGTGTGGCTAGGCCACGCAGCACAATTGCCACAACGTGGAGCACAATGCCCAGCCACAGCAGCATCTGCGTCATGCCGCCGAGCTTTTCAGCCTTTTCCTCGAGGACGCTGGGGTCTTTGACTGGGGTGGTGTCGGCGACGGCAGCGTCGGCAAGCGCAGCGTCATCAGCGGCTGGTGCGTAGGGGCTGCCGCCTGCCGCTACCTTCTGCTTGGACTGCGCGCGATCTGCTGCAGCTGCGCGGCGGGCATCGATGACCGACTGCATGCGGCCGTAGTACGCCAGCGAGAGAAACAGCGCGATGGCGTAGATAACGAAGGCCGTTTGGACGGCGATGTCGGAAAAATTCGACAGATTCTGATCAATCAGCATTGAAAACCTTGCGCTTTGCTCCAAATAGTACCTGCATACGATACTCCCGCATGCAGGCGACATCAAACTTTAGTCGGATGGATTAATCATCCACCCAGATCTCATCCTCTTCTACTTCGTCCGGGTCAGGCAGATCCAAAAGCTCGCGATAGAGCGCGTAGAACTCCTCGGACCAACCGGCGCGGTCGGTGCGGGCAAGACCCGCCATCTGGATGTCGGTTCCTCCATCCGCGGCCGGGCTGATGCGCACCCACACGCGGCGGCGCTTGATAACTAGCGAACCGACCAGGGAAACCAGCATCAGAAGTGCCGAGACCAAGACCCACTTTTGGAATGGGTCATAAGAAATCTGGTAATTCGCATACTGGGAGGCACCGTTGAAGGTGACCTTCGTGCCATCGTCCAGCGTCACGGATTCGTTCTGCGAGAGATTCACGCGGTCAATCTTCTGCAGCTGGCCCGAGTGCACCAGGGAGGAATCCAGATCGAAGATGGACTGCGCAGTGCCGGTATCGAGGCCGGCATCGCCGCGGTAGATATCGATTGCCAAGGCAGGATCCGTAAGCCCTGGGTACGCGGAGGTCAGCAGCTGACCGTTCTCCCCGGACCACTGTGCGGTCGGCGCGAAAAGGCCCTGGATGGCGAGCTGATTCTGGCGACGCTCAAAGAGATCCGGGTACATGCCAGCCGGCGGGTCGAAACGCATGACGCCGGAAGAAAGGAAGCGAACCATGTCATCGGGACGGAACTGGATGGTCTGGGTACGCTTCTCGCCGTTTGGCCACTCCACCGTCACGGTCGGCGCGTAGCCGTGCCCCTGCAGGTAGACGCGGTTATGGGAAAGGCGCAGCGGGTGATTCACGCTGAGCTCATAGTCCTTCCAGGAGGAATGATCCGTGTAGATGTCATCGCCCTCCGCGTAGGACACGTTGGAGGTAAACATCTCCGCCTGGCCGTTATCAAGATAATCCGCGGTGAAGTCGTGAGCTACGAAGCAGAACGGGTGCAGGCCTGTGCCGTCGAAAAGCGAGCCAGCGCGGAAGGAGTCATAGTTCGAGGTCGAGGTATTGCAGAACTCGGTGGACTGATCCAGTTTGGTCTCCCCGTCCTGGGAGCCAGACTCGGTGACCACGATGACTTGGCCCTCGTAGTTAGACAGGCGGCCGGCGGCAACGGTGACCAAGATGGCCACCAAGGCAATATGGAAAATCAGGTTGCACAGCTCGCGGGCATAGCCGCGCTCAGCGGAGAAAGACTGCAGCCCCTGACGGTCTTCTTCCGGGCCTGATTCAGCAACGCGCCACCTCTTCAGTAGCTTGGTTACTCGAGCTTTGATTTCCTCCGGCGAATGCTCCGAATGGCCTTCGGCGTGAAGCGGCATCTTTTCCAGGTACTTCGGAGCACGAGTAGGCGGGGTTTTCCAGGCTTTGTAGTGCTCCCAAGAACGCGGGATGATGCAGCCCACGAGGGAGACCATCAGCAGCATGAAGATGGCCTGGAACCAGATGGAAGAAAAGACGTCGAAAAGCTGCAGTTTGTCGTAGATTTCCGCAACCTTGCCGTGGGAGCTAATGAAGTCCTTGACGTTAGCCTCGTTGAGATCGCGCTGCGGCAGCAGCGAGCCCGGGATGGCCGCCAGAGCGAGCAGGAACAGCAATGCCAGTGCCGTGCGCATGCTGGTCAGCCAATGCCATGCCTTGCGCAGATAGCGAACGATAAGTTTCATATGCCTTCTTATCCTCTTAAATTAGGGTCGCGCCGTATTCAAACGTCCACTGGCGGATGAAGCTGATGAAGTTGCCCCACAAGCCGGTAGCCAGTGCGAGGCCCACCAGAATCATGGCGATACCACCGATGATCTGGATGGTGCGAGAGTGTTGCCGCATCCAAGAGATAGTGCGCATGGCACGGGCTGAGCCCAGCGCAACGAGCAGGAAAGGCAGCCCCAGCCCCAAGCAATAGCCGATGATAAGGAACGTTCCGCGCACTGCGGTCATGCCTTCGGTACCAACGGAGACAGAGATAATCGCCGCGAGCGTCGGGCCTAGGCACGGCGTCCAACCAAGCGCAAAGACGCCGCCGAGCAGCGGCGCACCCAACCACGTGGTCCAGCGCCGCGGCGCCATGCGGGTATCTTTCTGCAGCACCGGCACCACGCCCATGAACACAACGCCCATGAGGATGGTGATAATGCCGCCTATCCGCATGAGCACATCAGCGTTGAGCGTCAGCGCGGAAATCGCACCGAAAACAGAGACCGTCGCCAGCACGAATACCACGGTAAAGCCCAGCACAAACAGCGCCGCGGCAAGTACTACAGCCCATTGCTTGCGCTTGCCGACGCCGATGCCATACTCCGCGTCATAACTAACCTCACCGCCAACCACACTGGCCAGGTAAGAGATATAGCCGGGGACGAGCGGGACCACGCACGGGCTAGCAAAGCTGACCAAGCCAGCGGCCATGGCGAGGAGAAAACCTAGGGCGAAAGGACCACTAGTGATGACCGATTCGACGTTGAGCGCCGCATCCGTAAAGTCCATGAAACCTCGCGCAATTCTAAATAAGTTGTCTAGCAGTGGAAACTACTCTTTTTCCAGCGAATCTACGACTTCGAGAACATCCTTGTCGGTGATCTCGCGCAGAAATACGGCGGCTGGTCGATGCTGCTTATCGAGCACGATGGTGGTTGGCACGACAGAGGTCGGTACGCCGCCAAGAGCCGCAGCCGTCTTGAAAGGCGGATCGTAGATGGACGGATACTCCAGCCCGTTATCTCCCAAAAAATCACGGGAAATTTCCGGGTTGAAGTCGCGGACATTAATTCCCAGAACTGTACCCGTACCGCGTTTGGTCAGCTCGGCATGGATGTTTTGTAAGTCATCCGATTCGGAGCGACAAGGAGCACACCATTGTCCCCAAGAGTTCAGTACGACGATCTGGTCAGAGAAATCATCCAGAGAAATGGTCTGGCCGTCGTGGCGCAGATTCTCTCCTGTGAAGGACTTCAACGGTTTGCGCTCTTCGGGCGCATATTTGATTACTTTTTCTCCGCCTGGAGCAAAGAATTCAAAGGTGCCGCCACTCGCCACTGCATTTTGTGCTTTATCTGCGTCTTGACTGCACGCAGTGGTAGCCGAAGCGACAACCATCAACGAGGCGACTACAGGCAAAAGTTTGTGTTTCACGGGCTCTGCCTTAAATATCCTGCGCCGGGGAGGAGTAGAAGATGTCGATGAGCTGGTCATCTTGGAAGACGAGCGAGGTCACCGAGGCAAGGTCGCACTCGCGGTCCCATGGTGCGTGGGCAAGGCGCTTGCCTAGTGCGGTGCGCTGGACCATGACGATGGGCAGCTGGTGGGAGACGATGATGGCCTCGTGGCCTTCTGCCTTATCGCGTGCGCGCTCGACTGCATTGACCATGCGGGCAGCGATCTCCTCAAAAGGCTCGCCCCAGGAAGGCTGCATCGGGTTGCGCAGCAGCGGCCAACGCTGTGGGTTCCATAGCTGGGAATTCCAGCCCTTGGTGCGCAGGCCCTCAAAACGGTTACCGGATTCGATGACGGACTTGTCGATCTCAACGTCAAGGCCGGTGACCTTGGAGATAGGCTGCGCAGTTTCCTGTGTGCGCTGCAGCGGCGAAGCCACCAGGTAGGTCACGTCGTGGCCGCGGAAGGACTCCGCAGTGCGCGCCGCCATGGAGTGGCCGCGGGAGGAAAGGTGGTAGCCCGGGATGCGTCCGTAGAGGATCTTTTCCGGGTTGTACACCTCACCGTGGCGGACCAGGTGGACGATAGTCGTCGACATAGAAGTTCCTTTCGCTCTTCTTTAAATGAGCTTTAAGCGCGCTGGGTTGCTGCGGCAGCCTTTGCTGCGGGCGCGAGCGCCTTTTCGATTACCTCAAAATCATTGTCGGTCAGCGCATCGGAGACAAACCAGGTCTCAAAAGCTGATGGCGGAACGTAGACGCCGCCTTCCAGAAGAGCGTGGAAGAACGGAGCAAAGCGCCAGGTATCAGCAGCCTTCATGTCGTCGAAGTTGCGGCCGCGTCCCTCAGCGAAGCGGATGGAGAACATCGAGGAAGCGCGCTGAATGTTGTGCGCCACGCCTTCCTTATCCAATGCTGCAGAGATAAGACCGGTTAGGCGGTCAGCGTTTGCGCCAAGGCGCGGGTACAGCTCTTCGTCGGCAAGCTCCAGGGACTTCAGACCAGAAGCCATCGCAACTGGGTTACCGGACAAAGTACCTGCCTGGTAGACCGGACCAGCCGGTGCCAGGTAAGCCATGACGTCGGCGCGGCCACCAAAAGCGGCGGCAGGCAGACCACCGGAGACAACCTTGCCGAAGGTGACCAAGTCACCAGCGACGCCGTCGACGCCGAACCAGCCCTTGTGTGAGGTACGGAAGCCAGTCATGACCTCATCCAGGATGAGCAGCGCGCCGTCGGCATGCGCGATTTCCTTCAGCGCCGCATTGAACCCCTCATCGGGAGCCACTGTGCCCATGTTGCCCGCGGCTGCCTCAGCAATGATGCAGGCGATCTCACCTGGGTGTGCGGCGAAAGCCTCACGGACAGCATCCAGATCGTTATAAGGCACAACGATGGTATCGGCAGCGGTTGCGCCGGTAACGCCCGGGGAATCCGGAAGGGCGAAGGTAGCAACGCCGGAGCCTGCCGACGCCAACAGCGCGTCGACGTGGCCGTGGTAGCAGCCATCAAACTTCAACACCTTTGCGCGACCGGTGAAGCCACGGGCCAAGCGCACGGCGGACATGGTTGCCTCAGTGCCGGAGTTGACCAGACGCACCTGCTCTACTGCGGTGCGCTCCACAATTCGCTCTGCCAGCAGGGTTTCCGCCTCGGTCGGCGCGCCAAAGGAAAGGCCATCGACCGCTGCCTTCTGCACAGCCTCCACGATTGCCGGGTGGGCGTTGCCGTGGATCATCGGACCATAGGAGCTAACAAGGTCAACGTACTCGTTGCCGTCGACGTCCCACAGGCGGGAAGCTTCGCCGCGCGCGATAACGCGGGCTTGGCCGCCGACCGAACCGAAGGCACGGACCGGGGAGTTCACGCCACCTGGGGTGACCTTGGATGCGCGCTCGAACCACTGGGTGGACTGGGAAACTGGCTGCTGACTCGTATTAGGCATAGCCAACATTGTAACTGCTTTGTCCCTATACAAAAGTTGGAGTGGCCAAACGCGCCACCGCGCCCAGAGCACTTCGCCGAATTGTATCCACTCCATCTACTCCACGCGCTACTTACCCTGCACCGGTTTCTAATTGCCGTTAAGCTACTGCCATCGCCACGATCGCAGCGCCGGGGGAACAACAAAGCGCGCTGCACACCGGCTGCTCATGCAGCTTGCAACCAACACTCATGGCGGTGATTTTAAAAGGGGGAAATTTTCATCATGCGCTCACGCATTTTCTTCTGCGCTATCGGCCTTAGCGCTGTATTTTGTGCATCCTGTGCAAGCAAAGAAGTCACCATGGTTCCAGCTCAAGATATGAAACCGCTGGAAACGCAAACCTCAGAAAGCACCACGCCTTGGGCCCAGGGCTCCGCGCCACAACCGGCCACACGCTTAGCGCTAGATTCCGCGCAAGCGTCATCCAGCAAACACGAACCAAAGCCGAAAGAAACACCGAAGGCGCCCGCACCTGAGCAAGCTCCGCAAGAAAGCCAACTGGCCCCGCCACCAGAAGCACCGCCGCATTCACCCGATACGGTAACTATCCACGCACCTGCGCCGGCTCCGCCACCACGGCGTCCAGCACCCGCACCAGTTCCAGGCCTGCCAAAGCTGCCGGAATTTCATATGCCACCGCCACCGCCGCCACCAGCGCCGCCGCGGATTCCCACAAAGGTTCCGATTCCGCCGGAGGTACAACAGGGAATCGATCAAATCCCGAAGCCGCCACCACTTCCACGCCCGGAGGAAATCTACATCCCGCTGCCCTAGGCCACCGTTTTCAGGCCTACGATGCCGCCGATGATCATCGCCAGCCCACACGGTGTGGGCGGTACCGACGGGATACGAACCACGGCGCTCTTCCGGTGGCACACCGAAGTTGACTGCGCGCCCGCAAACAAAAATGGCACACTGGTTTCCATGAAAATCGCATTCCTTGGAACCGGCCGAATGGGCAGCGAGCTTGCCCGCCACCTGCTCAAATCTCACGAGGTTACGGTGTGGAACCGCACCGCTGAGCGCGCGCAGCCTCTCGTCGAAGAAGGCGCCAGCTTGGCAGATACCCCTGAAGAGGCGGTGAAAAACGCCGAGGTCATCATCACTTCCTTGTTTGGTCCTGATGACATTCGCGAGCGCATCATCGAGCCCGCGCTGATCCCCGCCGGCGTTACCTGGATTGACACCACCACCGTTTCCCCGGAGGCCGCACGCGAATTTGCCGCCGCGGTGGATTCCTATGTCCACGCACCAGTCGTGGGTTCCCTGGGCCCAGCCCGAAACGGCGAGTTGGGCGTCTATGTGGGCACGCCTGACGACGACCGTCGCGAGCTCGCCATGGACATCGTCGAGCCATGGGCCGGTGAGAACAAGCTGATCGGCGTCGAGTCCGCAGCTACCGCCGCCCTGGGCAAGCTGCTAGCCAACCTCGCATTGGCAGTAACCGCCGAGGGACTGCTGGAGGCACTGCAGCTTGGCGAATCCGAGGGCCTTGATTCCGAGGTCATCCTCGAAATGCTCGATATCACCGGCCTCGCGTTCATGAAGAACATGAAGGGCCCGTTCATCACGGGTGAGCGCAACACCACTCCGGGCGACTTCACTGTCGACGCCCTGTGCAAGGACGCCAAGCTCATAGAGGCTACTTCTTCTAAGCCGCTGCCAGCAGTGCACGCCGCCATCGAACGCTTTGAGGAACAGCAGTCCATGGGCCACGGCGACCAGGACTTCTCTTCTATCTTTGTATTCCGCAACAAGGGCTAGCACGAGCTAGCGGTTGCCGACGATTTCGCGCAGCACCCGCGCCAGCTGCGCGTTATCGCCTGTGTCCTGGCTATGAAAACGTGCAGCGATGAACCGCTCACGCAGTTCACTATCAACGGCTAGGCGCTCCACGTCCAAGGCAAACCCAGCATTATCCACAAGGAACGCGAAAAAGACGGTCTGCGTGCGGGTGTTTCCCTCGCGGAAGCTGTGCACAACGTTGAGTTCACCCCACACTTCCGCCAGCTTCGGGACGAACTCCTCAAGAGTCATATCGCACAACAGGTTATCGCGGGCAAGACCAGCAAAAATCTTGTTCGCGGCCTTGGTCAGCTCTGGACCCGCTGGGTAATAAGCATGACCGGCCTTCACCATGAACTGGTCAGTAGGAGCCGTACGCTCCTGCCCCGCCCATTCATAAACATCCTGGAAAAGGTGGCGATGGATGGCTTTGAAATGCTGATAATCAAAATTCCCCTCTAGGGGCTCATGCTGTAATTCCGAGATTCGCAGGAATACCAGTTTTTCCTCGAGTAATCGGAGCTCCTCAGCATCAGTTGCCCCCAATAGATTCTTCAGAACCGTTGTTCCTGGAATGAAGTAATCTTTCCAACCCCCGCTCATTTTCCCCTGCTTACTTAAATGCCGTCCGGCGAACTTGGGCTATTGCGTCCTCAGCAGACACCGTGCCAGCGGCTACGCGGCGGGCCAAGTCACGAACTTTCGGGTCACTAACGTCATGGCCGGCCAAACGCATTGCTGCGTCTCCCAAGGCCAACTTGTTATCCCTCGGTTTATCAATTTCGGTGTCTATGAACTCATTAGCGGGCTGTGGAGTAACCATTCTTTTTCTCCCCCAAAATAGCTGTTTGACGCTAAATTTTAGCAGCTCAAGGTACCAAAACCAAGGTCTTGAAAGCCTGCAAGCAGCAGAATTGATAGCCTTGCCGCATGCTGAACATCGATGCCACTTACGGACATACCACAGCCCTCGGCCATCTTGCCCGCGAGTTTGCCCCGGGCCGCATGTACGGCCTCAAGGGAGCTAACGGCTCAGGCAAGTCGACGCTGCTCGCCACTCTCGGTGGCGAGCTCGCGGCTCTCGAGGGCACCGTCCGTGTTGATGGGAAGGAGGTGGGAACGAGGGCGTCGGCAAGCGCGGTGCTCACCGTGGCCGACCCAATCTTCCTACCGGACCTCACCGTGGGCGAGCACATCGATCTCATCGCCCGGACCACTGGCGTTGACTTCGCTGAAATCATCGAATTGTGGGCGCTTGAGGAGCTCCTACCTCACCCCGCCACGCGTTTGTCCGCGGGCCAGCGCCAGCGCGTTTTCCTGGCCATCCAGCTCTACCAGCCCGCGCAAGTGCTGCTTATCGACGAACCCGAGCGCCACCTCGACGCCGAGTGGACGCAATTCCTCAGCAGCGAACTGCGCCACCTGGCGAAAGAAGGTCGCTGCATCATCGTGGCGTCCCACTCGCCTACCGTCACCGATGCGTGCGATGAGTTGGTGGAGCTATGATGCCTGACACCAACTCTCGTACTGGCATGACACGGGCCCTGTCGAAGTTCGGTGACGTCGTTGGAGCGATCACCATGTTTGGATGTCTCCTAGGCGTACTTTTTGGCGTATGGCAATACGCCGCCGACTATTTGCCTTTCGTCGTAATTCGCACCGACGTTGCTCCTCTACAGACAACGGGCGGCATCCTGGGATTGCTGGCGCTGATTGCGCTTCTGGAGGCGCTGTTCCCGCTGCGTGGGATGTCAGGCCCTCGGTGGGTTTACCACCTCCGCCCACAAGGACGCCTGCGGGGCATGGATTCAATTTCAGTTCTGCAGCTGCTCGGGGCCACTGCACTCGCGTTGCTGCTTTGCGTGTCCCTCGGCGCATCTCCTCTATTCGCACTGGCAGCGCCAGCATTACGCATGGCCGTGGGCTGGCGTTCCTTCACCGTTGCGTCACTGCTCGCTGCTGGCCGTTCCCGCCAGGTGAGCAGTTCAGGTGTGAACCTGCTCGACTCTGAGGTCAGCTCCGACGCCCTAGCCAGCCAAAGCATGTGGTTGAAACCGCAGATCGGTTCGTCCGCTTCTTTAGCTGGTCTTTTCGCGCGCCGTCTAGGCAGGCGTTGGTACATCGGCGTCGGCGCACTGGCAGTTGCTGGTTTGAGCCTCGGGTTCGCACCGCACCTGGGTTCGCTGGGCATTCTTGCATTTGCCACCGCTTGGTCCATGGTGGGTGCGGCCGTAAGCCGCGCAGGTTCCTTTGGGCGAATCGTGGAAGGGCCTTGGGCAGAGTGGGGTCTTCCTATGAGCGCTGCGATAGGCACAGCGATTATAGGAACGGTCTTTGTTGCCATCGTGTGGCAGCTTTCACTTGCTGCACTTGCAGTCATCGCGGTAGGCCTGGCGTGGGCCGGCTACACCAGGTCCCGCCCTGCCCGCGTGACGCAAATGAGCATGGTCGATACGGGCGGTTTCGGTGCTTCCTTTTCCCCTGAAGTGGTGGGCTACTTAAGCCGCGGTTGGAAAGGCCTCGCAGTAGTGGCAGTGGCACTTTTCTTGTAATTCCATTTCCTCACAAACTATGGACACCACGCACGCACGCTGCTAACCTTCCTTGCCATGAAGATCCGCTCTTAATTCGAAGCTCACATCAACACCTCTGACTCGAAGGCGGATCGATCCATGCCTATTTCTTTCGCTGACCTCACCATGGTGTGGCCTGACGGTAAACCCTGTTTCGCGAATCTCAATGGGACTTTTAGCGCTCAGTTCACCGGACTCGTTGGCACCAACGGCTCGGGCAAATCAACGCTGGCCAAGGTGCTGGCCGGGATACTCGAACCAACCTCAGGTACCGTCAGTGCCCCTAGCGTCGGGTACCTCGACCAAGACTTAGGCCTGAAAGTCTCCGATACTGTTGCCGACGTATTCCACGCCCGTGAAGTATTGGAGGCCATCGAGCAAATCGAAGCGGGACACTACACCGACGAGCTCGTCGAGGTCGTGGGCGAGCGTTGGGACCTCAAGGAAAAAATCAGTGCTGCGCTCGCGGCGTCGGAATTGCCCATTTCCTTGGATCGCACAATCGGTAGCCTATCGGGCGGCGAGGCCGTTACTGTCGCGCTTACTGCGCTCTTTTTCTCCGAACCTGACGTGATCATTTTGGATGAGCCTACAAACAACCTTGATGCGCAGTCCAAGGAACTTCTCCTTAGTTTGATCGCTGACTCGCCGGCCCAGGTTTTGGTCATTTCACACGACCGCGATCTACTTAATCACGCAGATTGCATCGCCGAGCTCTACCACGGCTCATTACGCATGTTTACTGGGAACTACGCCTCCTATGAGGAGGCTATTGACCACGAACAGGACACCGCGCTTGCCGACGTCCACCAGGCCAAGGCCGCCTTACGCAAAGAAGTCCGCCAGCGGTCAGCAATGCAAACGCGGCTAGCCCGGGATGAGCGTCGCGGAAAGAAGTACGCGGCTTCCAAACGCAAGCCTCCTATCGCATTGGGCCTGGACAAGAATCGCTCTCAAAACACAGCTGCCAAGCGCTCGCACGAAGCAGCCCAATCAGTGGCAAGCGCACAGCAGGAGTACAACAAAGCTCAGCTGCGGCTACGCGACGATTCTGCCGTCCATATCGAGCTTCCGAACACTCAACTGCCTAACGCAACCCAAGTTCTCCGCAGTGAGCTACTCAGCATCGTAGGCCCTGAGCGCGTCCGACTCGCAGGTCCCAACGGTTCCGGAAAGACAACGTTCCTCAACCGCGTGGCAAACGGCGACGTCGACTACGCACTAGCCTGTGGCTACTTGCGTCAGCGCATCACGCTTCCAGAACACTTGAGTATGTGGGAATTGGTAACCGCAGCCAATCCAAACGAAGATCCGCAGTTCCTCCGCAATCAGCTAGCTAAGTTGTTGTTCCAAAACGATAGCGTTCATGCCCCGCTCGGGCAGCTTTCAGGAGGCGAGCGCTTTCGTGCCGAATGTGCGAGAGTCTTGCTTTCTTCTCCAGCACCTAAATTCCTCCTTCTAGACGAACCTACGAATAACCTCGACATCCCCACTGTTGACTGGCTGGTAGATGTGCTCTCTGCCTATCGAGGTGCATTCATCTTAGTGAGCCACGACGAAGATTTTTGTTCGCGTCTTTCGATTAACCGCACTGTAGAACTCTAATCGCTTTGTATCGCTACAAGTAACACAATCTGTGCTATAGTCACTAATACAACGTTGTATTAGTTGAACCAACACAGAAAGGGGGTCGGCATGTTCCTCACCCTCAATCCAGAATCAGGTGTCCCGCTTTTTACGCAGCTTCACGACGCCATCGTTTCTGCCATCGCACATGGCGAACTACGAGACGGCGACAAGCTCGATCCAGTACGACGCGTCGCCGCAGACTTCGGCATTAATCCCGCCACCGTCAAGAAGGCTTATGACAAGCTCGTCGCCGAAGGCCTAGCCGAAACCGCTGGGCGCTCCGGCACGGTGGTTCGCCCTGGAGCCCGCACCGACGCACAAAACCAACAACTCGTTGAGGGCCTTCAGCGCGCAGCCTTGCTAGCCCGCGCACAGGGCTTCAACGATTCCGAAATCCGTTCCCACCTCGACGCAATTTTGAAGGATTTGCCATGATTTTCGCCCTCCTCATGGCGGCCATGACCCTCGCCGTCACTTGGACCATCGCCACCATCCCCGCCATCGCTTCCCTGCCGCTTGGTGTGAGCGTGCCGCAGGACAAGCGCCAAGACCCACAAGTTCAAGCCGCACTGCGTTCCTACCGCACCAAGGTCTGGATCTGCGGCATCCTCACTACTCTGCTCACCCTTGCCGCATGGAAGTGGCCTATCGTCGCCGCTTTCTCCTCGCTCATCGTGGTAGTCGGCGCCATGTTTAGCTACGTCACGGCACGTCGCCGCATCATCGATGCAAAGGCCGCTGGCAAGTGGTACGACGAGGTAGAAACAGCGATTTCCGCACGCATCACTCGCACCAGCTTTACGGAATCGCAACTCGCAGGTCTCAAGACCACTGTGCGCTTTCCATGGATTAGCGTGCTCGGCTCCTTACTCGTCACCGCTGTCGGCGCAATCGTTGTTGCGATGCGCTGGGACAACATCCCAGAAACCATCCCAACGCACTGGGGTGCCGGCTTGCAGCCCGACGCCTGGAGCGACAAGTCCGTCCCGAGCGTCTTTATAGGAACTTTTGTATCCCTCGGATTAATCGCACTCTTTGCCGTAATTTTCTGGGCAATGGCCGCCTTCCCGTCGCACTCCCGCAACGACCGCTCCATCAAAGGTCAGCTGCGCAACGATGCAATCCTGGCAGCTTCTAACGAAGGCATCGGCCTGCTGTTGCTGGCTATGTGCGTCCCCCTCACTATTGACCAAATCGCCGGTCCGCTCCCCGAATTCAGTGACTGGCTGCCCGTAGGATTCTACGGCCTGCTCCTCTGCAGCATCCTCGGAGTCATCGCGCTCTTGGTCCTCATCGCTCTCCGGGCGAGCCAGCTTGACGACGCCCTGCGTGGTGTCAGCTTCCCTGACGAGGGCAAGGAATCGCCAGATAACGACGAGCACTACAAGTGGGGAATGTTCTACTACAACCCCGACGACCCAGCAGTCCTCGTGGACAAGCGCTTCGGCGTGGGCGTTACCTTCAACTTCGCCACTTGGCAGGCGAAGGCATTCATGGCCTTCATCCTGCTAGTGACAGTTGTCCTCTGCGCCCTACCGGCACTGGCCTAATTCGCGGGAACGATGGCCTAATCCGCGAGCGCGTCGACCAAGGTCTTCGCAAGCTTCTTGGAAGATTGCGGGTTCTGACCGGTGTAGAGATTGCCATCTACCACGACGTGCGAGGGAAATGGCAGCAGGCCCTTGTCGTAGTCCAAGCCTCGCGCCACCAGCTCATCCTCCATCGGGCCATGGCCGCCGGGATAGAACACGAGGTCATAATCTTCCTCGTTCTGGTCATGGAGGTCAGCCGGGTTCTCCAGGACATCGGAGAGCTCCGCAAGGCGAGACTTCAGCTTCTTGGCCGAAAGCGGATCGGTTCCGCCGGAGATGCTCAAAGAGATTTCATCAACTACTGGCTTGACCCCGCGCGGGGTCGCCACGGTGATGTCATATCCGGCCTCAGTAAAGATGTCATAAGGAGCGATGAACTCCTCTGCCCAGAAGCCGGTGGGGGTGCTCCGTGCCGTCTTTAAGAGTCCAGACACGGGCACCACTTAGAACCATAAGTACGTGAGTCATGCCGCCGCATCGTACCGATTGTGTGCGTGTGAGAGCTTGGCTGCTCTACTACGCGAGCAGCCGCTCAACGGCACCGCGTGCATCTGCCACAACGGCTGGCACGCCCACACCGCCGGACCAGGCGCCGGTGGCCTCGATGCCGGGGACGTCGGCAAGCGCGGCGTGCGCTGCAGCGACTGTGTCCAGGTGGGTCTCGTCGTAGCGCGGGATGCCGCCGAACCAGCGTTGGGTGAAGATCTCGGAAACGCCGGCGGCGCGGCCATCGAAGCCGGTGATGTGCTGAAGATCGTCCAAGGCGTAATCAACCAGATCGTCTTCCTCCGCGCGGACGAGGGCGTCGTCGCCGAAACGGCCGAAGGAAGCACGCACCAGCGCGCCGCCGCGTTCAGCCAGGTGCGGCCACTTGCGCGAAGACAGCGTAAACGCTTTAGCGTGTACGTCCTCTTGATCCGTGCCCACCAAAATGCCGGTGTTATCCGGCAGGCGGTTGCCGTTCGGATCGGTATCGGAATCGAACTTGAAGCCGACGACCACAGAACCGGCCAGTTTGACCTTCTTCAGCGCGGCAGAAGCCGCAGGAGAAAGAGCCGGCAGAAGACGCGCGGTAGTGGGCGCCGGGGTGGCAAAAAGCACGCGGTCATAAAGGCCGGCCTCGTTCGGTGCGCCCTTGACGCGGAAGCCCTCGGACTCACGGGTCACTCCGGAGATAAAGGAATCGAGGTGAATATCGGCGCCGGACTTTTCCGCGAGCGCCTCGTAAACCTCAGCGTAGCCGCCGCGGAAAGTCTGGAAAGGCGCCCCCTTGCCCGGGGTGCGTGGGCGTGCCTGCTCCATTGCGCGGACGGCGTCGGAAAGCTTGACCGGGCCATCAGCTGCGAGCTTATCCAAGCTAGCGGCCAGCGCCGGGATCGTGGCGCGCAGGCCCAAGTCATCCGCAGTGCAGGAATAGACGCCACCCAGAAGGGCGGAGACCACGTGGTCCACCACGTCGTCACCAAACTGCTGACGGACCAGCTTGCCCACCGAAACATCGCCACCGATTTTCCACTCGAAAGGCTCTTCGTTGTCGATACGGCGCGCGGTCTCCGCAGAGACCAGCGGAGCGATGGACTCAGACGAGGACGGGATGCCCATCATGCCGCCGGAAGGCAGGGACTGCAGCTTGGAATCGACGTAGACCAGCGGGGATAGACCCGAAGGAGAAACAAAGGAATCCGCCAAGCCCAGCTTGGTGAAAAACTCCACTACCTCTTCGTTGCGGGCTAAGAAAGCCTCAGCGCCCATGTCTGTTGGGCCGTCATTAAACGGAACCGTGTAAAGCTTGCCGCCGATGCGGCCCTCAGCCTCATACACGTCCACCTTGTGCCCAGAGTCATGGGAAGCAATCTCCCACGCTGCTGTAAGGCCTGCCAAGCCAGCACCAATAATCGCGATCTTCATTAGCCCTCCTCGTGAATGATAGAGACGGCGCGGGTAACAGCCTCCGCCTCTGTGGTTGGCAAAACTCCGTGGCCAAGATTCCAGATATGCGTATCGATGTCGCCGGCTGCTTGGGCTGCCGCGACCTCGCCCTTGATGGTGCGCACCGCGCTGCGAATGGCGTCATCGCCAGCAAAAAGCAGCGCCGGATCTAGGTTGCCCTGCAAAGTGCGCGCGCTCACGCGCTTGGCTGCGGCATCCATGGAGACGCGATAGTCCACACCCATGACTTCAGAGCCGGCCTCCGACATCGCGCCGAGCAGCTCGCCGGTTCCCACGCCAAAGTGGATACGCGGGATGCGGCCTTCCGCGGCCTTCAAAATCTCCGTGGAATAAGGAAGCACGAACTCACGGTAGTCGCGCTCGTTGAGGTAGCCCGCCCAGGAATCAAAAAGCTGCATCGCATCGATGCCCGCTTCCATCTGCAGTTGCAGGAAGTTGATGATGGTCGGCGTCAGGCGCTCCATCAGTGCGTGCCAGGTCTGCGGCTCCGCATGCATAAGGGCCTTGGTCTTCTCGTGGTTCTTGGAAGGACCACCCTCCACCAGGTAGCTGGCCAAGGTAAATGGGGCGCCGACGAAACCGATAAGCGCCTGGGTCTCGGTCAGCTCATCCAAGATGATGGCGATGCCATCGCGAACCTGCGGAACATCAGTGTCCAGGATGGGCAGCTTGGCGACGTCCTCTTTGGTGCGCACTGGCTGTTCCATCACTGGCCCGCGGCCAGGCACGATGTCCACGCCGACGCCAGCGGCCTTGAGCGGCACGACGATATCGCTGAACAAAATCGCGGCATCAACGTCGTGGCGGCGCACCGGCTGCAGGGTGATCTCAGCGAGCAGCTCCGGCATGAAGCACGAGTCGAGCATGTCGATGCCCTCCCGAACCTTGCGGTATTCCGGCAGGGAACGCCCTGCTTGACGCATGAACCACACGGGCGGACGGGACGGCGTGCGGCCAGCGGCGGCATCGATGAGAGGGGCGTTTTTAGTTCGTGACATGGTCTTCATTATGAATCAAAAGTTGGATTTAAATCTAGTTAGCTCTGCCTTGGACAGGCCCGCGAGCTAGAAGCGCGGATTACGCTCGCGCATAAACTGGTTCGAATCCGGGCGATAGAGCAACAACAACGCCACGGCCAGCACAACCGGGATGGCCACTAGGCCGAGCCCGCCCACGCCCAAGGCCATGGCGGCAATGTTGACAAACAAGCTAAAGGCAATCGCGATGGTGATGATCCGACGCGACCACTTGGAGCCATGCGGCAGTTGCGGCGCGCACAGCGCCATCACGAGCGCACACACGATGTTAGAAATAGCCACGAAGTTGCGGTTGCGGGACAAATAATCAGCAACCTGCTTTGAGGCAGCGACTTCTTCCGCGCCAGAGTCACCGAACATGCCAATCATGCCGGAAACCAGCATGATGATCGCCGCAATCACGAGCACCCAGTAGGCAAAGCGCAGCGACTTCGGCGCGCCGCCGGCACCCGCGGTGTCTACTTCGGACTGCTTGTTTCCAGCCTGCTTGCGGCCAGCGCGGTTGTAGTCCACCGGACCTGGGCGCGATGGGTCGCCCTTAGGCTGGCCACTTCCCTGGCCAGGGAACATGCTTGTCATCGGCGCGGCTCCTGCTCATCCTTGCCAGCCTTCGCATCCTGCTTTTGCTGTTGCTGCTTTTCCATCAGCTCTTTGCGCTCCTGTTCGCGGCGCTCGCGCTCCTTCTCGCGGCGTTCCTGCGCCAGCTCTTGCTCCAGCTTGCGCATCTGTTCCAGCTCGCCGGTGTAATCCAGTGTCTCTTCCTTAAGCGAGAAGATAAGGCCCATGACTGCTCCGACACCAACCAGGATTTGGATGATGCCATCGCCGGCAATCAGCCAGTCCGGCGCCTCATTGCCCGCGGGCGTGGCGAGGAAGACTAGGAGCGTGCGGAAGGCAAAGAAGAGGGAGAACGCGAACCACAGGCGGCGTCCGGTTGCCGCGGCTTTGCCGCCCTTGTTGAGTAAGTGCAGCATCACTGCGAGAACGACGATGATAACCAGCGAGAGCACGGAGGAAAATGCCACCGAGCCATATCCGATTACCTCAATCAAGGAATCAGAGACCTTCTGACCAGAGTCCTGCGCGGCTTCCTCCGCCGTCTGGCGTGCCTGGGCAAAAAGCACCGAGCGATTCAGCAACGTCATCACCAGGTTCAAAATCTGGTGAATGACCTCCAAAGCCAACGCGCCCGCCCACAGCTTCAGCATGAGGCTTACGGCCTCCGTACGCTCCTTCGGAGCCTGCGGTGGCTTGGCATTACCTGTCTGCAGCGCCCCACGGTGCTGCGGCGCATGCTGCGGGTTTTGAGTCTCCGTTCGCTCCTTCGGAGCCTGCTGCGGCTGTGAAGGCTGCTGATTCTGAGGGGGCTGAGGGGAAGCCGGAAGTGTCACAAAATTCCTTATGTACTGTATATTCGCGAAAAATTGGCCAGTGGCCGCGGAAAGAAAGAAGCGGCTACTTCAGCAAACGAGCGGCGTCGGTGGCGAAGTAAGTAAGGATCTGATCCGCACCGGCGCGCTTGAATGCGGTCAAGGACTCCAGCATAACGGCCTCTCCATCAATCCAGCCATTTTGCGCAGCGGCCTTAATCATCGCGTACTCACCAGAAACCTGGTAAACCGCAACCGGCACGCTAGAGCGCTCAGCCGCAGCGGCCAGCACGTCGAGGTATGGCAGGCCCGGCTTGACCATGACGAAGTCAGCGCCTTCCTCAATGTCCAAGTCGATCTCCAAAAGGGACTCACGGAAGTTGCGCGGATCCTGCTGGTAAGTGCGGCGATCTCCTTCCAGGGAGGAGCCCACGGCATCGCGGAACGGGCCAAAGAAGGCAGACGCGTATTTTGCGGAATAAGCCATGATAGCGACGTCTTCATGGCCGGCTTCGTCAAGCGCCTCACGGATGGCGGCAATCTGGCCGTCCATCATGCCGGAAGGGCTAACCATGTGAGCACCCGCGCGGGCCTGCGAGCGAGCCATGTCTTGGTACAGGCTGACGGTCTCATCGTTGAGCACGCGTCCGGATTCATCGAGCATGCCGCAGTGGCCGTGCGAGGTGAACTCATCCAGGCAGGTATCTGCCATGACGATGAGGTCATCGCCGAACTCCTGGCGTAGCTCCGCAATGCCGCGGTTCAAGATGCCCTCCGGATCCCAGGCAACAGAGCCGGTGGCATCCTTGTCTTCCTCCCGCGGAACGCCAAAGAGGTCAACGCACTTAACGCCCGCATCGAGCGCTTCATGGGCAGCGCGCTTGAGGGAATCGAGCGTGTGCTGATAGACGCCCGGCATGGAAGTAATTTCCTGCGGCTTATCGATGCCGTCCATGATGAACATCGGCAGAATCAGATCCGCAGGCTGCAGGGTAGTTTCCGCGACCAATTCGCGGAAAGCAGCAGACTGGCGCAGGCGGCGGGGACGGCGAACAAGGCTCATGAGTATTTCTCCCTAGAGGTCTTTTTCTTTGCCTCGCCAGTCTACTCATACTTTAGTTGCAGACTAACCTTGCCCCGCTGCCAGACGGATGCGGCAGACTTAAGCAGACTTGGTCGCCTTCTTACGCGAGCGGCGCTTCTTCCGCGGTGCCGGCAGGTTGCCCGCAGCGCGCAGGGCGGCAACGTGTTCAGCCAGGGCGTCGATAAGCGCTGGCACCTCAGCAACCTCCGGGACCACGTCGACGCGCAGGCCCAGCTCTTCGGCGGCGGCCTTCGTGGAAGGGCCGATGCAGGCGATGATGGTGCGCGCGTGCGGCTTGCCGGCGATGCCGACTAGGTTGCGCACGGTAGAGCCCGAGGTAAAGGCCACGGCGTCGAAGCCGCCGGACTTGATCATGTCGCGGATCTCCGCCGAAGGAGGGGCGGCGCGCACGGTGCGATAAGCCACGACGTCATCAACGTCCCAGCCCAGCTCCTCCAGGCCGGTAACCAGGGCATCGCCCGCAATGTCCGCCCGCGGCAAAAGCACACGACCCACAGCGTCGATGTCTTCGACATAGTTCGGGAAGACCTCGACCAAGCCCTCAGCGTTTTGCTTGCGCTTATCCGGCAGCAGCTCCGGGACCATGCCCTTGGCGCGGATGGCATCGGCGGTCTTGGTGCCAACGGCGGCCAAGTGAACGCCGGCGAAGTCGCGGGCATCCAGGCCCAGCTCCGCAATCTTGTTCCACACTGCAGAAACCGCATTCACGGAGGTAAACACGATCCATTTGTAGCGGCCTTCCACGATGCCCTTGATAGCGCGATCCATCTGCGCCGGGTTGCGAGGCGGCTCCACCGAGATAGTCGGCACAGACTGCGGGATGGCGCCATAGCCGGCCAAGCGCGCGGACATGGCAGCTGCCTGCTCCTTGGTGCGTGGCACCAGCACGCGCCAGCCATAGAGCGGACGATTCTCCCACCAGGAGTACTTGGAACGATCGTCAAAGCTGCGCCCCAAGGTCACCACGAGGTCGCCGGGCAACTCGGCGTCGAGCTTGCCCAAAGTTCCCAAGGTGGTCTCATGCGTGCGCTGCAGACGGGTGGTGCCGTGAACAGTCACGTAAGCCTCAATGTCCGCAGACATGCCGCGCTCGATGAGCTCCCGGGAAATCACCGAAAGGTCGGCGGCGGTTGCCTGCAGTACCAGCGGCTGGGTAGCGCTTGCCAGCGCATCCCAATCAGCGCCTTCAGTAATATCCGCCTCGGTATAAGTAGCGCCCAAAGCCAGACCAGCGAAGGAAGGAACGGTAGAAGGCAGGGACATGCCGGGTACTACCTGGAACTCCAGGCCTTCGGCGGCCACGGCCGAGATTTCTTCCTTGATGGACTCGCGATTGAGCGGATTACCGCTAACCAAGCGGATGACGTCAAGTCCATCGGCTACTACCAAGCCTTCGCGCAGTTGCGCCACGATGTCTTCAGATTGCGGCGCATAAAATACCGCTGCCGTTGGCGGAGCAGGACGCGGCGGCTTGCGGCGCGCGCCAGCCTCCTTGGCCTCCGCACAGATGCGCGCGTACTCTTCTTCCGCGGCGTCGAGAAGCTCCTGCGGTACGGGAACTGCGCGCGCGACGACGTCGCGGATTCCGGAGGAAACCTCTTCATCGACGATTGCGATTGCGTTCGCCTCGAGAACCTCGCGGGCGCGGACGGTCAACAGGTCAGGATTGCCTGGGCCGGCGCCTACAAAAACGACTTTTCCCAGTTCAGACTGAGTGTCCGGCACAGCGTTGCTCATAAGGTTCTTTTCTACGTTTGGGCCTCAGGCACCACGCACGGACATGATCGTGCGCGGCGAAAACCCTGCGACCAGCGGGCGGTGTTCTTCACAGCGTATTAACGGCCAAAATCCCAGGCCAGAAGTCCTGGGATCAAATTAAGGGGGGCCGAATCATTGGAGGCCAATGATTGTGTGCTAGATACACCTTAAATTATCAAGGCCTAAACAAAAAATTAGTTACCCAGCAGCTCGGCTGCGCCACGGGAGAAAAGCTCCTCAGATACAGCGCTGCCCAGTGCCGCAGCATCGTTCAGGGAACCGGAAGCGGTGGCCAGAAGTTGGCGAGAGCCGTCAAGCGCGAATACGCCGCCACGAACGGTGAGCTTATCGCCGTCCACCTCGGAGGTAGCTGCTACCGGAGCGGTGCAGCCGGCCTCTAAGCGGGAGAGCACGGTGCGCTCGCCCAGTGCGGCCGCAGTTGCTTCCTCATCAATGAGGGTTTCGATGGCACGGGCAGCCGCAGAATCCTTGACAGCCTCGATGGCCAGCGCGCCCTGCGCCGGGGCCGGCATGAAGTCTGCAGGCGAGAAAACCTCGGTGGCACGGTCCTGATAATCGGCGCGCACCAACCCGGCATAGGCCAGCACCACGGCATCAAGCTCGCCGGAGGTTACCTTGCCCATGCGGGTGTCGATGTTGCCGCGCAACGGCTGGATGTCCAGGTCCGGGCGCACCGCCTTGAGCTGGCTGATGCGCCGCGGCGCCGAGGTACCCACGCGCGCGCCCTCCGGCAGCTGCGCCAAGGTAAGTCCATCGCGCGCCACGAGCGCCTCGCGCACGTCTTGCCGTTCCGGGACGACGAGGAGGAAGCGTTCGTCCGCTGCCGTGGGCAGATCCTTGAAGGAGTGCACCGCGATATCGCATTCGCCGGCATACAGCGCCTCGCGCAGCGCCTGGGTAAATACGCCCACACCGATGCGCTCGACCGGCGCCATGTTGACGTCACCGTGAGTGGTGACGATGTGGAGCTCAGACGCAAAGCCCTTGGCCGCCAGCCAATCGCGCACGTGGCCGGACTGCGTCGTAGCGAGCTTGGAACCGCGGGTACCGATCTTGAACATATTTTTAAAAGTTTCCTCTAATTAGTGCTTTGTTCTTGGCTCTTTTTGACTTCGCTCAAGGCTGGCAGATCCTCGACGTCTACGGAGACGCCGCTGCCTTCTAACTGCAGACCGAACAGCTCCTGCAGCGCCCTTTCATGGCTGACCGATCCGGAGTTAGCAGCCAACTGCTTAGCTCGCACCGTCGGCTCGTGCAGTAGCTTGTCCACCACGCGTTTGAGGGCACGGGAGACATCATCCATCTGCTTTTCATCCAGTTCCGGGTGCTTTTGGTTCAGGCGGGCGACTTCGCATTCGACGAGGTCGGCAGCGCGGCGTCGCAAAGCGGATACTGCGGGAACGACGTCGCGCACGCGCTGTGCGGAAGCATAGGATTCAAGCTCCTCGTTGACGATGCGGCGAGCCTGCGCGTGCGGGCTCGTTCCTGCAGCGATGTCGGTGTCAGCGGCGTTGAGCGAGCGGCTCAGGCGCTCGATGTTAACCAGATCAACGTTATCGATGTCCGCCGCGGCATCATCGATGTCACGCGGCAGGGAAAGGTCGACGAGCAT
Source organism: Corynebacterium sp. HMSC06G04 (assembly GCF_001807365.1). Classification (NCBI taxonomy): domain Bacteria; kingdom Bacillati; phylum Actinomycetota; class Actinomycetes; order Mycobacteriales; family Corynebacteriaceae; genus Corynebacterium; species Corynebacterium sp. HMSC06G04. The sequence goes on along the minus strand of NZ_KV788616.1, from coordinate 34,350 downwards.
CAGGGCCTTGCCTTGTGCGCCGTGCTTGGCGACGTCGCTTTCAGTAATGGTGAAGTTCTGCGCGCCGGTGGCAGAAATCGCCATGTCTACCTGTCCTAAAGCCTGGGCACGCTCGCCAAAGTCAATGACCTCAGCGCGCACGCCCGCCTCATGCGCATGGGAGGCAAGGCGCTCGGCGCGCTCGCGGGTGCGGTTAGCGATGACCAGCTGGGCGCCTAATCGTCCCGCGTGGGTGGCGGCCAAAGAAGCCATGGCGCCCGCGCCCAGGATAAGCACGCGCTGGCCCTGCAGGTTCTCCTGCCCCATGCGCTGTAGCGCCTGGTCAAAGGCAAAGGAAACCATCGAGGAACCGGCCTCGTCGATGTTGGTCTCAGTGTGCACGCGCTTACCGGTGTGCAGTGCGGACTGCGCCAAAGCGTGCAGTCGTGCGCCGACCGTGCCCTGGTCCGAGGCCGATTGATAAGCCGCACGCACCTGGCCGATGATTTGTTGCTCGCCCATGACCATGGAATCAAGACCGGAGGTCACCGTCATCAGGTGCTCGGCCGCGGCATCGGCGTAGCGCACGTACAGGTAGCGGCGCAGGTCCTCCTCCGGAACCCCGGAAACCTCAGCCAGCACGTGCACCACGTCCTGGACACCGGTGTGGAAGGAATTGGTGACCGTGTAGACCTCCATTCGGTTACACGTGGAGATGATCATGGCCTCGGAAAGAGATTGTGCAGAAACCAGCTCCCCGCAAGCGGTGTTTTGCACCGCGTCATCCATGCTTAGTTTCTCCAGCAGCGCTACTGGTGCCGACTGGTGGGACATGCCCACGACGAGCACACTCATGCACAATCCTCCACTTTCAGATCAACCCTTTGATTGACATAAATCAACCAAAAGCCTAATAGTTTATCCGGCTTTTGCCGAACTAAGGCTGTGCTAATTAGGGGCTAATTAGGACTAATTAGGGCTAGCCGCAAGCTCGGCTGCGAGCTCTTCGTTGTCTACTTCCCAGCAGGAGAACTCTTCTCCGTCAATGACTACAACGGGCACACGGTCGCCGTATTCCATTGCCAATTCTTGGTCTTCATCAACGTTGCGGATATAAAAATCCGCTCCGGCGGCTTCTACTACTGGGGCAATTTGCTCCCGTACCCTAGCGCAAGAACCGCAGGTAGTACGAACCATCAACTCTACGACACGGCGCGACATATCCCTATTTGCTCCTGACTTTGGCGCTTTATAAAAAGACGCCATTGGTCGAAAGGTTTACTATGGACACGATAGTCCGCCTCCCCGTCGAAAGCTGCATGCGTACCCGTGTCCTCTGCGTCCCCCACCCCACCCGGAATGCCCGATTCTCCCCGCGACTTCCTCGCGAATTGGACCGCCAGCCGGGGAAATCTACGCAATTTTCTTGAGAACCAAGCATTAGCGCCGCTTGACGACGACGCACAAAAGACCGCTGGTGAGGCTGCTGCACGCGCTGCGGTGGATAGCATTTTCGGCCTCGACCTAGAGTCCTATCACTCGGGCGTGGATTCCGTGCAGGGTTCTTTTGAGTCCGCCGGCGCGAAGAAGATCACCCAGCCGGATCCGGATGTCCCACAAGACGCCGGGGCCGCGGCCTTCTTCGACGTGGACAACACGCTGATTCAGGGCTCTTCCCTGGTTGCTTTCGCCTTTGGGCTCTACCGCAAGCGCTACTTCAAGCTCCGGGAAATCCTGCCCATTGCGTGGAAGCAGTTGAAGTACCGCGTCTCGGGCAGTGAAAATGCCGACGATGTCGCCGCTGGCCGCGTGCAGGCCTTGGACTTTGTCAAAGGCCGCTCGGTAGAAGACATGGTGGCACTGTGCGAGGAAATCGTCGATGCTTCCCTGACCCGCCGTGCATATCCGGGAACCAATCAGCTGGCGCAGCTGCACGTGGCCGCGGGCCAGCAGGTCTGGCTAGTAACCGCGACCCCGGTACAGCTGGCCCAGGTGCTGGCAAAGCGTTTTGGCTTCACTGGTGCGCTCGGCACCGTGCCTGAGGTAAAAGACGGCAAGTTCACCGGCCGCCTGCTGGGTGATATCCTGCACGGCCCTGGCAAGACCCATGCCGTCGCGGCACTGGCCACCATTGAAGGCCTCGACCTAGAGCGCTGCACCGCCTACTCGGACTCCGTCAACGACGTACCAATGTTGTCGATGGTTGGCACCGCCGTAGCGATTAACCCCGACTCCAAGCTACGCGACGTCGCCGAAGACAACGGCTGGCTCATCCGCGACTACCGGTCTGTGCGCAAAGCCGTGCGCGCCTACGGCCTTCCTGCCCTGGCCACCGCAGCCTTCTCTTATGGCGGCTGGCGCTGGATAAGAAAGTAGCGCCTTTGCGACAAAAAGGCCCCGGCTCCCTTTCGGGAAACCGAGGCCTAAATGTTTACTTGCCAAGCTTACGACGCTGAACGCGGGTGCGGCGCAGCATCTTGCGGTGCTTCTTCTTGGACATGCGCTTACGGCGCTTCTTGATGACAGAACCCATAGTAGGTTTCCTCACTTTCGAGATCAGTACGTACTAAACCTGCCAGCCACAGCCTGGAAATGGCCGCTAAGGTGCACTTCTCAGCAACCCCACGCTTTGCGAACAAGGCGTGGAAGACGCAGGACCGCTGGCACGAATGGTGACTATCTTACCCAGTCGGGGCCTACGTACCAAAAAAGACAGTGCCCACCACCGCAGACCAAGCTGGTCAGCAGAGGTGGACACTGTCGAAGGCGCGAGTATTTTAAGCTCCGTAAACGGAAGCCTCGAGGTACTCGTTAACCGCAGACTCGTGAACGCGGAAAGAGCGTCCAACGCGAACTGCCGGCATTTCGCCTGCGTGAACCAAACGGTAGACAGTCATCTTGGAGACTCGCATGATTTCTGCGACCTCGGCGATGGTCAAAAAGGTTCCCTTATCTTCATTAGCCATAGTTTATCTAACCCTTCAGCCCGTGACGCGCTGTAGGCTTCCCCTCCCACAGGACATTCACGCACGTGCTCGTACCAGCCTATCGTGAAACCTGTGACTAATGCGACCCAAGAGCCAAATTTTTTCCCAGGTGTCCCCCAGCTCTCGCCAAACTCCCCGCGCAACTGGTGTCACACGAGGATCGGCCGCTCTGATTTTTGGTCCACATTGGGGACACCCGTGCTGCTAGGAAGCCTTTAGCCAAGCTCCTTGGCACGCTGTGCGCATGCTTCTGCCGCGCGGTAGAACGCGCCACGCAAGCCGGACTCCTCCAACTCGCGCACTGCTGCCGCAGTCGTGCCGCCTGGGGAGGTAACGCCAGCACGCAACGCGAGCGGCTCACGGCCGGACTCGACGAGCATGGCACCGGCACCAGAAGCCGTCTGGGTGGCCAGCTTCGTCGCAACGTCACGGGTAAGACCCAGCTGCACGCCGGCGTCGACAAGCGCCTCAACAACAAGGAAGAAATAAGCCGGCGCGGAACCCGCCAACGCTGCGGCTGCATCGATGTCCTTTTCAGCAACGACTGCTACTTCACCGACGGCACCCAGAAGCTCCACAACGCCGTCGAATTGCTCCTCACTGACGTGGGTGCCCGCGGTAGCCGTGCTCATGCCCTTGCCCACCAACATCGGCGTATTCGGCATAACGCGCACAACCGGCACTCCGTCACCGGCAGCGGCCTCCAGCTTTTCTAACTGGATGCCAGCAGCCAGGGACACTGCGACAGCGCTTGTAGGAATCTCTGCTTCTGCGAAGACCTCTTCAATGGCATAAGGCTTCACGCAGCCAAAGACGAAGTCTGCATCCTTCACAGCCGCCCTGTTATCGCTCAAGGTCTTAACGCCGTAGGTCTTTTCCATATGCGCGCGACGATCCTCGCTGCGGTTAGTCACGACGATGTCCGCACCGTCATAGCCAGCGTTCACGAGGCCCGAAACGAGGGCCTCACCGATTTGTCCTCCACCAAGTACTGCAATTTTTGCCATGCCAACCACAGTGCCAGAAAGCCTGCGGCCAGGCCACCTTGTTACCCGCTCCTTTACACCTTGGGCTTAGTCTCCTCGCTGTCGATATACAAAAGCGCACCGCCTGCTTTAAGAGCTAAGCGGTGCGCTTTATAAGGTGCGATGAATTTTCGCCTACATAACGATGAGCAGCGGGCCGAAGGTCAGTACGAGACCAACGAAGGCAGCCAGCGCCATCGAGGCGCCATCACGATTGGTACGCAGCACGTGCACCAGAGCAACCATGAGAGCGGTTACAGCAACGGCCAAGATGGCAACGATGGAGCGGGAGAAGCTATCCCAGAGAATCTCGAAGCCCTTGAAGACGATTGCGCCGAGCACGATTCCTACGAGAGCAAGCAGCAAAACAGAGAACGGATTGAGCTTCTCATCATCTTCCTCGTAATCCGCATCAGACTCAGTCTCAAGCAAGTCCTTCTCCTGCGCCTTTACCGGAACGCTGTTGCCCATTTCCGCGCCAGCGCCCGCCGCAGTGGTACCAGCAGCCGCAGTGGTTGCCGCAGCAGCCTTAGGAGCCTTGCTGTCGTCCTTGGAATCAGCCTGCGCAGGCTTAGCATCTTCAGCGTCCTGCTTTGCCTCAGGCTTGTCCGTTACGCGCTTGATAACGCGGGTGTCATCGGTAGAAGGCTGGGAAGCCTTGTCCGCGGCCTGCTTTTCATCCTGCTCCTGCTTTGGGGCAGGGATGACTGGAGCGGTTTCGTCGATGGAGACATTCGAGTGCTTCGACTCGGCCGGAGTTGCCTTTACTTTTTCCAGGTTGCCGGTGAGCTCGGCAACCGAGACGCCACCGTCTTCCAAACTACGGCGGCGGCGACGGCGTGAACCGCCCTCAGAATCAGCACCAGCGCGCTCCTTCGAGTTACGGGCGAGGAGCTCCGCTACTGTCAACTGTTTTTCGTCAGCCACGTTTATTTCCTATTCCAGTCCCTTATCGGTTCGTCGCAGAATTACGCCTTCGCGGAGTGCCCAAGGGCAGATCTCCAGCTTCTCAATACCCAAGGCACGCATGCTTGCCTCAGCCACCAATGCGCCAGCGACGATTTGATGCGATCGGTTAGAACTTACCCCTTCGAGGTCTGCTCTGTCTGCTGCGGTCATGCGGGAGATGAATGAGATGAGCTGACGAAGGCCCGGTGCGGTCAGCGTACGCTTTACATAAGGGCCCGCAGAAGACGGTGCGGCACCGGTAAGTCGCGCCAGCGTACGGAAGGTTTTTGAGGTACCCACAGCAAGCCCCGCGGTACCCATTGCACGCATCTGATCGGTCACTGGTACCAATTCCGCATCAATGTAGTCGCGGAGCATATTGACCTTGGCCTTCTCAGGCGGATCGGTGTCGAACCAATTGTGGGTCAAGCGGCCCGCGCCCAGGTCCAGAGAAAATGCCAAGTCGGGATGCTCATCAGTACCGGTGGAAAGCTCCAACGAGCCACCGCCGATGTCCAAGTTGGTGATGCGACCTGCAGACCAGCCGTACCAGCGGCGCACGGCCAGGAACGTCAGACGTGCTTCTTCCTCGCCAGAGAGGATCTCCAGACGTACACCCGTCTGCTTTTCCACCTGATCAAGCACGTACTCAGAGTTCGGGGCAGAACGCACTGCCGAGGTAGCAAAAGCAATGAACTCATGACAGCCCAACTTTTGCCCCAGCTCGTTTGCTTCAGCAACCGCCGAAATCAGCTTCTTCAAGCCTTTTTCGTGGATGTTGCCGTCCTTATCCAACTGCTCCACAAGACGCAGCGGAGTCTTCCAATCGCTCATCGGAGTCGGGCGTCCACCCGTAGCGGCGTCAACCGCAACGAGGTGAACAGTGTTGCTTCCGACGTCTAATACACCTAATCGCACACTCCTAGAGTAGTAGGTCTACCGTGGTTAGGTGTGAATCGCCCGAAATCTAGCTCAAAAAGTAACCCAGATTCTCACACGGTTTATCTCGGTTTTCCCAGCTCTTCCCCCGCTGCCTCCTCGATCCTTGCAGGCCGCGAGGAGGCACCCGATTTCCCACGGGAATGGTTCGAATTCACCAATCCGGCGGACCCCCACCATGTCTTTTCAATCGATCTCACGTGGGTCGAATCGCACTACACGTGTCAGTTCGGCACCGCGGCTTGCCACGGCATCGATGCCAGCCAACCCGACGTCGGATGTTGCGTCCATGGCGCGTACATGGCTGATGAAACGGATCGGGAGCAGCTTTACGACGCCGTCGAGCGCATGCCAGACAAGTACTGGCAGCTACGCCCAGCTGGGGTAGATAAATACCTTTCCGCCGAAGACCCCACCGAGCTAGAACCCTGGCTCGTATGGGACGAGCTCGACGGGGACGACGGGGAACCAGAGCCAGCACTTAAAACGCCTATCGTCGATGGCGCCTGCATCTTTGCCAACCGCGCGGGTTGGGCCACCGGCGCGGGCTGCGCACTGCATCAGTGGGCAATGGCAGAAGGCGAAGAGCTGACCGTGGTCAAGCCGGAAGTGTGCTGGCAGCTGCCGCTGCGCCGCCATGAGGAATATGAAGAGCGCCCAGACGGCCAGGAAATTCTGCGCACCACCATCGGCGAATACGATCGCCGCGGTTGGGGCGACGGCGGAGAAGACTTCGATTGGTATTGCTCCGCTGATGCGTCCTGCCATACCTCGCCGGACCCCATGTGGCTCTCTCAGAAAACCGAGCTCATTGCCCTTATGGGCGAGGAATGCTACGAAATCCTGGCTGCTCACTGCTCCGCACGAGCCGAAGCAGCCAAGGCTGGCGTTAACCTCACGCGGCACCCGGCCAGCGTGAAGGCCAACGCTTACTAAGGCGCCTATTAAAGATCGAACTTGTAGCCCAGACCGCGCACCGTCACCAGGTGCTGCGGGCGGGAAGGCTCCGCCTCGATCTTCGAGCGCAGGCGCTTGACGTGCACGTCTAGTGTCTTGGTATCGCCCACATAGTCAGCGCCCCAAATACGATCAATCAGCTGGCCGCGGGTAAGAACGCGTCCTGCATTACGCAGCAGGTACTCCAGCAGGTCGAATTCCTTCAGCGGCATCGAGACTGCCTCGCCGTCGACAGTGACGGTGTGACGCTCAACGTCCATGCGTACGCGACCGCCCTCAAGAATCTGCTCGTCGAACTCCTCCTGCGGAGCCTCAGAAGCAGAGTCTTGGCCGCGGCGCAGAACCGCGCGAATACGCGCAATCAGCTCACGGGAAGAATAAGGCTTGGTCACATAATCGTCCGCACCCAGCTCGAGGCCGACGACCTTATCAATCTCCGAGTCACGCGCCGTGACCATGATGACTGGAACCGAGGACGTCGAACGCAGCTGCTTGCACACATCGGTGCCGGACATTCCCGGCAGCATGAGATCCAGAAGAACGATGTCGACGGAGTTCTTCGCAAACTCCTCGAGGGCGGTCGGACCATCCGGTGCGAGGATGACGTCAAAGCCCTCCTTGCGCAGAAGGAACGCTAGTGGATCGGCCAGCGACTCTTCATCTTCAACGATGAGGATGTTGGTCATTGTGCTTTGTCCTTTCGACGTGCGGCTACGCGAGCGACGGCACGAGGAAGCCCAGGCGCAGCTGAGCTGACGGCACCATCTACTTCATTATCCTGATTCTCTACGTTATCCGCTGCAGTTTCGTCTTTGTAAATAGGTAGCTCGATCGTGAAGGTCGAGCCCGTGCCCGGCCGCGACCACAGCTTGATGTTGCCACCGTGGTTGGCCACAACGTGCTTAACGATAGCCAGTCCCAGACCCGTGCCACCGGTCTGGCGCGAGCGAGCTTTATCCACGCGGAAGAAGCGCTCGAAGACTCGCTTTTGGTCCTCCGGGGCGATACCGATTCCGCGGTCAGTCACGCGCACGAGCACGATATCGGTACCGACGATCTTGAGGGTCACCGACACCGGCATCTCATCCGGCGAGTAATGGATTGCATTGGAGATGAGGTTGGAAATAGCGGTGATAAGCAGCGCCTTATCGCCCTTGACCTGCACTCCCACCGGCTTGCCGCGGGTAAGTTCATTCTGATGTGAATCGGCTGCCAGCTGATTGCGGGAGATTGCTTCATCCACCAATTCATCAAGATTTAGCGGCTCCATCTCCGGCAGCGCCTCCGCACCTTGAAGCTTGGAAAGCGCGATCAGCTCGTTGACCATATCCGCCATGCGGTTGGCTTCTTTTTGTAGTTTGCCACCGAAGTATTCCACGGTTTCAACGTCAGCCGGGTCATTGAGCAGAGCCTCCGCCAGCAATGCGATGCCGCCGACAGGGGTCTTAAGCTCGTGGGAGACATTCGCCACAAAGTCGCGGCGAGCGGCTTCCATGCGCACAGACTCCGATTCGTCGGTGCCGTAGACGATGACGAAGCGGTCGTCGTTAAGCGTCAGCGGCTTAACCACCGCCAGCACCTGAGTCACTCGGTTACCGGTACGGCGCTTCGGAATGGAAAGGTCAAGCGAGCGCGTTTCCTTGTCCGCGAAGACCTCCTCCGCGACCTTCCAGATATCCGGATTAACAGTGCGATCATGGACCAAAGACATCTCATGGGCTGAAGGATTAGAAAGGATGACCTCCTTCGAGCGCGAGAGAACCGTGATGCCTGTCGGCGCGCCTTGGATAGCCAAGTGCAAAACCTGGCTCACGGTAGTGACTCTGTTGGAATCAGCATCATTAGATTTGCGGAAACGCTCGATGCGCCCGCGCACCCAAGAGATCACCGGTAGAGCGAAGGCGCAAACCACCACGCCGGCTAGAAAAGCTAAAAGTAATTCCACGTATCTATTACCAGTTAAAACAAAACAATCCCCAGGGAGTATAGACCCCCGGGGAATTGTACGCAGTACTTCAAAAGCTCTTACTTGCCGCCCTGCGCCGCAACCGCTGCGGCGCCGGCAGCAGCAGCTTCCGGATCCAGGTAGGTGCCGCCTGGGTTCTGGACGCTGCCGTCTTCCGCAATCTCGTAGACCAGCGGAATGCCCGTAGGAATATTCAGGCCAGCGATGTCTTCGTCAGAGATGTTGTCCAGGTGCTTGACCAGCGCACGCAGGGAGTTGCCGTGTGCGGCGATGAGAACGACCTCGCCCTTCTTGGCGCGTGGGAGGATCTCCTCCTCGAAGTACGGAACGAGGCGCTCGACGACGTCCTTCAGGCATTCGGTGCGCGGGACCTGCTCCAGGTCCCCGTAGCGCGGGTCGGCGCTCTGGGAGTACTCGGAGGAATCTTCCAGCTCTGGCGGCGGGGTGCCGTAGGAACGGCGCCATGCCATGAACTGCTCTTCGCCGTACTTGTCCTTAGTCTCTGCCTTGTTCAGGCCCTGCAGAGCGCCGTAGTGGCGCTCGTTGAGGCGCCAATCGCGCACGACCGGGATCCAGTGACGGTCTGCCGCGTTAAGCGCAATGTTTGCGGTGCGGATAGCACGGCGCAGCAGTGAGGTGTAGAGAACCTCCGGCAGCAGGCCCTTTTCCTTCAGCAGCTCGCCGCCGCGCTTTGCTTCTGCCTCGCCCTTTGCGGTGAGGTCCACGTCGACCCAACCGGTGAACTGGTTGGATTCGTTCCACTGGGATTGTCCGTGTCGAAGAAGAATAAGCTTTCCTTGAGTCATGCCTTCAAGCATGCCAGTTTTTAATAGTCCGCGCTGCAACTTTTAGCCCTCAGAGGTAACCGAAAATTTCCTACAATGGGCTTTTACTGCTCAAGAAATCTAAATCACAATTAAATGGAAAACACTCGCCGAAAGCAGAAGCTGCCATGCACGTCATTCAGATAGCCCCACCCCACTTGGAAACCAACGATTCCCCTTCCCTAGCGCTGCGCGTATGCCACGAGGCGGACAGCGCATTGCTTAAATACCTCGCAGGCAACGATGATTTCTGCGAGTCCATGGACAGCTTGCTCAATAGTTTGCGTCCAAGTTCCCAGCGCCTTTCCTTCCTGCTCGCCGCCTGCGAGCAGGAAGGCCAGCTGCGCGCCCAGGAGGATGAGACCGACCTCGGTGCGCGCGGGTTCCTGCGAGTAAACATGCCGCTGACGGGTGAGACCACGCTGGCCTATTTGGCCCCCATCTTCGTCGATGACTACAGCGAAGAAGTTCTCGATGCGCTCTTGGATGCGGCCGCGGAGCTCATGGCACAGCACGGCCGCACCACCATTACATTGGATGTTGACTTTGCTATAGGCGGGCTTGACGACGACCCCCGCGCCGCCGCTTTCACAGGCCACGGCTTTGTACTCGGCATCGTGGAGCAGGCTTGCCAGCTTGAACTCGCCAAAGCCGAGCCAGCGCAGCTGCCTGCAGGCCTGCGCGCCGAGTACTTCGAGGGCCACCTCCTGCCCGAGCACCTCTCGGACCACACCGACTCTTTCCTTGAGATCCTCTCAATTGCTGACCTCGACGTCCCCACCGCCGAAGGCCCCATCGAGCGCGAGTGGACCGAAGAAATGCTGCAGGAAGCCGCAAAGCACCATGCTCGCTCCAAGACGGTCACGGCCAATGCGGTTCTCATCGATGAAGAAGGCATCGCCGCCCTCTCCGTGCTGCTCCTCGATCCCTCACACCCCGAAGTAGCCAAGCAAGAGCTGACCATCACCCACCGCCGCGCCCGTGGCCGTGGCTGGGGCATGCTGGTCAAGCAGGCGCTCTGGGGCGAAGCCGCTGCCCGCTACCCACGCTTAAAGCGTGTCACCACCTACAACGCGCTGAGCAACGAGCGCATGCTCGCCATCAACGCGAAGCTGGGCATTGAGCCGAAGTTCTGGTGGACTTCCTGGACGAAGTCACTCGCGAGTTAAGAATCCGAGCTCCCGACCATGGGAGCCTTCTTCTGCCAGCAGAAACAAAGGGATGCGAGCGCTACCACAATCACGGGTATCGCTACTGTCATTCGGCCGATATTCGTGACCGTCTCCGGCCAAGCGCTAAAGGCTACAGTCCACAATGGAGTATTCGCTAGGACATCTCCGCCCAACGTAAGCGAAATGATCGCAAACACGATGCTCAGAGCAAGCGTGAACGTGCTCCCGAATCGGGCATTTAATAGCAAGCTTGCCAAAGCGATAATGGTGCCCACTGCGATGCTGAGCACGAGGCGGCGAAGCTCATCGCCAAGCGCACCGCCAGCAATGAGCCCAGCAAGCAAGCTGCATGCTGACATTACAGCGACCACGCTGATTAACCAGTAGATCAAGGTGCTTCGGCACCCTCGATATTCGAGCAACATCAACGGCCAACTATCGCGCAGTGCAGCCCATCCCAGCACGGGTGCAAGCCCCGATCCGATGGGCAAAATGCCGAACACGAACAGGCCATGGACATAAGAGGCCGGGTACAGCAAAGCGGTAAATACCAGCAGCGTTGCGCTAAGGACCATGCAGGCCACTAGCGCTGGTGCCGTAGCCGCAAAGCAAAGCGCTAAAAATGGCCGTGGCCGTTGTGCACAATCCCTTGTAACCACAGCGGGCTTCCACCCCACCCCAGGTTCGTTTGCTGTCGCTTTCGAGCGTCGGACTAGCCGTGGGTGCCAGCTATCTGGTGCCCAGAGCGCTGCTGCAATTCCCACCAGAGCAAGAAGAACGCACAAAGCTAATGCGTTCCATGGTTTCTCAGCTGCCAAAGACGCACCCGGCTCAAGTGGAACGGAGTTTCGGTGAATGCCCATAATCGGCAATACAGCTCGCACCGGCCATGCTGGCGGGCACATCCACCAATTGTCGGCTTCCACGACGGGATTTAGAGCAAAGAATAGTTGCCAGATAACAAACACTACGAGTGTCACTACCAAGTTGGTCAGGCGTGCTACTGCTGCTGCCAATCCAGCAATACCAATCGAGCCGACAAAGCACAGCACACCGACAGCGAGAATGCGTGAGCTATTCTCGCGCGAATAGACGGCCAACCAACTTCCGCCGAAATTAATTACATGAAATACAGCGATGCTGAGGAGGACAACGAGGAGGCGGGCCAACCTTTCGGCATTCAAGAATCGCGTCCTTTGCACCTTCGGAAGCCCCGCCAAACGCATATGCGTCCCGCCAAACCGAGCACGCTTCTCCCGTGCCTCCGCAGCTGCAGCAAACATTGCAACAAGTGGAGCCGCCATCCCGGTGACATACATTGATTGCCACATGAGTACGCCCGTCGCATCGGTGGCAGGAGATGCAAGGCGAGAAAGGTTATATGTCAGAAGGACCAAAGGCACGGCTATCAAAGGCAACCACACCAACGAAGTACCGCGAGCGCGCAACAGCTCGGTATGAAGCTGACGCCTAAACATTGCGTCCCCCTGCGGTGAGGCGGAAGAACTCTTCTTCCAAGTTTCCTTCCGGAGCCAAATCACGCAGAGGCCCCGAATAAACGATTTCACCTTGTGCAAGCACAGAAATGTCATCTGCGAGATGAAGTACTTCCCCAAGTTGGTGAGAACTAACTAGAACCGTGCCGCCTCGCGCAGCCCAGTCACGCAGCAGCTCACGCAGCTCACTAATTCCTTGCGGGTCAAGGCCATTTTGCGGCTCATCAAGTACGAGCACTTCGGGGTCGCCGAGAATCGCTTGTCCTAGGGCCAACCTAGCTTTCATTCCGGTGGAAAAACTCTTGGCTTTCTTGCCACCGACGTCCACCAGCCCAACCACAGCAAGAGCCCGATCGGCCTCCTCCGCGGGCAGACCAAGCAATCTTGTGTGCACAAGGAGGTTATTCCGTGCGCTGAGGTGGCCGTAGAAAGCTGGCCCATTCAAGGACGCACCGACCGTGGGCAGCTTACCGATTGTTCCCGAATCTGCAGATGAAAGTCCCAACAAAATCGACATCAGGGTGGACTTTCCCGCGCCGTTTCGCCCAAGCAAAGCATGTACTCGTCCAGGAGTTACTGAAAGCGAGACGTCGTTGAGGACTCGCTGGTTCCCGAACGACTTGGTGACACGTGACAAGCTAAGTGATGAGGACATGAAAGAAGTATGTCGCCGTAGCTTCTTTCCTGTATCCCCCAGCAGAACCAACCTTGGCCGGAAGCTCTCCTACTGCAGTAGGACTTTTTGGCCTAGCAACACCAAAGCCACACGGTCCCTAGCTTGCAGCTTCGACATGAGCGAGGAAACGTGCGTCTTTACGGTGGTCTCAGCGAGGACGAGTTCTTGGGCAATTTCCCGGTTAGTCGCGCCACTAGTGATCAGCCGCAGCACTTCCAACTCGCGTCGAGTCACCAATGCAAGCCCTTGCCTTTGCGCTGCTGATAGTTCGGCTCGTCCAGCAATCGCTGCGCGATAGCCCTCCAAAACCGTTCCGGTCACTCCGCTTGCTAGGACGGCTTCTCCTGCATGAACCGCACGAACAGCGCCTAAAAGCACCTCCGGGTCTGAATCTTTGAGAAGAAAACCATGGACTCCCGCGAGCAACGCAGAACGAACCAGCTCCTCTTCATTAAACGTCGTTAGCATGATCACCCTAAGTGACGGGTTCCTTGCCAAGAGGGCACTTGCAGCAGCTATTCCATCCATCCCTGGCATCCGAATATCAAGAATCGCAATATCGAGCGAATGCGCAGCTGCAGCCTCGACGGCTGCTTGCCCATCACCGACCGCGGCAACGACCTTAATGTCCCCTGCGGCATTAAGAATGGTTTCCAACGCACTGCGCAGCAGCGGCTGGTCATCAGCAAGAAGTACTCGAATCATTATGTTGTCCTCTGCGGAAATTGTGCTTCCACTAGGAAGTGCCGAGCGTCTCCGGAGGTACGCACCCAGCCACCCAATGCTGTAGCCCTTTCGGCGATTCCCACCAAACCTACACCGGCTCCTGATGTCTCTCCTTGTGGTCTACCCCATGACTCAACACTCAGCGCAGCAGAATCAGAAAGTTTCAGGCGAACTGTCGCCCCTGTCCCTTGGTGGCGAAGCACATTAGTCAGTGCCTCCGTGATAATCCGGACCAAAGCCAATTGGGTTAGCGCAGGAAGAGTCACCGGGGTATTCGGTAAATCTGCGCTGATATCAAGGCCTGCAGCGCGAAAACCCTTCCACGACCTTGGGAATATCGGATAGTTGGCGAGATGGCTCGCGCGTTGTCGGCGCCCGTAGCGAGGACACAATTGAACGCACCTCCGCGAGCGCTCCGTCCGCTTCAGTTCGGATAGTTCGCAATGCTTCCTCCGATGTCCCCGAAGCAACAAGACCAGCATTTGCTTGAACTTTGATGAGGGTCAACGAATGAGCTAGTACGTCATGTAGTTCACGCGCGATAAGAAGCCGCTCTTCTTCCTGAGCTTCACGCTGTCGCGCCTGCCGTTCCACCTCCTTGTCACGCAAACGCACCGCAACTACATAAACGAGTAACAAAAGTAGCCAGTGGAAAAGGAAAGTAAATAGAAAATCCGTTCCGCTTCGGTATCGCTCGGTCAGGTCTGGTTGCAGCTTCCACATGAACGGCGAAGCGAAAGTGCCAGCGAACGTTGCGCCGAGAATAGCCTTTGGAATCCACCGTTCTTCACATAAACGCGCAGAAGAATAAACAGCTAAAGGAGCAGCAACCAACCACGGAGAGAATCCAGAATTCGTCGGGAGCGCCAGCATCCAGGTAATTGCCCATGCCCCTAGACAGAAAATCATCCCTACCGGAGCAATGACAGGCCGCGACCGCCAAATGAGAAAGAACGGGACAAAGGCCCACGAAACCACAGCTTGCACGATGTGGATCTCCATAGGCAGCGGCCCCGGTACCAGGGTGTACAAGAGCGCCAGTAACACGGCCAAGCCCGCAAGCAGCACATCGCCTAAGCGGAGAGTGCGCAGAAAAGTCATGCCTTTAGACATCAAGTCTTTTCTCCCGCTACTTAGTAACCAATTGCCCGGCGCGCATGGCAATCCGGGACCTCGATGTGCAGGGCTTCCTCGTAGATCCGGGCAAGAACGTTGGCGGATTCAGCCCAGCTGAACTTCGCGGCGTGGCTGACGGCGGCTTCGCCCATGCTGATGCGCAGCGGGTCGTCGTCAAGCAAGTGCTCCAAGGCATCCGCCCAAGCCTCGGGGAAGTGGCCGTCGACGAGCTCGCCGGTCTTTCCATCTGCCACAGCGATGGACAGGCCACCCACGCGCGCAGCGATGACGGGGGTACCGGAGGCCTGTGCCTCCAAAGCCACCAACCCGAAGGACTCGTTGTAGCTGGGCACCGCCACCAGATCGGCCGCGCGGTAAATGGAGACCAGTTCCTCCGGCGGACGCGGGCTTAGAAAGCGCACGTGCTTGGAAAGCCCCAGCTTGTGCACCAGGTTCTGGTAGTATTCCGGCGTCGAGTTCACCCCCGATGGGCCACCGCAGAACAGCACGCGGATATTGCGATAAGGATCGCGCTCAATGAGCTCAGCGGTTGCACGAATGAGAACCTCCGGGCCCTTGAACTTCTGCAGGCGGCCCACGAAGGCCACGACCTTGGTGTGAATCGGAATGCCCAGCTCGCGGCGCGAACGCTCTGTGTTGCGGTTGGTGCCCGGAGTAAACAGCTCAACGTCAGCGCCGGGCGAGACCACCTTGATGTGGGAAGGGTCGGCGTCGTAATGCTCGACCAAATCCTGCGCCTCCTGCTTCGTGTTCACAACGAGCAGGTCAGCGTTATCGACCAACTGCTGCTCGCAGATGCGGCGCGCTTCCGATTCACGCGTATCGTCCGCGGTGCGGTGGGCATTCTTTACCGCCGCCAAAGTGTGAGCAGTGTGCACCAGCGGCACGCCCCACAGATCGCGCAGCAGCCAGCCCACCTGGCCGGAGAGCCAGTAGTGCGTATGAATAAGGTCATATTCCAGCCCAAAGCATTTCACGAACTGCACCAGGCCACCGGCAAAGGCGATCATCTGCGTGGGAAGGTCTTCCTTATCAAGGCCCTCATACGGGCCGGCCACGATATTGATAACCCGGAGGCGCTCTTCAACCTCGACGACTTCCCCCTGGCTAGGCCGGGTAGCACGGGTAAAGACATCGACCTCTACTCCCTGCTTAGCCAGCTGCCGCGCGATATTAAGAACGTAGACATTCATGCCGCCGGCATCGCCGGAACCGGGCTGCTCGATAGGGGAAGTATGCAGAGAAATCATCGCGATGCGCATATCCACACAGTCTAGCGTTCCCTATTCATGGCTATACTGGCCCGTGCTAAAACTTACGTAACCGAAAGGTGCTGAATTCCCCATGTCGGCAATCGACAACAAGGAGTGGCTCCAGTTCTACCCAGAGTGGACACCACACCACCTTGACTACGGAGACACCACTCTCCTCGACATTTACGACAACAATCTGGCAATCAACCCGGATAAGCCCGCGACGTACTTCTTTGGCAAGACCCAGACTTTTGCTGAGCTCGACCGCCAAGTTCGCCGCGCGGCCGCTGGCCTCCGGGCATTTGGAGTGCGCCCAGGTGACAAAGTAGCCATCGTCGCCCCGAACTGCCCGCAGTACGTTGCGGCCTTCTACGCCATCCTGAAGCTCGGCGCCATCGCCGTGCTGCACAACCCGCTCTACACTGCGCACGAGCTAGAGGGTTTGTTCAAAGATCACGGCGCCCGCATCGCAATTGCCTGGGACAAGACGGCTTCTACCCTGGAGAAGCTGCGTGGCACCACGAACCTTGAGACGGTCATCTCCATCAACATGATCGATGCGATGCCAACGACACAGAAGCTGGCACTGAAGTACCTGCCATTTCTAAAGTCCAAGCGCGAGCAGCTTTCTGCCCACGCAAAGAACACCGTGACCTGGGATAGCCTCATCGGCAACGCGATTGGCGGCGACGGCCGCGACGTCACGACGCCGGAGGACGTCACCAAGGACACCGTGGCGGTCATCATGTACACCTCCGGCACCACGGGGCAGCCAAAGGGCGCGCAGCTTTCCCACGGCAACTTCTTTGCCGTGATTCTGCAGGGCAAGCACTGGGTCCCTGGCCTGGGCGATAAGCCAGAGCGCATGCTGTGTGCGCTGCCTTTCTTCCACGCTTATGGCCTGGTCATGAACGTCATCCTGCAGCCGCTCATCGGTGGCGAGCTGGTCATCATCCCGAAGCCGGACATCTCCCTCATCATGGACTTGATGAAGAAGCACACCCCGACGTGGATTCCGGGCGTGCCGACCCTCTACGAGCGCATCGTGAAGGCAGCTGAGGAAGACAACATTGACATCAAGGGCGTGCGCGCGGCTTTCTCCGGCGCTTCCACCCTGCCTGTCGATACCGTGGAAAAGTGGGAAGAATACACCGGCGGCCTGCTGGTTGAAGGCTATGGCCTAACCGAGTGCTCCCCCATCATCGTGGGCAACCCGATGAGCACCGATCGCCGCCCAGGTTACGTGGGCATCCCGTTCCCGGATACCGAGATCCGCATCGCAAACCCGGACAACCTCGACGAAACCCAGCCCGACGGCGTCGAGGGCGAGGTCCTCGCCCGCGGCCACCAGGTATTCAAGGGCTACCTCAACAACCCTGAGGCCACCGAAGCTGCCTTCCACGACGGCTGGTTCCGCACCGGCGACATGGGCATCATGGAAGAAGACGGCTTCATCCGCCTGGTTTCGCGCATCAAGGAAATCATCATCACCGGCGGCTTCAACGTCTATCCAGGTGAGGTCGAAGAGGTACTGCGTACACACCCGGCGATTGACGACGTCGCGGTTGTCGGCCGCCCGCGCTCCGACGGCTCTGAGGACGTCGTGGCCTGCATCGACTTGGCCAACGGCGTGGCGCTCGACCCTGAAGGTTTGAAGGAATTCTGCCGCGAGCGGCTCACCCGCTACAAGGTGCCGCGCACCTTCTACCACTTCGAGGAACTGGCCAAGGACCAGATGGGCAAGATTCGCCGCCGCGAGGTCCAGGCCGATCTGCTCAAGCGCCTGGAAAAGGAAAAGGCTGGGCAGTAGCCGCTGTTTCCGGCTCCGCTTCCCGGCCCCACCGGAAGAGCATGACGGAAAAGTTTGGCAGACAGAAGTGTTTAGTTCACAAAATGGTTATACTGTCCGAAACAAAACTGTTTGCCACCCCTAAGGAGTGACGTCATGTCGGATACCCAGCCATCTGCATACGAGTCCAAAGCCTGGCTTGCCAGCTACGCCGAGTGGACCAACCACCACCTCGACTACGGCGAACAGACCCTGCTTGATATCTACAACGAGAACCTTGCCAAGCACGGAACTTGGCCGGCTACCTGGTTCTTTGGACGCCAACAAAGCTACCACGAGCTAGATATCCAGGTTCGCGCCGCAGCGGCCGGGCTTAAGGCCTTTGGCATCCGCCCCGGCGATCGCGTGGCCATGGCGCTTCCTAACTGCCCACAGCACATCGCGGCCTTTTATGCGGTGCTCAAGTTGGGCGCAATCGTCGTCGAGCACAATCCGCTCTACACCGCCCACGAGCTCGAGGGCCTTTTCCAGGATCACGCCGCCCGCGTGGCCATTGTCTGGGACAAGATGACCGCCACCTTCGAGCAGCTGCGCGAAACCACCCCGCTTGAGACGATCATCTCCGTCAACATGACCGAGGCCATGCCGCGCAGCAAGCAGCTGCTCCTGCGCATTCCTATCCCACCCATCACGGAGCAGCGCGAGCAGCTCACCGCCCCAGCGCCCAACACCGTGCCGTGGAGCACCCTGACCGGCACCGCAATCGGCGGCGATGGCACCAAGCTTGCCGACGCCGAAATTCACCCCGAAGACACCGCCATCATCCTGTACACCTCCGGCACCACGGGTACACCGAAGGGCGCGGAAATCACCCACGCGAATATCTGCGCCAACGTGAAACAAGGTGTGGCCTGGGTGCCCGAGTTTGGCAATAAACCCGAGCGCATGCTGGCCGCTCTGCCAATGTTCCACATCTACGGCCTCACACTCCTCGCAGCACTCGGCGTCTACGTCGGCGGCGAGCTCGTACTCACCCCGGCACCAAAGATCCCGCTCATCATGGACATCATGAAAAAGCACCGGCCTACCTGGCTGCCTGGCGTGCCCACCTTGTATTCCAAGATCATCGAAGCTGCAGAAGCCAACAACGTCGACATCACCGGCGTACACAACTCGCTATCGGGCGCCGCCGCGCTGCCGCCGGAGACCGTTGAGAAGTGGGAGTCTTTGAGCGGCGGCCTATTGGTTGAAGGCTACGGCCTCACCGAGACTTCCCCGGTCCTTACCGGCAATCCGATGAACAATTCACGACGCCCCGGCTACATCGGCATCCCCTTCCCCGATACCGAAATCCGTATCGCTAACCCGGACAACCTTGACGAGACCATGCCAGACGGCGAGCCCGGCGAGCTGCTCGCGCGCGGCCCGCAGGTGTTCAAGGGCTACTTCAAGAACCCAGAAGCCACTGAAAAGGCCTTCCACGATGGCTGGTTCTGCACCGGCGATATGGCGGTCATGGAGTCCGATGGCTTCATCAAGATCGTCTCCCGCATCAAGGAGATGATCATCACCGGCGGCTTCAACGTCTACCCTGGTGAAGTCGAAAAGGTCATCGGCATGCACCCCGACGTCGTCGATGTCGCCGTGGTGGGCCGCCCGCGTGCAGACGGCTCCGAGGACGTCGTCGCCTGTGTCATCCTGCGTGACGGCGCCGCCCTCGACCCAGAAGGCATGAAGGACTTCGCGCGCCAAAACCTGACCCGTTACAAGGTGCCGCGCACCTTCTACCACTTCGAGCACCTTGCCGCAGACCAGCTAGGCAAGATTCGCCGCCGCGAAGTGCAGGCGGATCTGCTGCAGCGCCTAAAGTCCGGAAACCACAGCTAGCGGTTTAGGCCCGCCATAGCAGCCAGGGCTAAGCTTAAAAGCGATGCAGTTTTCTTCTTCTCAGCCCTGGCACCGCTTCTACGGCGAATGGACGCCCACCTCGTTGGACTACGGCAACGCCACGCTCCTTAGCCAACTGGCTGAGACCATCGCCGCGCACCCCGAGCGGGTGGCGCTGCGTTATATGGGCGAAGAACTTTCTTATGCGCAGCTCGACGCCGAGATCAACCGGGCCGCCAGCGCACTGAGCGCCCGCGGCGTGCAGCGCGGCGACTTCGTGGCCTTGGCGCTTGCTAACCGCCCCGCCCACGTCATTGCCTTTTATGCGGCACTGCGCTTGGGCGCTGCCGTGGTGGAGCACAATCCCCAGTTCACCACGCATGAACTGACCCCGATGGTGGCCCACCATGGCGCCCGCGTAGCCATCGCACAGGGGCCGGCGGTAGGCATCTTCCGCGAGTTGCCGCAGCTTGAGCACGTCATCGACGCCGACGCAGACTGGGAAGATTTCCTCGCCGAGGGTAAGAAGCAAACGCCACGGGCCGAAGTAAACAAAGACGATCTCGCACTCATCCTCTACACCTCCGGCACCACGGGCACCCCCAAGGGCGCCATGCTCTCTCATGGCAACCTCGCCGCCAACGCACTGCAAATGGCCCACTGGTGCCTACCGGAGGAGCACCCACAAGCGATGGCGGTTTTGCCGCTGTTCCACTCCTATGGCCTGACCATGTCGCTGACGGTAGGTGTGGTCACGGGGGCGTCGATTAGCCTCGTGCCTGCCCCGCGCCTAGAGCTTATCCTTGCGGCAATTGCGGCAGCCCCTCCCACCTGGCTGCCCGCGGTCCCTACGGTTTATCAGCGCATTGTGGACGCCGCACCGGAGCTTCCGAAGATCGCCCAAGCCATCTCCGGCGCCGCGACGCTGCCCTCTGCAACCATCGGCCAGTGGGAGACTCAAGCCCACGGCTTCCTCGTGGAAGGCTATGGGCTTACCGAGGCCGCGCCCGTTGTGACCTGCAATCCTTTGAACGAACACCGCCGCGCCGGCTGCATTGGCATCCCCATGCCGGATACGCAGGTACGCATCGACCCCGACACCGGGGAGCTACTCGTGCGCGGGCCACAGGTCTTTTCCGGCTACCTCCACAATCCGGAGGCCACCCGCACCGCTTTCCAGGACGGATGGCTGCGCACGGGCGACCTCGCCACTCAGGACGCCGATGGCTTTATCACCCTGCGCGCCCGCCTCAAAGAGACCATCATCACCGGCGGTTTCAACGTCTACCCCGGCGAGGTCGAAGAGGTGCTGCTTTCTCACCCTACGCTTGCCGACGCCGCCGTTATCGGCCGCCCTCGCCCCGACGGCTCCGAAGACGTCGTAGCCTGCATCGTGCTCGCCAGCGCCCAACCCGGCGCGCCCGCGGATGCCGCGCAGCCCACGCAGGAAGAACTCCGCGAGTGGTGCCGTGGCCAGCTCGCCCGCTATAAGGTCCCGCGCGAGTTCATCGTGGTTCCAGACCTAGGCCGCGATGGCCTGGGCAAACTCCGCCGCCGCGCTGTGGCCGAGCGTTTTCTGTAATTCTTCCAGCCACCCCCAAAGTTGAGTAAAACCTCACATTTTGAGCGAATAAGGCTGCAAACTTACGCCTGCGTAAGATACCGTGTCGTCATCGCGTTTATTTTGTTATAGCTAACTATTCTTTAACGCGGTTTTACTTCCTCTCCTCTTTTTTCTTCCAACCAAAAAACTCCGAGGTAATAACCCGATGCATTTGTCATCCCTGACACCACTTCACCGCCTAACTGGCGCCACCATCCTCTTCGCCGGCCAGGGTTCTGCCTGGCAGAAGGCACTCGCACAGGCCGCCGCGCAGCCACAGGTTCGCACCCGCCTGGTCGAGCTCCTCGAATCCGCCCGCACCACCACCGCCCCAGTCGCGCGCCAAATCGCGTCAACCTGCCCCGGCGTCTTCGGCCGCCTGCAGGAACTTATAGACGGCGAGGACAACGTCCAGGACGCAGACGTCTTCCCCGCCTATTCCATCCCGGGAATCGTGCTCGGGCAGATCGCCGCAGTGGAGCATCTCGCGCAGCTGGGCCTGCGTCCGGAAAGAGCACTCGGCCACTCCCAAGGCTCCCTCGGAGTGCTGGCGCTGCACGACCCGCAGGAGGCGCTGAGCTTGGCACTAGTGATGGGAACGGCGGCGTCGGCAAGCCACGGCAGCGTCGACGCCCGCTCGCACATGCTGGCGCTGCGCGGACTCACGCGCGAGTTCGTGGAGGAACGCCTCCAAGGCGATGCCGTCATAGCCGTGGTCAACGGCCGCCGGGCCTTCGCGTTATCCGGTTCCCCGGACTACCTCGCAGCCACGCGCACCGCCTTGGAAGGCGCAGTGGATGAATACAACGCCACTCTCACAGAGCGGACCGTAGGCGGCGACGAGCTCGAGCTCCACGCCACCGAGCTTCCAGTGGCCCTTCCCTTCCACCATCCCAGCCTTCACGCCGCCGCCGAGCTCACCGAAGAATGGGCAGCTGCCTGCGGAATCACAGACCACGGCCTGGCGCGCGAAATTCTCGTCGAAGAACACGATTGGCCGAGCCTTATCCAGGCAAACATCGCTGAAAAGCAAGCACAAGGCTCGGAGTTTTTGCTCAGCCTCGACGCTTCCCTAACGCGCCTGAGTGAGCCGCTGGTCACCGGCAGCGGCAGCGTCATCGTAGAGATTGCTACGCCCGAGCAACGCGACGCCCTTGCCACACCGGGCACGGAGCTGCCCGAGCCGCTTGATTACCGCGACTTCGCGCCCCGCCTGGTGGAGCTTCCCGATGGCCGTTTCTATACCCAAACCCGATTCTCCGATCTCACGGGTCTCTCGCCCATCATGCTGGGCGGCATGACGCCAACGACCGCCGACGGCGAGATCGTGGCCGCCGCCGCAAACGCCGGCCACTGGACCGAGATGGCCGGCGGCGGAATGTACTCCGACGAGGTCTTCCGCACCCATCTTAAAGTGATGGAAGAACACTTGAACCCAGGCCGCACGGCACAGTTCAACACCATGTTCTTCGACCGTTACCTGTGGAACCTGCAATTCGGTCAAACCCGCATCGTGCCCAAGGCGCGTGCGGCTGGCGCCTCATTCAACGGCGTGTGCATTTCTGCCGGCATCCCAGAAGTCGAGGAAGCAGGCTCGCTACTGAACCAGCTCCACAGCGATGGCTTCCCCTATATCTCCTTCAAGCCCGGCACCGCCCAGCAGACTCGCGACGTCCTCAAGATCGCTGCCGCCTACCCGGATGACCAGATCATCATGCAGGTCGAGGACGGCCACGCCGGCGGCCACCACTCCTGGGTCAACCTCGATGACATGCTGCTCGAGACCTACGCCGCAATCCGTGAGCACAACAACGTAGTGCTCGCAGTGGGCGGTGGCATCTCTACTCCACAGCGCGCCGCCGACTATCTCACTGGCAAGTGGGCACTGCGCTACGGTCAGCTGCGCCTGCCTGTCGACGCCGTCTTCATCGGCACCGTCGCCATGGCCACCAAAGAGGCCAAGGCCACCGATTCGGTCAAGGAGCTGCTGGTAGACACCACCGGCATTTCGCCAGAAGACAACGGCGGCTGGGTCGGCCGCGGCACCGGCACCAATGGCGTGGCCTCCTCCCAATCCCACCTGTTGGCCGATATCCACGACCTCGACAACTCCTTCGCCGCGGCCTCGCGCCTTATCACTTCCCTGTCCACCGAGGACTACGCGGCCCACCGCGCAGAAATCATCGCCGCCCTTAACAAAACCTCGAAGCCTTACTTCGGCGACGTCGAGAAGATGACCTACGCCCAGTGGCTGGAGCGCTTCGTCGAGCTGGCCCACCCCTTCGTCGATCCCACCTGGGATGACCGCTTTTTCGACCTTCTCCACCGCGTGGAGGCGCGCCTCAACCCGGCGGATCACGGCGAGATCGACACCCTTTTCCCAAGCATCGATGACGTCCACGATGCCCCTGCCGCTTTAAAGCTTTTGCTGGAAACCTACCCGGAGGCGGCGTCGACAAGCGTGTCCCCACGGGACGCCGCCTGGTGGATCTCGCTGCACTACAAACATGTAAAACCCATGCCGTGGGTGCCTGCCATCGACGGCGATCTCAAGACGTGGTTTGGCAAAGACACGCTGTGGCAGGCGCAGGACCCGCGCTACACCGCCGACCAAGTGCGCATCATCCCGGGCCCCGTGTCGGTTGCCGGAATCACGCGCAAGGATGAGCCCGTGGCGGAGCTGCTCGCGCGCTTCGAGGCCGCCACCACCCAACAGTTGTGCGATACAGGCGAAGAGCCACAACGCCTCTTCTCCCGCTTGCACGCGGTTGCTGACGCCGCGGAATTCATCAAGGCTTCCCCCACCCTGGTCTGGCATGGCCACTTGATGGATAACCCGGCCTTCCACATGGATGCCTCCGCTTTTGAGCTACGCCAGGATGAGACCGGCCAATGGGAAATTGTTATTCACGCCGACTCCTACTGGGATAACCTGCCGGATAACCAGCGCCCCTTCTACGTCCGTGAGGTCACCGTGCCTGTGGACTTGCCGGCCGATGTGTCCACGGGCGGCTCGCCGGTGGTCTCCCACGAGCGCCTGCCCGATGCCGTCTACGCGCTCCTGCGCGGCCTCGCCGGCGTGGGCTCGGTGGCCGAGCAAGGCGACGTCATCGACGAGATGCCACGCATCGAAGAAGACAGCATCGACGCGGAGGCGCCTTTCGGCCGCGCGCACTACTCCTTCCACCTGCCTGCCTCTCTTTTGGAGGCGCACACCGCTGTCACCGGCGCGGGCCTGCCCGTGGCTGAGACGGCCCTGCCGGTGGGCACTCCCGATGTGCTGGTCGGCCCCTGCTGGCCGGCCATCTACACCGCGCTAGGCTCTGGCCTGCTGCCCGATGGCTACCCAGTCATCGAGGGTCTGCTCAACGCCGTGCACCTAGATCACCTCGTGGACCTGCGTGTTCCGCTCGCCCAGCTGGCCGACGGCCGCCGCATCGACGTCACCTCTCAGTGCACCTCCATCGAGGAATCCGCCTCTGGGCGAATCGTGACCGTGGAGCTCGAACTACGCAACGGCCCCGACGTCCCGGAAAAAGCGGGCGAAATCGTCGCTATGCAAGTACAGCGCTTTGCCATCCGTGGGCGCGCGAGCGGCACCGCGGCACCTACGCCGGCTCCGGAGTGGGGCGGCGGCAAATCCTCGACAAAGGTCACCTCCACCCCGCGCTCCTTTATCGACCGCGCGGTAGTCACTGCCCCGCAGGATATGACCCCATTCGCGCTGGTCTCGGGCGATTACAACCCCATCCACACTTCTTATAACGCCGCCCAGCTCGTGGCTCTCGAGGCTCCGCTGGTCCATGGCATGTGGCTTTCTGCCACCGCGCAGCACCTCGAGGCCCGCCACGGCCAGGTGGTGGGCTGGACCTATTCCATGTACGGAATGGTGCAGTTGAACGATGTGATTGACATTGTCGTCGAGCGCGTCGGCCGCAAGGGCATCCACGCCGCGCTCGAAGTCACCTGCCGCATCGACGGCGAAGTAGTCTCCCGCGGGCAGGCACTGCTTGCGCAGCCGCGCACCGCCTACATCTACCCGGGTCAGGGCATCCAGACCGAGGGCATGGGCAAGGGCGACCGCGACGCTTCCCCAGCCGCACGCGAGGTCTGGCGCCGCGCCGACCAGCACACCCGCGAAGCACTGAGCTTTAGCATCCGTCACATCATCGACGAGAGTCCCACGTCCCTGCGCGTCGGCGAGCAGACCTTCGTGCACCCACAGGGTGTTTTGCACCTGACCCAATTCACCCAGGTCGCCCTGGCAGTCGTGGCGTACGCACAGACCGAGCGCTTGCGTGAGAACAACGCCATCGGCTCCAACTCGATGTACGCTGGCCACTCGCTGGGCGAGTACACAGCGCTGGCCTCGCTGGCTAACATCTTTGACCTCGAAGCGGTCATCGACATCGTCTACTCCCGCGGCTCCGCGATGGGCAGCCTCGTTCCACGCGACGCGGAGGGGAATTCCGAGTACGCCATGGCCGCGCTGCGTCCGAACATGATCGGCGTGAGCGGCGATGAGGTGGACGCCTACGTCGCCTCCATTGCGGAAGAAACCGGCGAGTTCCTAGAAATCGTCAACTACAACATCCGCGGTCAGCAGTACTCCGTGGCTGGCACCAAGGCCGGCCTGCGCGAGCTGGTCCGCCGCGCCAACGCTGTCAAGGAACGCGCAGCCGTGATGGTTCCGGGCATCGACGTCCCGTTCCACTCCCGCGTGCTGCGCGATGGCGTGGCCGCGTTTGCGGAGAAGCTCGACGAGCTCCTTCCGGCTGAGCTCGACCTCGACGCGCTGGTCGGCCGCTACGTGCCAAACCTCGTAGCAGTACCGTTCGAGCTGACCCAAGAATTCGTCGACACCGTGGCCCCGATGGCTCCTTCTGGCAAGCTCGACGGCCTCGACGCCTCCTCGCTTGAGCCGCAGGCACTCGCCCGCCTGCTCCTCATCGAGCTGCTGTCCTGGCAGTTCGCCTCCCCGGTGCGCTGGATTGAGACCCAGGAACTGCTCTTCGACGAGGTCGATCAATTAATCGAGGTCGGCCTTGCCGCCTCCCCAACCCTGACCAACTTGGCCAAGCGCTCCCTGGCCGTGGCAGGCCGCGACCTGCCCGTATTCAACGTCGAGCGCGACCAAGACCAGGTCATACTCCAGGACGTCCAGGCAGCACCAGAGCCCGAGACCGCCCCAGAGACAGAGGAACCGACTGTCGAGGCCGCATCGGCCCCAGCCGCCCCAGCCACCCCAGCCACTGAATCCGCGCCAGCCCCGGCCGAGTTCGCTCCCGCAGGTCCTGCCCCGGCTGCGCCTTCCGCAGGTGCCGCCCCCGAGCTCACCTTCCGCGCGGCCGAGGCCATCATGGTGCTCTTTGCGTTCCAGAACAAGATCCGCATAGACCAGATCAACGACTCCGACACCATCGAGGAGCTCACCAACGGCGTTTCCTCGCGCCGCAACCAGCTCCTGATGGACATGTCCGCTGAGATCGGCGTGCCTGCAATCGACGGCGCGGCAGACGCGGACGTCGCCTCGCTGCGCGAAAAGGTCAACGCCGCCGCCCCTGGCTACGCGCCTTTCGGCAGCGTCCTTGGCGAAGCCGTCACCGCACGCCTGCGCCAGCTGCTCGGCGCTGCGGGCCTCAAGCCCGCCGCGGTGGCCGAGTATGTCACCGGCACTTGGGGCCTGCCTGAGTCTTGGGTCGCCCACGTCGAGGCCGAAATCCTGCTCGGCTCCCGCGACGAGGATTCCGTCCGCGGCGGCAGCCTGAACACGGTTGCGTCCAGCGCCACCAGCAAGTCCGCGGCGCACGAGCTTATCGACGCCGCCGTCCAGGGCGTCGCCAATGCGCACGGCGCCAGTGTCTCCAAGGGCGCTGCCGCAGGTGGAGCCTCCGGCGGGGTCGTGGATTCCGCCGCTCTCGAGGCCTACGCCGAGACCGTGACCGGTGAGAACGGCGTGCTCGCCACCGTGGCCCGCCAGGTCCTCACCCAGCTCGGCCACGTCGCCGAGCCTGCCGAGGCCACCGCCCCAGACACCGAGGTCATCGAGGCCGTCGAGGCCGAGCTCGGTTCCGGCTGGCTCAAGTCCGTCACCCCTTCTTTCGACGCGGCACACGCCGTGCTTTTCGACGACGCCTGGGCCACCGCCCGCGAGCGCCTCGCCCGCGTAGCACTCGGTGAGATCGTAGCCGACGACGAGCTCGCGCAGCCTGCCGTCTTCCAGGGCGCCGGCGCCACCGTGGCTGAACAGGCCCGTTGGTGGGCACGCTCGGGGAACACCGCTGTCGACTCTGCCCACTTCGAGCAGATAGCCGCAGCCGCCGAGTCCACCGAACGCGGCGCTTACGCCGACGACGTCGCCCTCGTCACCGGCGCCGCACCGGGCTCCATTGCCACCGCCGTGGTCGAGCGCCTCCTCGCAGGCGGCGCAACCGTCATCATGACGGCATCGCGAGTGACCCAATCCCGTAAGGAATTCGCCCGCCGCCTCTACGCCGAGCACGGCCGCCAGGGATCTGCCCTGTGGTTGGTTCCGGCCAACCTCACCAGCTTCCGCGACGTGGACTCCCTGGTGGAGTGGATCGGTTCCGAGCAGCGCGAATCCGTGGGCAACGAGGTGAAGATTCTCAAGCCAGCGCTCACCCCAACCTTGGCATTCCCATTCGCGGCACCGTCTGTTTCCGGCTCGCTTGCAGACGCCGGCTCCTCCACGGAGTCCCAGGCTCGCCTGCTGCTGTGGTCGGTCGAGCGCCTCATCGGCGGCCTCTCTGACCTCGCGGTCAAGGCCCCGAGCCCCACCCGGTGCCACGTAGTCCTGCCGGGCTCGCCCAACCGCGGCACCTTCGGCGGCGACGGCGCTTATGGCGAAGTCAAGGCCGCGCTCGACGCCATCCTGGCCAAGTGGAACGTCGAGGCTGGTTGGCCTGCCAGCGTCACCCTTGCGCAAGCCAAGATCGGCTGGGTTGCAGGCACTCACCTCATGGGCGGCAACGACGTCCTCGTTCCAGCCGCGCAGAAGGCCGGCATCCACGTCTGGTCGCCGGAGGAAATCTCCTCTGAGCTGCTAGACCTAGCTTCCGCCGAGTCCCGCGCCCGCGCCACCGAACGCCCGATCGAGGCAGACCTCACCGGCGGTCTCGAAGGCTTCTCGCTGACCTCCCTAGAGGTCGAGAAGCCTGCTGCGCAGTCCGCTGCAGAGAGTGCCGTCAAGAACACCACCGCCCGCATCAAGGCACTGCCTTCCCCGGCACGCCCGGTGCAGCCGCAGCTGGCTGAGGAACTTGGCGACATCACCACCGACCTCGACGACATGGTGGTCATCGCCGGTATCGGCGAGGTGAGCTCCTGGGGTTCCGGCCGCACCCGCTTCGAGGCCGAGTATGGCCTGCAGCGCGACGGCTCCTGCGAGCTGACCGCCGCCGGTGTCATCGAACTCGCGTGGATGACCGGCCTCATCGCATGGCACGAGGAGCCCACGCCGGGCTGGTTCGTCGGCGAGACTGACGAACAGATTGCAGAAGAGGACATCTACGAGCGCTTCCGCGACGAGGTCGTGGCCCGCGCCGGCGTCCGCGAGCTCACCGATAAGTACCACCTGGTTGACCGCGGCTCCATCGACCTGACCACGGTGTTCTTGGACCGCGACATCACCTTCAGCGTCAGCTCGGAAGCACTCGCCCGCGACATCGCCGAAGCCGACCCAGAGTTCACCAGCATCCGCGAGGCTGACGGCGAGTGGGAGGTCACCCGCCACAAGGGCGCCACCGCAAAGGTGCCGCGCAAGGCCACGCTGACCCGCACCGTGGCCGCGCAGATGCCGGACAACTTCGACGCCGCCCGCTGGGGCATCCCGGACCACATGCTGGACTCCCTCGACCGCATGGCCGTGTGGAACCTGGTCACCGCCGTCGATGCTTTTACCCAGGCAGGCTTTAGCCCCGCCGAGCTCCTGCAGGCCGTCCACCCAGGCCAGGTCGCCACCACGCAGGGAACCGGCATCGGCGGCATGGAGTCCCTGCACAAGGTCTTCGTCTCCCGCTTCTTGGGCGAGGACCGCCCCTCCGACATCCTGCAGGAAGCCCTACCCAACGTCATTGCAGCGCACACCATGCAGTCCTTGGTCGGCGGATACGGCTCGATGATCCACCCCATCGGCGCCTGCGCCACGGCCGCGGTGTCCATCGAGGAGGGCGTCGACAAGATTACGCTGGGTAAAGCTGACGTCGTGGTCGCCGGCGGCATCGATGACGTTCAGGTCGAGTCACTGCAGGGCTTTGGCGATATGAACGCCACGGCGCAGACCTCCGCCATGACCGCGCAGGGCATCGACGAGCGCTTCATCTCCCGCGCCAACGACCGCCGCCGCGGCGGCTTTCTCGAAGGCGAAGGCGGCGGCACGGTTCTGCTCGTGCGCGGTTCGCTGGCGGCCGAGCTCGGCCTGCCGGTGCTCGCCGTGGTCGCCCACGCCGCTTCCTACGGCGACGGCGCCCACACCTCCATTCCGGCTCCGGGCCTCGGCGCTCTGGGCGCCGGTCGTGGTCGAGAGAACTCTCGTCTCGCACGCTCGCTGCGCGGGCTGGGCCTTAGCCCGAACGACGTCACGGTGCTGTCCAAGCACGACACCTCCACCAACGCCAACGACCCGAACGAGTCCGAGCTGCACTCCATCTTGTGGCCAGCTATCGGGCGCGACGCGGATCAGCCGATGTTCGTCATCTCGCAAAAGACGCTCACCGGCCACTCCAAAGCCGGCGCCGCGCTCTTCCAGACCGGCGGGCTCATCGATGTCTTCCGTACCGGGCGCATCCCCGCCAACGTCTCGCTGGACTGTGTCGATCCCCTCATCGCACCGAAGGCGAAGAACCTGGTGTGGCTGCGTTCGCCGCTGGATCTGGCAGCCGCGGGCCGCAGCGTGAAGGCCGCGGCGCTGACCTCGCTGGGCTTCGGACACGTCGGCGCGCTCATCGTGTACGCGCACCCGGGCGTGTTTGAGAAGGCCGTCGCCAAGCAGCGCGGCACTGACGCTGCAGCTGCTTGGCGCGAGCGTGCCGAGCAGCGCCTAGCCGCCGGTCACGCCCGCTTCGAGGCCGGCATGTTGGGCCGCGCGCCGCTCTTCGAGGTCATCGACGGCCGCCGCCTGCCGCACGCCGACGCCAAGGTGATGATTGACGGCTACGGCCTCGTCGACGCCGACAAGGCCGCGGAAATCTCCATGCTCCTCGACGCCGATGCGCGCCTGGGCAGCAACGGTGAATTCCCGAGTGTGTAGTCGTTAGCTAACTGGCTGGCCAGACCAGCCAGTAGTAGATAGAGCTCAGGCCCGCTTCCGGAAAAGGGAAGCGGCGCGACGAACCACTCATGTGGATTGTAGGTGCGCCCGTCGATCCCAACCTGAGACACCTTCAACCGCACGTCTGCAAAGCAGTGGCTCACGATAAGAGTTATCTGGCGCATTGCGCTCGCAGTCCACCGGGATAACAGCTATCCCGGTAAACTAGGATATCGATCTACCGGGATAAGTCTTATCTCCAATGCCCCAAGCGCATGACAGGAGTCAGCTGTGGCAAAGACAGGCGAATTGGAATGAATCCCCGCTGATGGCAGTGGTCTTTCTCGACGCGCCAAACAAGGAGGTAAGTATCACGCTTTCGTTCCCGATCCCCTCGCAAGCATGTCGTTGAAGCTTCCGTCCGAGCTCTCGCGACGTATCGTTCGCATCGAGCGGGAGATTCACAATCTTGGGATGAGAGACAATACCCACTCCCTTGAAGGAGTTGTGCGACTCCTGCTCCGTTCTGAGGCCGTCGCTTCCTCCCGGATCGAGGGAATCGCTCCCAACTCCGACAAAGTGGCCATGGCGATCCTCGCGCGTGAATCAGATTCCGAAATTCGGGGTTTCAAAGAATCCGCAACAGCTGTCGCCCGCAATGTCGCCATCCTCGACACCATCAATGCAGACTTAGCTTACAAAGACGAGCTGGTCCTGGATGACATTGTTGCAATGCAGACAGCGCTCGTTGCAGAAAAGCCTTTGCAAGGAGTACGAACTACTCAAAACTGGATTGGCGGGTCTGACTATCACCCCATCGATGCGGCTTTTGTCCCCCGCCTCCTGTACAAGTCCCAGGACTCCTCGACGATCTCATTGAATACTTCAACGGGGCAGACCACGCCGCGCTCGTTCAGGCAGCGCTGGTTCATGCACAGTTCGAGACCATCCACCCATTCCCGGATGGGAATGGACGCGTGGGGCGAGCCAAGATTCACGCGCTTTTGCAGCGCAGAGGGCTCACCGATGCTACGGTTCTCCCCGTCAGTATGGTTCTGGCAACGCTCGGTGACCGTTACGTCGACGGACTCACGAAATTCCGCGAGGGTGACGTGCTGGCATGGATCTCTTTCTTCGTCAAGGCTGCACAAGTCGCCACCACCAAAGCAGCTGAACTTGCGGATAGCGTCGCCGCCCTAGAAGCAGAATGGATGGACAAGGTCAATCACCACCGCACTGCGCAAGGAAGCAAGCGCGCATTGAAATCGAATTCGACGGAGTTCCAACTGCTCAAGAAGCTACCTGCCATGCCTTTGGTCACGGTGCCCATCGTGAAGTCCGAGCTGGGGATTTCATCGACAAGCACGGCCCGAGATGCTCTCGATTCACTCACCGACGCTGGCATTCTGCGTAAGAAAGTCATCGGTGTGGGCGGGCTTCTCGGTTACTTCGCTGACGATGTTTTCATGTTGGTCAACGATGCTGAACGCCAACTCGCCTCGACGCAGTTTAATACTCGGCTTTCACCTCCGACCGGCCGAGCGGTTCCAGCCCTTCGCGATAAATAAGCAGTAATCATTAGTAGTCACGCGCTTCGTTTCCTTACATAAGGCAAAGCGTCGTGCTGGTGCGACGCTGCAGGAAAGGCATCGGAAAGCGCAAAAGGGACAGTCACTCAAAGTGACGGTCCCTTAATGGCGCAGATTAGGTGCCCTTAACGTTGAGGATCTGGCGCAGGGTGTGCTTGACCTCAACGAGCTGGGTGGCATCGGCCATCACGCGGTCGATGTCCTTGTAGGCGTCCGGAATCTCATCGACGAACTCGGCGCCGGGACGATAGACGATGCCTTCCATGCGTGCGGCAAGGTCCTCCTCGGTGAAGCGGGCCTTGGCCTGGGTGCGCGACATGACGCGGCCGGCGCCGTGCGGCGCAGACTTAAGGCCCGGCGCGTAGCCCTTGCCTTCCACGACGTAGCTGGCGGTGCCCATCGAGCCGGGGATGAGACCGCGGTCGCCCTCATCCGCCTTGATGGCGCCCTTGCGCGTGAGCCACACGTTCTTACCGTAGTGGTTCTCGCGCTGGGTGTAGTTGTGGTGGCAGTTGATGCGCTCGAGCTCGAGGTTCTCGCGATCCGCGCCGGACCAGGTGGCGACGCAGTCGAGGAAGCGGTCCATCATCTCATCGCGATTGAGCAGCGCAAAGTGCTGTGCCCAGTGGAGATCCGCAATGTAGGAGTCGAACTCTTCCGTGCCCTCGACGAGGTAGGCCAGGTCCTTGTCCGCGAGCTGGATCCAGTGCTTCTCGCAGTGGCGCTGCGCAGCTTTGATGTGCTTCTGTGCAATCTTGTTACCCACGCCGCGCGAGCCGGAGTGCAGGAACAGCCAGACGCGATCTTCTTCGTCGAGACACAGCTCGATGAAGTGGTTGCCGCCGCCCAAACTGCCTAGCTGCTGGCGCCAGTGCTTCGAATGACTAAGGTCCACGCCGGTGTCCTGGGCCAGCTGCGCGAGCTCGCGCGTGCGGGCCTCGGTGCGCGGGTCCATGATCCAACCGTTGTAGTTTCCGGGCGAGAGTGGAATGGAGTCTTCGACCGCGGTGCGCAGGTCCTCGAGAGCGAAGTCCTGGATATCCGCGTGCGTAAGGTGGGTCCGCACGGCAATCATGCCGCAGCCGATGTCCACGCCGACGGCCGCCGGGATGACGGCACGCAGCGTGCCGAAAACGGTGCCGACCGAGGAGCCCTTGCCGAAGTGGGCATCAGGCATGAGCGCCACGTGTGGGTAGACGAAGGGCAGGTCAGCGACGAGTTGTGCCTGCGCCACCGTCTTGTCTTCAACAATGGAGGCGAAGTTGTGCAGGCGCATAAAAGAGCCTTTCTCTGCGTTTGCGTAACGCAGTTCGTGAGAAAGGGCCTGCTTGGGCGGCTGACTTATAAGTTTGCGCGCGGGTCGCGCGGCTGGCACCAACGTCCGGGATAAGCAGGGC
The DNA here is from genome assembly GCF_001807365.1 of Corynebacterium sp. HMSC06G04. NCBI lineage: Bacteria > Bacillati > Actinomycetota > Actinomycetes > Mycobacteriales > Corynebacteriaceae > Corynebacterium > Corynebacterium sp. HMSC06G04. The sequence continues at coordinate 732 of NZ_KV788616.1, read as the reverse complement.
CGCTTTCCCGGGAAATGGTCAAGTCAGCCTGTTAGAAGAGTTGCTTAAAGAAGCGTCCTAGCGGCTGATTGTTATAGGTCATCATCGCGGTTCGCCTCCTTTATGCTTTCTCGTTCTTCTTTCGGGCTGTTAGTGCTGCGTGTGAGCCTACACGATGTACGCGATTTCTGCATGCGATTGATGATGCGAAGAAATTCACCCAGCCACGAAAAACTTGACACCGTCCATTCAACCGCATTCGCTGCCTGCTCATTTGTTCGTCCGTCTGGCGGGGTGTCGTGCGCCGTGATGAGCTTCGTTTAATCGTTCAGCCCACCTCGACCTAGTCGAGAGTGGGCTGGATCTTTATCTGGGTTATGCAGCAAGATTGCTCTGGGTAAAGCCGACGTCGTGGTCGCCGGCCGCATCGACGACGTGCAGGGCGAGTCCCTCCAAGGCGGGTGCCGCGCTCTTCCAGACCGGCGGTATCATCGACGTCTTCCGCACCGGCCGCATCCCGGCCAACGTGTCGCTGGACTGCGTTGATCCGCTCATCGCACCGAAGGCGAAGAACCTGGTGTGGCTGCGTTCGCCGCTCGACCTGGGGGCCGCTGGCCGTCCGGTCAAGGCCGCCGCCTGCCGCACGCCGACACCAAAGTGATGATTGACGGCTACGTTTCAGCTAACGCTCGACCAACTTTTGCTTCTCAGGGTCATAAATGCTGAGAGCGGCTTGTTGGTAGGGGTGTTGCG
>NZ_KV788615.1:0-12809 GCF_001807365.1 Corynebacterium sp. HMSC06G04 | reverse complement strand
CTCCTCGCTCTCGAAGCGACTCGGAATAACTTACCCACCGATTCAACCAATGTCAAATCCGTGAAGAAAAATTCATCCGAACCACAACTTAGTTAACCTCTCGGCCAACTCGTTGCGACCTGGATTAATTTAGCCCCCACCCCACAAACAACACAAATCCCCAGTACACACCGCATTTTTAGGTGCATACTGGGGATAAACAGGGCGTCGTAAAGCGCTTAGTACGTCTCCGGCTCCTGGGTGCGCTTGATGTCAGCGCCCAAACGCGAGAGATTCTCAACGAAGTTCGGGTAGCCACGATCGATGTGGAAGACATCGTGAACGGTGGTTACTTCATCTGCGCACAATGCAGAGAGCACCAACCCAGCGCCGGCACGAATATCGGAGCTCCAAACATGGGTGGAAGAAAGTCGCTGCTGACCACGAATAACAACGTGGTGGCCATCCACCTGCGCATCGGCGCCGAGACGGAGCATCTCATCCACGAAGCGGAATCGCGACTCGAAGACGTTCTCCGTGATGACCGTGGTGCCTTCGGCAACGGCGGAAAGGCCAATCGCCATCGGCTGCAAGTCAGTTGGGAAGCCCGGGAACGGAAGCGTTTGGTAATCCACCGCAGCTGGTCGGCCGTTCATGCGAACGCGAAAACCGTTGTCATAATCTTCGATTTCGGCACCAGCGGACTTCAGCTTCTCCAGCGGTAGGTGCAGGTGACGGGGCGCGACACCGCCAACAGTGATATCCCCCTGCGTCATCGCTGCAGCATATGCCCAGGTACCGGCAACAATACGGTCACCGATTACCTTGTGCTCAGTGGGATGCAGCTTTTCCACGCCGCGGATCGTGATGGTGGAGGTGCCTTCGCCCTCGATATCTGCGCCCATCTCCTTGAGCATCATGCAAAGATCAACGATCTCTGGCTCGCGGGCTGCATTACGCAAGACGGTCTCACCGTCTGCGAGGACAGCGGCGGTAAGAATGTTCTCGGTTGCACCGACGGATGGGAAGTCCAAGCGAATGTTGGCGCCGTGGAGCTCATCGGCCACAGCTACTACCGCGCCATGCTCAATATGGGTACGTGCACCCATCTTCTCCAGACCCGATTGGTGCATATCCAGCGGGCGCGAACCGATGGCATCGCCACCGGGGAGGGCAATCTTCGCATGACCGCAGCGAGAGGTCAGCGGACCCAGCACGCAAACAGAAGCGCGGAACTGCCGTACAGCATCGAAGTCCGCGTTTGAGTGGAGCTTTTCGGGGACGGTAATCGTAACGACGTCGCCGTCGATAGTTACTTCGCAGCCTAGGCCTTCTAGAACCTTGCGCATCAACGGGACGTCGAGAATCTGCGGGCAGTTGGTCAACGTCGTGGTGCCTTCCGCCAAAAGCGAGGCGGCCATGAGCTTCAGGACGCTGTTTTTCGCGCCATCAACCACAACCGTGCCTTCGAGCCGTGCACCACCAGAGACAATAAATTGGTCTTTCACATCTTCCTAAACTACCGGATGCCCCTGAAAAACTTCTGCAAGTTTCAGGGGCATCCGGGTAGAAGAACCATGTATATCAGGGCAATGCGCCGATACGGCGAGCGGCATTGACCGCTTCGTAACGGGTATGCGCACCGAGTTTGCGCATCACAGAGCGCAAATAGGACTTCACGGTCTCTGCACCGATGCCCATTTCCTCAGCCGCCTCGACGTTGGTGTGGCCAAGCGCCACGCAAGACAGGACATCAAGCTCACGGGCGGAAAGCTTCGTAGACTGCTTAACGCGGACCGGAGAAACCATCTGATCGCACAAAGCCTCAAGTTCCTTGCGCAGATCCTCGTCGTCTACGCGGTTAGCCAACATTCGCAGCTTGGAGTGCGTGGAGCGCACCTGCTCCCACTCCGCGCCATTCATGACGTGGCCGCGGGCAGCGCCGCCCTTACCGCCATCGGCGCGGCGCATCGCGGAATTAACCGCCAAATCCTGCTCCAGACAACGGGCGGTCATGGTTACTTCCTCAATAACCTTGTCTCCCAGGCGTACCGGAGAGTGCACGCCGACATAGAGGACACCGCGGATCTCACGCTGCACCGTGACCGGAACAGCCACGATGGAATGCAGCCCTTCGTCCTGGATGTAGCGGTCATTTTCATGCGAAATGGTGGTCGCACGAGCGTAGTCCGAAACACCTACTGCACGGCGCGTGCTGACAACACGGCCGCCCACTCCGACTCCGGCGTCACTGATCAGGTTTTGCAAAGCCGGCGTGCGCAGGCCGACCCACTGGGTGATCTGCAGACGATTATCGGGAAGCAGGGTTCCGTACATCGTGACGGGAATGCCGGTTGCGGTCTTCAGGGAAGACAGTGCGGCGCGTACGGCTTCGTCGTCATCTTTGAGGCGATGCGGCTCCATGAGAATCTCTCTCCTAGTTGGGGGTAACCAGTAGGTGCACCCATACCCACCATGCGATTCGGGGGTAAAAGAACACGTTCCCCGCAGTATAACCGGCCAATGGGGGTAAGAATAAATCGCCTTACTGCCAAAGCGCGATCCAAATCCCACAGCCAGTGCCCGAATGATCGGTTCAGAAGCTATGTACCGCTTTGTCTAGTAGCGTGGTGTACAGTAGCTAGGGTACGCACGAAGATATTTTCCAAGGAGTCCTCAAAGTGGCTGTCTACAACAACATTCTGGAAACCATCGGCAATACCCCACTGGTTCGCCTGAACCGCCTGACGGAGGGCCTCGGCGCAGAGGTGCTGGTGAAGGTCGAATCCTTCAACCCTGCTAACTCCGTTAAGGACCGCATTGGCAAGGCTATTATCGACGCCGCGGTAGAAGCCGGCGAGCTCAAGCCGGGCGGCACCATCGTCGAGGCCACCTCCGGCAACACCGGCATCGCGCTCGCCTTCGCTGGCGCCACCCTTGGCTACAAGGTCATCCTCACCATGCCGGAGACCATGTCCAACGAGCGCAAGGTGCTGCTGCGTGCTTATGGCGCAGAGATCGTCCTGACCCCAGGTGCAGCCGGCATGAAGGGCGCCGTCGACAAGGCGAATGAGATCATCGCCAACAACGACAACGCCATCCTGGCTTCCCAGTTCGCCAACAAGGCAAACCCGAAGATCCACGAGGCAACCACCGGCCCAGAGATCTGGAACGACGCCGAAGGCAAGGTTGATGCTTTCGTCGCCGGCGTCGGCACCGGCGGCACCGTCACCGGTGTTGGTCGCTACCTGAAGTCCAAGAATGCCGACCTCCACCTAGTTGCCGTCGAGCCGGCTGACTCCCCTGTTTTGTCTGAAGGCCACGCTGGCCCGCACAAGATTCAGGGCATCGGCGCAAACTTCGTCCCAGAGGTACTAGACCGCGAGCTGCTCGACGAGGTCATGACCGCCACCAACGAAGAGGCAATTGAGACCTCCCGCAAGCTAGCTACCGAGGAAGGCCTACTGGTGGGCATTTCCGCCGGCGCAAACATCTCCGCAGCACTCAAGCTGGCTGCTCGCCCAGAGTTCGAGGGCAAGACCATCGTTGCGGTTCTGCCGGACTTTGGTGAGCGTTATGTCTCCACCGTCCTGTTTGAGGACATCCGCGAGGCATAATTTTCCTGTCGTTTGAATGAAAAGCACCCATCTTGTTGGTGGGTGCTTTTTCTTTGCCAGTAGTATGTACCACATGAACGTCCTAAAGATGATTCGCGAGGATTTGGCGAATGCCCGTGACCATGATCCCGCGGCCCGAGGAGATGTGGAGAACGCCATAGTCTACTCTGGCCTGCATGCCATCTGGGTGCACCGCATCTGTCATTGGATGTGGAAGCGCGGTTGGCGCGGCCCTGCGCGCATCCTTGCGCAAATCAATCGCTTCTGGACCGGAATCGAAATCCACCCTGGAGCCACCATTGGACGTCGGTTCTTCATCGACCATGGCATGGGAATCGTCATTGGTGAGACCGCCGAAATCGGCGAGGGTGTGATGATCTATCACGGCGTCACGTTGGGCGGCCAGGTGCTCACCCAAACCAAGCGCCACCCCACTGTCCAAGACAACGTCACGATTGGCGCTGGCGCTAAGGTGCTAGGCCCCATCACCATCGGTGAGGGCTCTGCTATTGGCGCAAACGCAGTTGTCACCAAGGATGTGCCAGCAGAGCACATTGCTATTGGCATTCCAGCAAAGAACCGTCCGCGTAAGAAGGAAGAGCGCATCAAGCTCGTCGACCCCGACTATTACATCTAGCTGTTGCTTTGCGACGTCGCCAAGCGCGGCAAAGTGGGCCCCACACGAACGTGGGGCCCACTTTTAGGTTTTAGTTCTCGAGCAGGTGCTGGTATTCCGGGTTCTTCTCGATGAAGCTCGCGACGGCAGAACAGCTGGCGATGACGCGCTTGCCGGCGGTGGATTCATCCTCCAGAGCGGCCTTGATGAGCGGTTTGGACAGGCCTTGGCCTTGGAAGCCCTCGTGGACCACGGTGTGGTGGAAATCGCGGGTTTCTGCAGTGTCGACGTACTCCGCGAAGCCGGCCTCTTCCCCATCGACGGCAATTACGAAACGGGAGGCGTCAGTTTGGTGTGCAACAGAAGTAGTCATGTGGCCCATTAAACCATTTCTGCAAACCAAAAGAACCCCCTTCTACAGAAGGGGGTTGATTTGTGGCCAGAGCCAGGATCGAACTGGCGACCCCACACTTTTCAGGCGTGTGCTCTACCGACTGAGCTATCTGGCCAGAAGCCACAAGTGACTTCGGCGACCCTGACGGGACTTGAACCCGCGACCTCCGCCGTGACAGGGCGGCGCGCTAACCAACTGCGCCACAGGGCCATTTTTCAATTTTTCGTACCTCATTGGGCACGGATAGTTACTTTACACAACGTTGCTGAAATCAAACAAATCTGCAGTTTAACTGCGGTTTTCTCTACTCTTGCGCACCAGTTTTTCAAAAGGCCGCATGAGGCAACGCAAAATATAGGCAGGCGCACACGCAAAGATTTCAGGCCAAGCCATATAAGGCGCTGTAAAGGCGCGTGCGCTTGCCGACGCCGCCTCTTCGAGCCGAGCCACACCTCACGGCTTCAGCGGCCCTCTACGTCGCCATAAAGACGTTTTTGAAGCACGCGCCGCGCCTCTAAGCCCCGCCCCGGTGAAACAACTCCCCCACCCCAACTCACCCCTACACAGTGATGGCCCCAGTAGATCTCGAGCGGGGACTTAAACGAAAGAAAGCAAAAGAAAAAGCCGGCTCCATCACTGGAACCGGCTTATCAATATGGCGACCCTGACGGGACTTGAACCCGCGACCTCCGCCGTGACAGGGCGGCGCGCTAACCAACTGCGCCACAGGGCCATATTGAATTTTGACCTTTAAAAGGTCGGCATGAAGCAAGAAGCTTCGTACCCCCAACGGGATTCGAACCCGTGCCGCCGCCGTGAAAGGGCGGTGTCCTAGGCCGCTAGACGATGGGGGCCCATTGCCTTGGAGCAACGCCTTAAAAATATACTGGAGTAATCGCGCGTTACAAAATCGCCCTGAAAGGAACCCCTAGATGAACGCAGAAAACCATGTCTGACCAGCAAAATACCTGCGCCTGCCATGAGCCTCACGTGCATGGGTATAACGCGGACAGCAAAAACAAAGCGAAGTATTTGGCGCGTTTGAAGCGCATCGAAGGTCAAACGCGCGGCATCCACCGCATGATCGAAGAAGACAAATACTGCATTGACATCATCACACAGATCTCCGCAGTAACCTCCGCGCTGGAAAATGTCTCCTTAACGCTCCTCCAAGACCACATAGAGCACTGCGTAGCCGGTGCCGCTGCCGAAGACGGTGAACTGGCCAAGGAAAAGCTCGAGGAAGCCATGACGGCTATTCGCAAGCTGGTTAAGAGCTAACGCCCCCAACCAACACATCATGCGAATCTTCAGCAACACTTCAAAGGTCTGACTAGATTGAGCATGAGCTCCCCCTTGCCCCTAGACAGGGAAAGGAGCAGTTCTAGCCTGCCGGCACTGACTAAGCTCCAGCCCGTTTGAATTTGTGCAAAGAAGGAATACTCACAAGGAGCGAAAGGCCACTTATTAAAAGTGGGACATGGCCTGGCGGGACAGCAAGGGCAAAAAGAACAAAACGCCATTTCGTTTCGGATGCCGATAGCCAAAGAGCCGTTTGCAAGACGAGTTGCGCTATAAGCAACAATGCGAGTGTATCCACGTTCAAATATTTGCCTGCGAAAAATGTTATTCCCATAAGGACGGTGGATACATAAGCAAACCTGACGCTTCCTACGCCGGTCAGGGAAAATACCCAAGGGACGCTCCACAAGACAACGAGAAGCGTGCTGTCTACGACTAACCACTTCCTTGGAGAACGAGCTTCTAACTCCGAAATCTGATTACGGAACAAAGTTACTGGCAACGCCGCATAAGCAAATGAACATATGGTACCGACATTCACCCCTGCAGTGCCGCTAAGCCAGGGAAGTCGTAGCAGCCAGCCTTCAGAGAAGGCTAGAGCTAAACCAATAAACAACATCATCAGCAAGACCACAAAAACTCTGTGACCATGGAAGTACAAGAACGCAAATGATTTCACAGGCTAACCGCTAACTCCACAGGTCGACTGCTCGATACGTTGAACAACATCGCTTACGTCAACTTGTCGGTTAGGATCCCAAGGGAGGCCACTAACCGAAATTCCCAAATCTTTCGCCGGAATTCCACAAATTTGCACATTTGCACGAATCAATTCCGCAGTTCCGACTTGATCCACAAACTCTCCAACGACTCCTTCCAGAGTTGGTTGGCTACTTAGGCTTAAGTGATCTTCTGAAAAATCTCCCCACACCACCGGTCGATTTGAGAAATCTCCCCACTCAGCTGGCACTATTTTAGAGAAGGCTTCCCGCGCCTGGATGTTCAGTAATATGTTTTCTTTTGGAACCTCCGGCCACGCGCAGACATCCGAAACACAGACAATCTGCGCAGAGTCCCTTTGTACAAGGCCAAATTCTGTAAGTTTCTGAGCCCAAAACGTAGAACCTACGATAGCCAGAAGTCCTAAAAGCAAAGCTGCCATGTACAGCTTTCTTCGGTGCCTAAGCAAAGCCGCAGCCGAAACTACGAGCAGCGTCACTCCCACAATCCCCGCAACTGCTATACCGATTGCTTTCACATCTAGCGTTGTATCCAGAGAACAGCACGCCAAGAAGTCGCCAGCTAAATGCCTCAAAACCCCCGGAGAAGTGGCTGGAACGATCGCATACCAAGTATATGCAAGCGCAACCGCAGCACAGACAGAAATAAGAGGCTTAAGCGAAAAGCCAAGTGCGCTTCCAATCAACACCCAGCAAATACCTACGACGCATGAGTACGCCAGCATCATCCAAAAGAATTTGGACGCGAACGATAACGATTCAGCACTTTGGGCTAGGTTAGCCATTACGTAGCCAACGGGAAAAACTAGCGACCATAAAAGCATTCGGTCTCTAAAGATACGAACTACAGAGCTTCGCCCCAATTGCGCAATTTCGCGAAAACGTGATGCTTCCCAAGCCATTCCGGCAGAAACCGCTGGAGCAATAACAACGAACACTAAAGTAGATTGGGCAGCGTTTGACTGGAAATAGGCTGTTTTCCCAAGCTCTGATATAGGAACTGCACTGAGAACAATTCCAGCAAGACAAATCCACAATGACGGGCGTCGAAACCAATGCCTGAATCCGAATCTAGGAACCATCATCGTTCCTCCTCCGCACAAAAGAGCGTGCGAGATTGTGCACTGGATTGTCGTCTAATTCTGATGCTAAATGTATGAATTCTGACCTTGAACCATCGAATCGCAACTTGCCTTTGTCAAGGACAAGAACGCGCTCAAATGGTTTCTGCAGTTCACCTGCATCATGGGTGGAGACAACTAAATTATGCCCCATTTCCACGATCTTTTGATAAATCTTTGTAATGAGCTCCTTGCTAAGGGGATCAAGCGCCGCACTAGGCTCATCAAGAAGCAGAGTTTTCGCCCCAGAATTCAATGCTGTAGCGATTGCCAATCTAGAGCGTTCCCCTCCGCTAAGACTTTCGCATCTCTGATCGGCAACCCTCGACAGATCAACAAAGTTTAGCCACTCCAAGCTATGTTTCTTTGCGATTTTCCTATCCTGACCAAACAGCCACGCAACATAAGCGCAGTATTCTCCAGAAGTGAAACCCACAATCGGCATGAATTTCTGCTCGAGTAACGATATAGAGCCCACCCTTAAGACGACCCCGTTGTGCCGAGAAGAATCTGATGCCAGGGCGGAAAAAAGAGTCGACTTTCCCGCACCGTTTGCCCCAAGAAGAAGCGTCGGACGTTCATCTATCGTCAACTGCGGTATATCCAGAATTGTTTTGTTTGAACGTCTTATCTTTAAAGCATCAACTCGAATCGTATCTACCATACGACTTTCCTCCAATTGATGGTCAAACGGTTCCAATCAAACGTATGAATATCGGCATGATAGTTGCCTGCAGCCTGACGCCCCCAGCCACCTCGATCCCAACCCCCATAGCACCTGTTGAGAGAACGTGAACCCAGGTCCGGATCCGGCTGCCCTGCTACGACTATCTTCTTCACCGGATTTCACATCTCTTTCTGAGAACTAGGCAAGAGAGACTTGCCTTACCTGAACAAAAGTTTGCTTTCAGCACCGAACAGGGAGAGATGATATTAATACCTAAAGCTTGGCTATTCTTACATAAATAAATGAGATATATCAAGGCACAAGGTGGGCATAAAAAATTCCCCTTGGCTTTACCAAGGGGAATCAAATGTGGGCCCTCCGGGGCTCGAACCCGGGACCTGCGGATTAAAAGTCCGTAGCTCTACCAGCTGAGCTAAAGGCCCATCGCGAAACCATTTTAGTAGGCCCCGCTTAAGAAACGAAACTGGCCCCCACTTTATTGCGGGGAGCCAGTCATGTTTGCTCGTCAGGGGGCTAAATGCCGCTGAGTTTGCTTAGCCGCGCATATCGCCCTTTTCGGCGAAGTTGATCTGGAAGTCGAAGGCAGTCTTCAGATCGTGCGGGGTGTGGACGAACTTGTTGGCGGAAGCACGCTCGTAGTACTCCTCCAGCAGCGGACGGTAATCCGGGTGCGCCACAGCGATGACCTTTTCCACGCGCTCACGCGGTGCGAGACCACGCAGGTCAGCGACACCGTACTCGGTGATGATGACCATGGTGTCGTGCTCGGTGTGGTCAGTGTGGGAAACGAAAGGAACAATCGCGGAGATTGCGCCGCCCTTTGCCACAGACGGGGAAACAAAGGTGGAGATGTAACCGTTGCGGGTGAAGTCACCGGAGCCGCCGGTGCCGTTCATAATGCGGGAGCCGCCAACGTTGGTGGAGTTGATGTTGCCGTAAATATCGGCCTCAATCATGCCGTTGGAGGAGATAAGACCCACGCGGCGGATGACCTCAGGGTGGTTGGAGACCTGCTGCGGACGCAGGATGATGTGCTTGCGGTAGCGCTCTGCCTCAGCGTTCATCTTCTCTGCGTACTCCGGGGAAAGTGCAAAGGAGGTAGCGGAAGCGACAGACATCTTGCCGGCGTCGATAAGGTCGAGCATGCCGTCCTGGATGACCTCGGTGTAGGCCTGAATGTTTTCAAACTTGGACTCCAGCAGGCCTGCCATCACGGCGTTAGGGACATTACCCACGCCGGACTGCATGATGAACTTGTCATACTCTAGGCGGCCAGCAGCAACCTCGCCTTCGAGGAACTCGATGAAGTTAGCAGCGATCTTCTCGGACACCTCATCCGGAGCCTTAAATGGTGCGTTGCGGTCCGGAGCGTTGGTCTCAACGACTGCGACAACCTTTTCGGTCGGCAGCTCGATGTACGGGGTACCGATGCGGTCATCAACCTTGGTGATCGGGATTGGCTGGCGGTTAGGCAGCTTCTCGATCTTGTAAATGTCGTGCATGCCCTCGAGGTTCTCGGACTGCCAGGTGTTTACCTCGAGAATAATCTTGTCTGCAGCCTCGATGTATTCCAGGTTATTGCCCACTGCAGAAGACGGGATGATGTTGCCGTCTTCCAGGATGCGGACAACCTCGATGATTGCGACCTGGAAATCGCCGTAGAAGCCCTCCTCTACCTGCTGGCCGGAGTGAGAAAGGTGAATGTCCTGGTAAAGAATCTCGCCTGCGTTGGCCTTGTTACGCAGAGTCGGATCGGAGTTGTACGGAGAGCGGAAGCGCAATGCGTCCGCCTCTGCCAGCACACCGTCACAATCCGGTGCGGTGGAAGCGCCGGAGAAGACATCGATCTTGAATTCCTCACCAGCAGCGTGTGCAGCCTTTGCCTTTTCAGCGATGGCGGTAGGCAGCGCCTTTGGGTAGCCCGCACCGGTAAAGCCAGAGATACCGACGCGGTCACCGTGATTGACAAACTTTGCAGCTTCTTCAGCAGAAACGACAAGTTCCTTAAACGGCGCGTATCCGATCCTATCGGTCAAAGTAAATCCTCCTTTATATATAGGGCCAACCGTACGACACGATCAGCCCCTTTAAGTTACATGCACCACATTAGCGAACTTGTTGAGGTTTTACCGAAAACTTCGCAAACTTACACACCCCCGTCACAACGACGCGCCAAACTTGCCACGCCACCTGCCCAAAGAGCACAATTGGCTGCGTGAATCTTGCAATCGGAAAAATCGAGCTCAACTCCCCCGTTGTCCTAGCCCCTATGGCGGGCGTAACCAACGTGGCCTTCCGCACGCTCTGCCGGGAACAAGAAATTGCGAAGACCGGAACGGTCTCCGGACTATATGTATGCGAGATGGTCACCGCTCGCGCGTTGGTCGAGCGCAATGAAAAGACCATGCACATGACCACGTTCGGGCCAGATGAAAATCCACGCTCGCTACAGCTGTACACCGTCGATCCGGAGTACACCTACAAGGCAGCAAAGATGATCGTGGATGAAAACTTGGCCGATCACATCGACATGAATTTCGGCTGCCCCGTGCCCAAGGTAACTCGTCGCGGTGGCGGCTCAGCTCTGCCCTATAAGCGCCGACTCTTCGGCAACATCGTCGCCGCCGCAGTTAAGGCCACAGAGGGCACCGACATTCCGGTTACCGTGAAGATGCGCGTGGGCATCGACGACGAGCACCACACACACTTGGACGCAGGACGCATCGCAGTGGAGGAGGGTGCCGCGGCCGTCGCCTTGCACGGGCGCACAGCCGCTCAGCGCTACTCCGGTCACGCCGATTGGAATGAGATCGCACGCCTCAAGGAGCACCTGGCCGATACCGGCATCCCGGTGCTGGGCAACGGCGATATCTTCAAAGCCACCGATGCCCGCGCCATGATGGAGCAGACGGGCTGCGACGGCGTCGTCGTCGGGCGCGGCTGCCTCGGCCGCCCGTGGCTCTTCGCGGAACTGTCTGCGGAGCTGCGTGGCGAGCCAATTCCTTCCGAGCCAACCTTGGGCGAAGTGACGCAGATTATGATTAGGCATGCGGAGCTGCTGGCGCAGCACGATGGCGAGCGTCAGTCCAGCCGCGATATCCGCAAGCACGTGGGTTGGTACCTGCGCGGATTCCCCGTGGGAGGCGAGGTACGCTCGGGCCTTTCGCGGGTGGATTCGGTAGATAACCTGCGCGAATTGCTGGCACCGTGGGCCGATTCGCAGGCGCTTGCCGACGACGCGGATGGCGCACGTGGACGTCAAGGCTCACCCGCCAAGGTGGTTCTACCCGAGGGTTGGCTGGACGATCCAGAGGACGCAACTGTTCCGGAAGGTGCGGAAATTATGCATTCGGGCGGATAGATAAAGCCATAACGAGCATTAGACCAAAAAGTGGTCTATCATTTCCGACATGCGCACCGCATATCGCGAACATCTAGATAGCTTCTCGCACGACCTCATTATCATGTGCGACATCGTCCATAAAACCTTAAAGCTCGCCTCTGAAGCGCTGATTGACTCCGAACTCCACGCCGCTGAAGAGGCCATGTCTTTGCGCGAGGAACTGGACGAAGTCCGCAACCGCTGCGAGGAGCGCGCTGTCTTGCTGCTCGCGCTCGAAAATCCCATGGCCAAGGATCTCCGCCAGGTCGTCTCCTCCATCTACATCGTGGAAGACCTCCACCGCATGGGTCGTCTGGCCCAGCACGTGGCATCGGCTGCCCGCCGCCGCCACCCAGAAAACGTGGTGCCCGCAGAGTACATCGGCTATTTTGAGGAGCTCGCACGCTTAAACGACGACATGATTAGGATGTTGCGCGAAATCTTAGTGACTCCGGACCCCGATACCGCCCTGCGGATGGCCTCTGAAGATGATGCGGTAGATGACATCAACCACTACCTTTTGTCCATCTTGACGAATCGAGAGTGGGAAGCAAGCGTGCGCGAGGCCGTGGAAACTGCCCAAATGACCCGCTACTACGAGCGTTTCGCCGATCACTGCGTCAGCGTGGCCGGCCGCATCATTTACCTGTCCACCGGGCTCGCTCCGGAGGCCTATATGGCCAAATTGAGCGAGGAAGAAAGGGACAAAGAGTTCGAGTCCCGCATGGCCGAGCTCGAGCGCCAGTTCCGCCATTAATCCTCACTAGGTAGCTAGACCTTTAAGGCAACGCTGAAGCACATTCAATCCAACTACAGGCGTTTCACGAAAACTATCTATCTAGATCAATCTTCACTGTCTCTAATAACGCTAAACCCCGCTTCCCTCTTGTTTCAAAGGAAGCGGGGTTTATCCGTCTGCTACATGGAAGCTACTAAGTGCTGAGAGCGGCTTGTTGGTAGGGGTGTTGCG
>NZ_KV788614.1:0-1308 GCF_001807365.1 Corynebacterium sp. HMSC06G04 | reverse complement strand
CTGAAGTGTCCCAGGTTTTGTTCCGTCTGAGTAGATGGGAAAATCTGGAATATGCCAAGAAAATTTGACCAGGATGCGAAGGACCGTGTGGTCCGTCTTGTAGAGGACCGTATCTTGGCGGAAAATATGTCGATGCAAGCCGCGTGCAAGGCAGTAGCTCCAAAGTTGGGGGTTTCATGGCACACGGCTCGTCAGTGGACCCAGCAGGCCCGTCGTGCGGGAAGCATCCCAGAACCTGTGCCTGAAGACTTGGCCGCGGAAAACGCGAGGCTACGCCGTGAAAATCAAGAGCTACGCGACACCAATGAGCTACTGAAGGCTGCCTCGGCTTTTTTCGCGTCGGAACTCGACCCAAAACGTCGGAAATGATCCGGTTCATCGATGAGTATCGGGATCGTTTCTCCATCGAGTTCATTTGCGAGACGTTAAACACCCACCGTGTTGGCGGTTTCATCACGTCCCGTGGATACCGCCAATCAAAAGCCCGTGGTATGAGTGCCCGCAGTCTTCGTGACGCTGCTCTAGTCGCGCACATCGCCGAGGTCCATGAAGAAAATTTTGGCGTCTACGGCATCCGTAAGATGTGGCATACTCTGCGCCGTGAAGGAATCGACATTGGCCGTGAGCAGACCGCACGCCTGATGCGTCTTGCTGGAGTCAGAGGCAAAGGTAAAGGTAAGTCTCCTATTACTACCCGCAAGCCGAAGGGACCAGATCTGCGTCCTGATTTAGTTAATCGCAAGTTCAACGCCCCGGCACCGGCCCGATTGTGGGTGGCCGATATTACTTATGTGCGCACTAGAAAAGGATTCGTGTACACCGCTTTTGTTACCGACGTGTTCTCCCGAAGGATCGTCGGGTGGGCACTATCTGATTCAATGCGTACCGAGGCGCTGCCGCTGCAGGCGCTTAATCAGGCGATTGTCAGCGCGAAGGAAACAACGGGGCTGATTCATCATTCAGATCATGGCTCACAGTACGTCAGCATTGTCTACAACGAACGGCTGGCTGAGTATGGAATTGCTGCCTCTACCGGGACAGTAGGAGATTCCTATGACAATGCTTTGGCCGAAAACGTCAACGGTTCCTACAAAAATGAGCTGATTCATCGGCGGTCGTGGGACAGCGTGGTTGACGTGGAGATCGCGACGTTTGAATGGGTTAATTGGTGGAACGAGGTACGGCTTCACCAAAGTCTCGGCTATCGCACGCCAGCTGAGGTTGAGTCAGAGTTTTGGGAAACCAACCCAGCCCAAGAAATAATGGAAATCAAGGCAAATGCCTAGGAACAAAACCCGGGACACTTCA
>NZ_KV788613.1:0-4178 GCF_001807365.1 Corynebacterium sp. HMSC06G04 | reverse complement strand
TATCAGGTGTCCACCACATGGGGGTCAGGTCCGAAACCCGTGCTTTCGGTTCCTCCTATTCCCCCAATCCCATCCATCCCTCCTATACCCCCTATCGAACCAGTGCAGTCCGTATGGCCAATCCCTTCATTGAAATAGTCCTCTACCAAATGGGAAGACTTTATACCGGCATAGTTGGCACTTCACCGAATCATCGAAATTAGCCTCTGTTAGGCTCAGCCGGAGCTTCACCAGTCCTAAGAGGCTCTCGCACATGAAGACACTCTGAACCTCCGAAACCTTTACTCCACCACCCCGCGAGTGAAGCGAAAGCCCTCGTTACTTACTTTTCTCCAATCACAAGACTCTCGACGGCTCTTAGATAGTTGGTGCACCTCTTGCCGTTTCAGCAGAGATGTTACGACGGCATCCCGATGCCCATCTTTGGTCTCTACGATTCAATATTTGTGGTCCCACTATGTCGTTTCACAAGTTCACTAGCTAGATCAGCAGTAATTTGCACCGCTTCTGGGGGATCGGTGATCCAGATGTGGTCCCCAAACTGAAGCAATTGCCTTACCCCCTGAATATCCCCATATCCCACCACGATACGGACAAAGTTTTCATCCACGGGTTCATGGTGGATAAGCCGTGATCTCAAAACAGAACCGACCCCATCAGGCCCCACCTAGAGAGAATTTCAACGCAGTCTTGATTCAGAATCCAACTTTTCCACTTTTGACCTGTTGAACCTGCGGAACAGGTTTCAACTTAATACTATTTATTCCTGCATGTTTGCAGATTCCATGTGGTTAAAATTGACTTGTTTTCTTTCTTGCCTTTGGTCGTTTAACTCACCGGAGACTCTTGTGTTCGTAGCACCTTGCATGAAGGTTACATCTCCCATGAACTGTTGGACCAACACTTCCGTCCTCATTCTCCCTCGTTTCAGATCATCGGTCGAAGTTTCTTCAGGAGAAAGCATCTCGGGAGAAATCTTTTCTAGCTCCAGTGATAGCTTGAGAGCTTCGGTACGAGTCCTAGAAAGCACCTGGCTAAACTGCAGCTTTGAATATTGAACCATCGCTCTTTCTAAGACCATCATCGAGAAACCGGACGCTTGACCTTCCTCGAAAAGCTGAGCATACATAGCTACCCATTTCTTTGGAAGCTCAATTGAGGGCACCGCTTCGGCATTGACTATCATTTCAAGTTCCGAAATCGAGGCTCCTACAGCAGTCATCTCATCGCTATCAAAGCTAAGACTTTGCGGGAGATCGGAGGGAGACAAAATTGTCTGCTTCTGATAACCACCCATGCCTACGTAGAACATCTTGATGCAGTACGAGACATCTTGTCGATAGTTCGGTACTTCACTATCTTTCGGATAACCATTTAATTCATTTAGAACCCAAGCTCGCAATGTGTCCGCTCCGGCACGATAACTAAACGTCAGTAATTGCCTTAACGATTGCGACAATGGTACCGATTCATCAGCGAGATCATCTATTAACTGTTGCAAGCTGCCCATGCGGACATCACTCCATCAATCTAGCCGTTTAGGAGCCAAATAGAGCTTGAGTCACTAAAGGGCCAATCGCGGCGCTAGCAGCCGGCGCAAGGACATTGTCAGCCATCCAAGCTCTCACAGTTTTCAACGCCCCTCTCTTTCCTTCTTTTTCACTTACGCTTTGAAGTTCTTCAGCTCGCCCAGTTTCACCATTCGCGTACAAGGCCAAGATTATCTCTCTAAGGAGCTCAGACTCATTGTTTTGGTTGACATTATTGCCATCTCCTTGAATGTTGATTGCACTGCCCAAATTGAAATTGACCTGACTATTCACAAAAGAACTCCTAGTTTGTGGACGACTGATTTCCTTGACGGAAATCCCGTGCTCTACTAAATCAATTCCCCTACGCTTCGCACGTACCGTTGAAATGTCCCCGGGAAAACTATCAAAAATTTCAATAAACTCTCGCTGGCCTAACCAATATAAATCCACTTGAAGGTCATCAATGTATTCACCCTCCAAATTTTCAGCACGTCGAAGCTCTGAGAATTGAACAACATCTACGCCAGAATTAACGACGACTTCTAGGATTTTGTCCCGCCGACTCCAAACATCCATGTAAATAAGATACCAATGGTTGCAAGCACTACCCAGGACAACAAATCGAAATTTAACAGGCGCAGGTGAGTACCATTCTATGCGCTCCTACAACCCATCGGAGAGCTTTAAACCGGATGTCAATTGAACAAAGTTTTGGCTGAAACGGGTATCAGTCGATATAACCTTGGCGGCTCAACAACTAAGTGAGCGCGAATTGCACATGCGGTAGAGCGAAAACAAGCTAGCCAGAATGACGGCAGGTCACTCGTCAAGTTGTTGTCAGTTGCATTCGATCCACGAAATCTGCTCACTGTGAAGACCGGATGTGACATAAATGTAGCCCGAGGCGAGGTAACCGCAAATATGTCATTCGACGGGCTTTTCGTTTCAGAGGAGGGAAAAATCAGATGGATCACCAAAACAAATACGCTCAGTGAGGCAAAGCTTCGAAGCGAACAGCTTCGCACATTGCTTCTGGAACGCGGTGCTCATGAACAAGTCTTGAGGCACTGACGCCCAGAACTTCTTCAGGAAGACTAATACGAAGCCGTTTTTGAAAGCATCAAGGGATTAGCCGAACGCTTACGTCTTATTACTGGGATGGACTTGGACGCAAGGAAGCTGGCCCAATCAGTCTTCGGTGGTGATAACCCGCGATTGAAGATCAATCAATTAAATAGCTCAACGGACAGGAACGAGCAAACAGGCACCCAACTTTTAGCTGAAGGGTTTTCTGCTTTTCGCACCCCTGCGGCCCTCGAAATCCAACTCAAGTGGCATATTAGCGAGCAAGACGCACTCGACATCATGGGTCTCGTTTCACTGATTCATCGTCGCGTCGACAACGCTGAACATCTTCAGAATCTAGGTATATAGAATCAATACCTGCCATATGCCGTAACATTTGCCTGCTAGAAAACCTCGCTTACAGAATTGCTTGAAAGCTGGGTTCTCTAGCGGTTACTAAGGGTTGTGTCCCGTGTCATACTGCGTCTACCACTTCGAGGTAGACACGTCGGGGTCAGGCCCACCTGCCCGTTGTGGCAACACTGGCTTACTGCGATTCGTGATTGGGAGGATCCACCAGACCTGTTGTTTCTTCAGTGCACCTAGATAGGCTGGTCGGGGGCTTGTTCCAGCGAGGCTGCGGTGCGTCTGGAATCTAACAATGCCAACTTGCGGCACCTCAGGTTATGTTTCATCTGACTTCTATTTAGCAATGGGTGTTGACGACCAGGAACGGAGGGGGCCGTCGTGGAGCCCTTGGAAAAACTGGTATTTTTCTAGCGGGATACGCGCAGGGGGATCGAAGTCGGGAGCTGCTGTTAACTCATTAGTGTGTGGGTCGACAACGCATGCTGGTGTTAGGCGGGCCAAATAGCCGTCCGCCCCATAGAAAGCGTCATCATATGGGGATACACCTAGTGGTGCAAGGATGGCTTCTATCTGATTCTCCCCAAACTGAGACCACATAATCTGCGCGTGTTCTTGTGTAAACGTTTCTTGCGGAAACTCAGTGACCTTTGGCAGGGAGTCAAAATCAAACCCGTAATCCTTAAAAGGTTCACTTTGATCCTCAAGGTACGACATGGAACGATGCAGCGTACCATCAGCTTTTAACTGTTTGTGGCTGCTAAAAGATCTGTAGAAGCAGCAATCAAATCGGCCTAAAGGGTCATCGGGTAATTCGGAGGGAAGCGCGCACATTATAAACTCTATTTCTCCGTAGCTTGCCCGATGGAAAAAGGCTACATCGTCGGTATCTACCCACGGCGTATGCTTAATTTCGACGTAGTAAGGAACTTGTGACTCAATTTCTTTCTTGCGCGCCAAAAGGTAGGCAAATTCATCAATCCACGGCATCTTTGGCGCTTTGGTAAAGCAGCAGGGGCTAAACACTGCAGTCCATTCTGACTCGGTGGGGACGAATACAAACTGCGTAATGTGATTTTGCGGCTTAAGTAGCTCTGCAAGCTGGTTCCTGCCAGCAGATACCTTGTTCGTATGAACCATACATTCGATTGTCTGGCTTTGAAGATAAAAATAAGGCTTTGTATGCTGAGAGCGGCTTGTTGGTAGGGGTGTTGC
>NZ_KV788612.1:0-1400 GCF_001807365.1 Corynebacterium sp. HMSC06G04 | reverse complement strand
TGTTTAGTGTCAGTTGTGGAAAGTTTTTCGGTGCAAGATGAGCTCGCGGCCTATCAGCTTGTTGGTGGGGTAATGGCCTACCAAGGCGTCGACGGGTAGCCGGCCTGAGAGGGTGGACGGCCACATTGGGACTGAGATACGGCCCAGACTCCTACGGGAGGCAGCAGTGGGGAATATTGCACAATGGGCGGAAGCCTGATGCAGCGACGCCGCGTGGGGGATGAAGGCCTTCGGGTTGTAAACTCCTTTCGACAGGGACGAAGCTTTTGTGACGGTACCTGTATAAGAAGCACCGGCTAACTACGTGCCAGCAGCCGCGGTAATACGTAGGGTGCGAGCGTTGTCCGGAATTACTGGGCGTAAAGAGCTCGTAGGTGGTTTGTCGCGTCGTCTGTGAAATTCCGGGGCTTAACTCCGGGCGTGCAGGCGATACGGGCTGACTTGAGTGCTGTAGGGGAGACTGGAATTCCTGGTGTAGCGGTGAAATGCGCAGATATCAGGAGGAACACCGATGGCGAAGGCAGGTCTCTGGGCAGTAACTGACGCTGAGGAGCGAAAGCATGGGTAGCGAACAGGATTAGATACCCTGGTAGTCCATGCCGTAAACGGTGGGCGCTAGGTGTAGGGGGCTTCCACGTCTTCTGTGCCGTAGCTAACGCATTAAGCGCCCCGCCTGGGGAGTACGGCCGCAAGGCTAAAACTCAAAGGAATTGACGGGGGCCCGCACAAGCGGCGGAGCATGTGGATTAATTCGATGCAACGCGAAGAACCTTACCTGGGCTTGACATATAGCGGATCGCTGCAGAGATGTAGTTTCCCTTTGTGGTCGTTATACAGGTGGTGCATGGTTGTCGTCAGCTCGTGTCGTGAGATGTTGGGTTAAGTCCCGCAACGAGCGCAACCCTTGTCTTATGTTGCCAGCATTTGGTTGGGGACTCATGAGAGACTGCCGGGGTCAACTCGGAGGAAGGTGGGGATGACGTCAAATCATCATGCCCCTTATGTCCAGGGCTTCACACATGCTACAATGGTCGGTACAACGCGCAGCGACACTGTGAGGTGGAGCGAATCGCTGAAAGCCGGCCTTAGTTCGGATTGGGGTCTGCAACTCGACCCCATGAAGTCGGAGTCGCTAGTAATCGCAGATCAGCAACGCTGCGGTGAATACGTTCCCGGGCCTTGTACACACCGCCCGTCACGTCATGAAAGTTGGTAACACCCGAAGCCAGTGGCTCAAACTCGTTAGGGAGCTGTCGAAGGTGGGATCGGCGATTGGGACGAAGTCGTAACAAGGTAGCCGTACCGGAAGGTGCGGCTGGATCACCTCCTTTCTAAGGAGCATTATTTTGCCCACAGTTGTGGGTGTGTTGGTTGAGTGCACATGTGTTGTGCTGCCAACG
>NZ_KV788611.1:75583-114341 GCF_001807365.1 Corynebacterium sp. HMSC06G04 | reverse complement strand
CGGATTGCCCCTACCAACTACGCCGAAACGGCAGAAGAGGCGATCCATGTCGTCGTCAAGCACGTGCACGTATCCATGTGTAATGAGTGATACCCATGTTTGGGCGCCGCACTGAAACCGAGCCTCCTCTAGCTTTCTTTGCATTTCGTGGCTGACGGCAGCGGGCACGTGCAGTTTGTTATCGCCTACGAATCTGAGAAGCAGGTCCTGCTCGTTGGCACAGATGAAATTCAGCAACACGCTGGTGTCCGCAACGATAAACTTCCTAGACATGGTGAAGCTACTCGTTGGCGAAGAAGTCATCTAGGTCTGCCTCAATATCATGCTGACCTGTGAGATTTTGGCTGATCGAACTTGGGGCGGTATGCATAGAGTCCGCTACCTCTTCGGGGCTTACCTGCTCGGCGAACGCTACGGTCGACAGAGTGATGAGTCCTTTGGCGTAGGCCTTGTAGGCATCGGCAACGAGCCTTTCGGAGGCCCGAGGCAGAGCAGCAATCTTGCGTGCGTGGTCATACGAGGCTTTCCAACCGAAGCGGGAGGCGAGTCCCTTGGCGGTGTGATTCCTTAGCTCTTCCTTTGTATCTTTCGAAATGAGTCCTGCTTGGTGCAGCTGGATGGCTGCTACGCGTGGAGAGACTTGGAATTGTTGGACAACTGCAGACAATAGCTCTTCCGTATCTGCGTACGGAGGCAGCTCTTGCAACGCTTCTTCAGGGCAGAGTACGCAGCGCGCAAAGGTGTTTGCGCGTGTTTCGGAAGGCAGGGTCTTGTCGCATTGTAAGGAAGCGCCATCCTCCGTGATGTCTCCGGCCACGATGTGCCCGATTTCGTGGGCGACAGTGAAACGCTGTCGGAAAGGATTATTACTCGTGCTGATCCCTACGGTTAAGGCACCTGAAGCAGGATCGCGAAGAGTCAGTGCATCGAGGTCATCCGTCAAGTCGAGCACGATGAAGTCAGCGTCAATGAGCTTCATGAGATTGTTGATGTCGCCGACAGGCCCCAAGTCGAGATCGTGCTTCGCGCGAAAACCAGCAGCCAGCTCAACGCCCTGTTGCGAGGGGCTCGTTGACTTAGGCATGTGTGCTATCCAGGTTTACTCGTAGCTGGAGATAAGGCAGAAGAGTTTGTGTTGCTTCCTCGGTTTTGGCCTGGTGACCACGGGCGGCAACGCGTACACGCTGGGAGAGCGGGGTGGCGTCCACAAGCTCAGCGGCATCTATACCAAGAGCCCACGCGAGGGCCATGATGTGGTGGAGAGTTGGCGTGGAAGTGCCTTTCTCTAGGCGGGCCAGGGTGGGTTGGGACAGAATTTCATCGGTCATGGCGGCGAGCTCTCTTTGGCTGAGTCCGCGAAGTTTACGCTGCGTGCGGACGCGCTCGCCGAAGTCGGTGGGGATGTTCATTTTGTGCTCCTTGTTGACTTCGATTTAACACGTGAATCAGATCTGAGTCAATATGATTCAGGGGCTGTATGATCAGAGGAAAGCTTTTCTGATCTCTGTGATCGCATGCGCAAACGGAATCCGCTCCTGCTCGATGCGCAGCCGGCATTGGGCATTACTTTGGACGCCCCAGCAGGCGTTGACTAGTTCTGTGCTCATTGGGCATAATTCTAGGCAGGAGCAGCCCTACTACGTGTACAGCTGCTCGACCTTCACCGGGGCTACTGGCAGGTGAGGGTCATTTTTCTAACCTGTTTGGGCAGCTAGTGACGCTATGTTGGCCCGAGCCTCTTTTGAAAAGCATTACTCGTATACGCAAACGGAGTCCGCTCCTTCTCTATACACACTCTGCCTTTGATGTAAAGCAAGTGGTAGGCACGCTATTCTTCGGTGGTGAGTGGGTGAGGGCGTCGGTGCCGGGGTCAGGGATGGCGATAATGATTGGGGAGGCTTCGGCAAATGTAGGAAGTGCCAGGCAGGTTTGCTTGTTCTCCACAATGAGCACTCAGGGTGGCCGTCCCAGAAGAGGTTGATGTCGTGGGTTTCGGTGCGCTCATGATGAGAATCTCTGGTGAAAGGGGCGAGTATGCTTTACCTATGCCTAGGAAGAAGCGAACGCGCCGTTTGACAGTATATTTATTCGAGAGCACCGTTACTGAAGTAGAGCAAGCACTTCTCTCTGAAAAAACGAAAAACGCAACTCGGGTGTCCCTTTCTCAAGAAACAGGATTTGAAGGCTGCTTCGTCTATCAAAATTTTGATGCAAAAGCTCCTGATTGGATTGATTTTGTCGGGCCTCTTCTGGATCAGAGTGTTGAGCCTATAAGAAATCAAAATAGTGCGGGAGCGTTAATTTTGAAATTTGAGGAGAGAATTTTCGGCTTTACTTTTGGGTTCGGCCGTAGTTTCCTTGACCTTTCGAAGGTAGAACCTCGTTTTGGTCTGCGGGTTGCGCTCAATATGGTTGACCCAAAGCAGTTAAAAAGTCTTTCAAGCAGAACCTTCGATTCCGTAATGCTTTCGACTGATATGCAGTCAAGTAAAGTAACCGCGGTGAATACATTCGAGCCCGACGAATATCGTGATATCGTGAGAGCGATTTCTGGGGATGTCAATGGTGGGGGTCCAGTTGCTCGAGTGTCCGGTACTGAATCTTTGGTCTTCACGACTGCGATTGAACCTGCTCAGTTGGACAAGCTCTGCGAACGGTTCTTAATGGAGTTTCGATCTGATGAATACACTAAGCATTTTCCCTGGGTGGACAAATTAACTATCGTTAGTGAGAAAGACAAGATTACGGCTTTAGATGGACTGTTGGTTAAGGAACTCAATTGTGGAGTTCAGGACACTCATTTAGCTGCACCCGAAATCATTGATTGGACCTCAGTCTCCCATTTTGAGATTGAAGGTGCTGGACGCTACCATTTCGATGATCTTGATCTTGACGAATACTGCGAAAATTTGCGGGCAAAGAAAGTTTTCAAAATTGAAACCTTGAAGCGGCGAAAGGTTTCAATTTGCTATTCCCGTACCGGAGAAGTAGAGCCTAAATGGAAGCTTTACGATTGTTTAGTCTCCGAACAACGCATGGAAGGCATACTTTATGCATTGATTAGTGGCCGTTGGTTTGAGATAAATGAAAGTCTAGTAAAGGAAGTCGATGCCTACATAAGCACGATTCCTGAAGTGGAGACAGTCTTCCGAAGTGGTCCGAAGTCAGAATTGGAAGAGGACTTTAACCAGCGCGTCACGGATGAATCTGAGGGGTATTTCCTTAATCTTGACAGAATTACAATCCGGCCTACAGGGGCCTCATCGCCTATAGAGATGTGTGATTTGTTGGGTAAAGGAAAGGAGATGGTGCATGTTAAGCGAAAATCCCGATCGGCTACATTAAGTCACCTGTTCGCGCAAGGCTCAGTTTCCCTAGAGGCATTTCTCGGAGATGGTGACTATCGGGAGAATATGAAAGAAAGGATTATAGAGCGGTATGGTTGCGAGGCTACGGAACATTTAGATTTGATTCCGGATAAGGGGGAGAAGTTTTCAATGAGTGGTTATAAGGTTTGGTATGTAATCGTTGCTGACTCTTCCAAGACGGGTACTGATTGGCTTCCTTTCTTTAGTAAGTTAAACCTTAAAATGCACGCCGAACGAATACGTAGGACCCAAGCAACTGTTCAAATCAAACGAGTTTCAACCGTGGATCCGATCGTAGTGGCCTCCTAGCGTTTCAAAAAGAGGCAAAAGACAAGTGAAGGTCAAATATTCAAATCAAAATCGGCAGTTAAGATTTCATTTCTCCAGTGCTGTTTGACTGAATACTGATCTTGACTGAAGGTAGCTCTTAGGGACCGAAAGAAATAAATGACGCGGAGGGAGAATCGAGCCTGCCGTTGGATAAAGAGCCAGACTAGAAGAAGTAGATAATCCGTAGTTTTGTCCGTGTAAGCGTCCTGGGTTTGTGTGGATTCCAGTGCGCGGCTGCGCAGTGGCCATCCTAACGGTGAAACCGGCTTGTGGCGCGATGCAGTTGAGCGCTGCGGTGAATCTTGTACGGCGCGAAACATCGTCCGATACCCGCTAGGGCTGAGGTAGGAACGAAACCCAGGACGCTTCAGTTGCTGATTGCCTCACTTACATGCATAAACGGAATCCGCTCCTGTTCAATGCGCAGTCTTCCTTTGGCGTAAAGCCAGCGGTAGGCGCGTTGCTCTTCGGTGGTGAGGTGGGTAAGGGTGGCGGAGCCGTCGCCGGGGTCGGGGACAGCCAGGTGCTGGAATTCGGTGACGGTGGCTGTGTCCATGAGCAGTGACGTCGTGTGGGGGAAATGGGCGCGCACGGCGTTGAGGATGGCAAAGCCGGCGGCGTCGAGGTCGCCCCAGTAGGTGATGTCGATGAGGTTAAGCCAGTCCAGTGCGTGGAGTTGGTGGGCGGCGGTGCCGGCACCGAGGAGGGCGACGGTGGGAGGGGAGGCGTCGGCAAGCGTGGGCAGTGCCAGGAAGGTTTGTTTGTTCTCCACGATGAGCACCCGGGGTGGGGTGTCGGGGAAGAGGGTTGCGGCGTCGGCGAGGGGGATTTCGATATCGGAGAGTGCCGGGGCGTGGTTGAGGTAGCGCAGGCGCAGGCGGGCGTCACTGCGGCGCAGGCCCAAGTCCGTGATGCCGAAAGGAGCAAGGAGTGCCAGGAGCAGGCGGCGGTGGGTGCCTATCCATTTGCCGTCCACACCTTCCACCGGCACGGCGCGCTCCCACTCGCCGGAGTCAGGGTTGGCGCGCAGCCAGGTCAGGCACGGTCCTAGGCATTTCAGATCATAGGCGCTTAAATCCTTCCATTGGGTATAGCTGCGGCGGACGGTATAAGTGAAGTCCTGGGAGTCCGGAAAGATGGCGGCGATGTCCTGGGTGCGCTGGAGGGCCCTGTCGTAGTCGGACATCAGGCCCGCGATGGTAGCGATGCGCGCGGCGCCGGTGAGTACTGCGCGTGTGGGAACGTCGTTGGTGCCAAGGCCCGCGCGCGACCAATTGCGGGACTCGTAGATGACGTCCTCCTGGTGGGGCCAGCGCTGCCAGGCACGGATGAAGCCCTGCGTGGCGTCGATATCGCGGGCGGCAGCAGTGGCAGTGGGCGGGTGCAGGGGCCAGTCGACGCGCACAGAATCCGGGTCAGCCAGTGCTTCGGCAAAGTGATTGCGCAGGTATTTTGACGCGTGTGCTTGCAGGTCTTTAGGGCTGCGCATAGTCGGGGTCCTGGTAGGTGGAGGCGTCGATAAGCGAATAGCCCGTGCGCGCCCGCGGGCGGCCATTGATGATGGGCTCATCGTACTTGACCACAATCGTGCCATCCACGTAAGGAGACAGCGTCTGGATGAGCTTGAAAGGCGTGGCCAGAATCATGTGGAAACCAAAAGACGTAAAGACGGACATGGCAGTGCGGGTAAAGGTGGGATCGGCGCGGTCAAAGGCCTCATCCAGAATGATGGAACCATAGGTGGGCACGTCTTGGTCCGGCTCCGCCAGCCGGAAGCGCAGGGCCGCAGCCAGGCAGAAGAAGACGAGCTTTTGCGCTTGGCCGCCAGACAGCGAGGCGGAATCCTGATAGGTATTGGCTGTCGTTCCGTCGGGGTACAACTCACGGCCGATAAAGCTCACGTGCCGGCGGGTATCTAGCACCACGTTGCGCCAGCGGAGATCCTCTGGCTGGCTCGAGCCCAAACGGCTCAAGATCTTGTCCAACGCGTGGTAGCGCGCAAGGGCAGCCTCTGTATCATCGGAGCCGAATTCGCCCAAGCTGTGGGAGGTGGCGGCATCAAGATCCCGCTGGAAATCCTGGACCACCTGGCCGCGAGCATCCTTGACGTCGATGCGCAGGGTGCGCTCACCGTTGAAGGGAGAGCGCTCCAGGGACTTGTTGATGAATTCCATGCGCCTCTCAATATCACTGCGAGCACGGCGCAGGTCTGTGGTGAGGTGGGAGAGGTTTCGCACGGTGGAGCCGTTGAGAAGCTCGAGGAAGCGGGCGCGGAAATCCGCCAGGCGGTCGGCGCGTAGGAACTTGAGCTTCTCGATGCCCTCGCCAGCGAAGCTCGCCTGCGGCTCAAGGTCCGCGGCCTCCGCCGGCCACTGGGCCAGATATGTGTGGAGGACAGAGACAATTTTGGCGTTGGCGTCTTCGATGCGCCGCGTGGCGGTGCGGGCGGTGTTCTGAAGACTAGCCTGCACCTCATCGCGCCGGGCATCGATGTCATCAATGGTGAGCTTGCGCTTGCCCTTGTGCAGGGCATCTTCGACTGCTTTCGCGATGTCCTGGTCCTCGATGGCGGGCACAATACCGATGCTACGGCGGCGCTCGGTTGAGCGCTCAAGCTCGCCTTCGACGTTGCCCAGGTTCTTCTGGGCGGCGTTCAGCCTGGCGCGTGCGGCCTTGAGCTTGGCCTTGGCTTGCTCGTGGGCTGCGGCGAGGGCTTGGGCCTCCGGGGAGGAGGCCAGCGAGTCATACTGCTCCTGCAGATCCTGCCGGTGAGCCTCGGCGGAGGCGGTGTCGATATCCTGGAAGGAGGTTTCCAGCACCTGCTGGGCTTTATCGCGCTGGGAGCGCAGAACGTCCATCTTCCGGTTGAGGTTCTGGACCTGCTTGGCCGTGGCACGAGCAGTGGCCTTGGCCTGCGTGAGCTGGGCGCGTAAGAGCTCAATCTTGGCGGTGTTGGTGGAACCCACCCGGTACCAGGTAGTGCCGCTAAAACGCTTGCGGTCATCCTTGATGAAGCGGGTTGAGCCGTCTTTATCCTTGGGGCGGCTTTCCAGGCCATCGCGCGTTACCGCCGGGGTGGTGGTGACATGGTCCAGTTCCGCAACCGAGTCCACACACTCGTAGTTGAAGCGGCGCGAAATATGTTGGCGAATCCAGTGCGCCATGGCGTGGTCTTGGAATTCCAGTTTGTGGATAAGCTGCCGCGGGCTGTGCGCGGAGGCCTGCGGTGATGCAAACTCCGGAATGGTGCGGTACTCCAAACGGGTGCCCACGTTGCGCGAATTGACCCACTGGTTGATGGTGTCGCGGGCAGCTTCAGGAACGAGCAGGGTGGCGGCAAAGCCGTGGAGGAGCTTTTGAATCACCGGCTCCCATTCGGCCTGCTGCGGGCTGATATCGATGAGCTCGCCGGCGAAGGGAAGCTCGGATTCGGCATAGCCGGTATCGCGAGCCAGCTGCGCGCGCAGTTCAACTAGAGCCTTGTCGATGTTGGTGCGCCGCGAGCTAAATGAGCGCAGCTCGCTATCGAGCGCGGCACAGGCGGTGGCAGCGTCCCGGGCGGCCACGCCAGCTTCTTGTTGCTCGTTGATGAGGTTGGCGAAGTCAACCTTAAAATCTGCGATGCGCAGCTTCGCGGTGGCCTGCAGCTCGGCGAAGCCGTGTGGACTGAACTCGTAATCATCAGTCCACGCTCCAGCGGCCGCAGCCAACCGTTGGAATTCCTTCGTGCGGTGCTCAATTTCTTTGTCCGCAGTTTCTATCTTGGCGCTTAAGGCATCGAGCTCGCCAGCGCTGAGCTGGGTAACAGCCACCGCGGCCAGGCGCTCGGCATCATCCAGGTGTGCGACCTCAGCGTTGAGGGTCTCCGACTGCGACTGGGCCTCCGATAGCTGTGCTGTGAGCGCACGGATGCGGAAGTCTAGTTCCTCTGTCACCAGGCGGGCGCGTACGGCCGGCAGCGCCTCACTCATCGCCTCCGCTTTCTCCTTATCCGCTTCAGCACTAGACCGCTGAGAGTGAAGTTGGGGCAGCGGCCCGAGCGTATCAATCTGCGCCTTGACGTCCTCAACCCGCAGGTAGGCCTGGCGCAAATCCTCAAACTGTTCCACGGCCTCATCCGCTCTGGTGAAGGTATCCGGCACATCCAGCATGTAATCCCTAAAGAGCTGGTCCAGGCTGGACAGGGACTTCGCGGATTGAGTGCGGTGAAGAAGAAGCTGGCCCTCCACATTCTTAATCCCCAAGCGTTTGCGGAAGCGGTCCGCAAACGTGGCATAGGTCGGCGTAAAGAACGCGCCGGGGCCCTTATACAGGGCCCTGATCTTGCGGCTATCCAAGCTGCGGGTGAGCAAGGGGCTGAGCTTATCGATGTCCTCATCGCCCGGCACCAGCCCATACAACTTCTTGATCTGGCCTACGGAGTTCTCACCGCCGTTGAGGCGAAAAATGGCGATGAGGGTGTGCTGCTTGCCCTGGCCATTGTCGTAAGTCAACGCCACCACTGAGTTGGTCGCACTTTCACGCAGGTATTCCGGGGTAATCTCACCAGTCTGTGTATTCTCCTGCTGCCGCCACGCTCCGCGCACGTAGGAGACCAAGTTACGGCCGTTGTGCCGACCGAGGTCTTGCTGCGAGGCGGCGTTGAACTTCACGTGATTCTGGGGGACAAGGACGGCTGACATGGCATCCAGCAGTGTGGATTTACCTGATCCTGAGCCACCCGTAATGAGGAAACCTTTCCGCGCTACCGGGATGGAAAAATAGCCATGGAAGGTGCCCCAGTTAATCAGCTGGATGCGGCTGATGCGATACTGGCCTGGGTAAAGCTCCGTGTGCTTAGTCATCTGAGGTGTCCTCCTCGGTATCCTCGGCTCGCGCCAGGCGGGCGTATTCATCCCGGATGGCGGTGACCGTGGAGGCATCGAAAAGCTGGCGCAGCACCGGCGAGACCTCCAACCGGCCTTCTGTCTCCGTGGTGCTGAGCAGGGAATAGTCATTCTGGATGCGCTTAATAGCCGCGTTGAAGCGCTTGGTGAATCCGGCCTCGTCGCGGTTATCCACCGCGCGGACATAGCCGATGCTCTCCCGGAGATCTTCTACGTCCACGATGACGCGCTCGCCGGGCAGAGCCAGCCCCAGCTCCTGGCGCAGGTTCAACAAGATAGCGGTATCGATGTGCTTGAGCTTGTCCGTGCGCAGCACCTGCGGGATGCTCAGGCTGTCTTCTTCCACCATGCGGGTAAAGGCAAAGCCCTCGGTCTCATCGATGACGAGCTCCAAAAATACCTCGTGCAGCCTGGCACGCAGATTTTCTTCGTCAGAGATAATTGCTGACCACAGCACTGGTTCCTTCTGCACGCGGATAAGTGGTCCTTGGAGCAGCTGCACTAAGGCGCGGCGCGAGTGGTAAGTCAACGTTCCTTTGTCGTGCTCCCATAGCGGGGGCTCGTGCGTAGAATCCACGCGGGGGCTGTTGGCGGTGGTCACTGAAGCTCCTCAACGGTTGTGTGATCGAAATACATAGTGGGAATCTGTGCGGCACGTACAGCACCGTCTTCTTCAGTCCACGTGATTTTTTCTTGCGACTCCCGTACAGCAGGCAGCGGATGTTGATCAGCAATATGGACCAATCCCACCACGCTGGCTAGGCCTTGTGTTGGGGGATGAGCTTGCAATACCTGCGCAATGGTGCACGGGCCAGAGTCGCTCACTGTCTGCCGAATCGCCTCGTGCAACTCCTCAAAGTCGATCTCGGACTCGCGTACCAGCTCATAAAGGGCGTGTGCGTCGTCCTCGCCCGGTTGGTAGGCCACGGGTGCTTCCTCCACGACCTCCCGTCCAGGGTTAGCCAGACGAATGCGGGAGACCGAGTGAATAGACATGCCGATGCGCTGTAGCGGCGTGTCCATCCGGTGGAAGGCCTTGAGTTCTGAGCCTTGCGCGGCATCAATAGCCATGCCGCGGGCTTCTCGCAGCAGCTCAATCATGCGCCGGTCCTCCGCGAACTGCTCCGAGGACACGTAGTGGCGCAGACTCCGTGCCAAGCCCGTCATGGTCTGGTTGACCTCAAAGCTGGTTTCTTCCATATCGCGAAAGAGACGACGCAGCTGCCGTCTTCTCTCCGGTGCCACATCTTGGCCCGCTTCACTATCGAGCACCTGTTCAATCCACTGGTCCAACCAGACGCTGCGTTCCCTATCCATAAGGAGGGAATAAAAGCCTTGGAAGCTGCGGCCCGCATCTGATTCTGCGATGTGGTCTACGCCGTTGAAGATCTCCTCCAACACATCACCGCGGTAGCCTTCCGGATCCAAAAGCTGCCGGCGCAGCTGGTGGTTGAGCGCTTCAAGATCGTGGCGAACTCTGGCGAAATCGCTCGGCACCGCCATAGCCATATTGAGCACATCCTGGACTCGTTCCTCAGTCTCGGCGGCGGTGAGCCTTTCAAACTGACCCAGCTGTGCTTTTTCAATCTCGCGGTCAATGCGCGCGCGTTCTGCCTCCAAACTGGCCACGCGGCTGGCGATGTCCTCATTGGTATCCCGCGCCAACCTCTGCAGAGCCGAGCTAATGGATTCAACACGCGAGGCCGTCACCGTGGTCACCGGTTGTTCCCAGCGCTCAATGGCTTCCAACGCGGATAGGGCTTCCTCGCTGGGCTCGAGTGTTTCACCACGCGAACTCCTTCCGGATTTACGCACTAGCCAACCGGCCTTGACCCAGTCATTGCAATAGTTTTGTGGGGTGCGCGGCATGGGAAACTCGCTGGCAATCACTTCGAAATCGGTGACCATGAGCTCATAGACTTCCGCCGCCGGACGCGCCCGGGTGCCGCGTGGAAAGTACTTCGCAATCAGCGCCAGAATCACCGGCGCATTATCCGCGGCGAGGAGCCGAATCGCGGCGGAATCATGCATCAAGCGCCGGAGTGACAAAGCGCGTGCTTCAACAGACATGACTCGATTCTGACAGGTGGGACGGACATATGCAGGGAAATATGGCTCAATAGTTCGAACAACACCCTGCCATGATAAGGGTCCACTTGTGAGTGAAAAGCGCGAGGCATTGAAAGTTCTCGCGCGTCAGTAGACCACCTTCTTAGTCCTGTGCAACACCAACGTTGACTTCGATGTTGCCGCGGGTGGCCTTGGAGTAAGGGCACATCTGGTGTGCGGCGTCGGCAAGCTCCTGTGCCTTGGCGTCCTCAACACCTGGGATGGTGACCTCGAGGTCGACGCCGAGGTAGAAGCCCTCGTCGTTCTTGCCCAAGTTAACGCGGGCACCGACGGTGGAATTCTCGGCATCTACGCCCTTGTCCTTGGCCACTGCCTTGAGCGCGGAGTGGTAGCAGGCGGCGTAACCGGCAGCGAAAAGCTGCTCGGGGTTGGCGCCCTCACCGCTGCCGCCCATTTCCTTTGGAGCGGTCATGGTGAAATCCAGATCGGAATCCTTAACTACAGCTCGGCCGTCGCGGCCTGCGCCGGTGGAGAGCGCTTCGGTGCTATAAACGGCGTCCATAATGACTCCTTTTCTATCGGGTCTTTGTACGTCCGCCGATTGTACGCAAGAACGCTAGTCTGAAAACCTGGGGCACTTCACGTAGTGGATGTTGAGTTTGCTGGGCACGGCAGTCAGGTCGAAAAACTTCCATAAGTGTGAGAGGTGTGCGCCGGAACCTGTCTAATCCTCGAAGAGGGGGTTCAATTCGACCTCGGGGTGGTGCGCTCGATGCGAATACGCCAGGGGATCTTACCGAGTGCTTCGTTGTAGGTGTCGACGACGCCGTCGCCGGCGCGTTCGGCGGTGCGTTTGATGGCGTCGCTCCAGCCGGTCGACTCTATGGACTCGCGGGTGTAGGCGTCGATTCCGGCGACGGTAGCAAACTCATTGAGCTGGTGGACGAGGCGGTTGCCCGCTTCGGCGGCCTTGGTATTGCCGCCGAGGCGGAGGACGAGTTGAAGATCCTTGAACGTGGCGGAGTCGTTGGCTTTGTCGGCGATGGCGTTAAGAGCGTTGATGATGCGTTCCTCACGCTTGGCCTTTGCTTCGGCGATGCCCTGGCGGTGTTGCTCGAGGTGGTCGGGTTCGCTGGCGGCGACGCGGTTGAGCTCGAGAATATTCAGCTGATTTTGGAGAACCATGACTCGGGCAAGCTGGAAAATCCAGTACGTGGCGTTTTCCTCGGCCTCAGTGAAAGCCTGGTAGGCCTTCTTGGGATTGGTGGCCTTCTTCGCAATTTCCTTGGCTACTTCGTCGAGTTCTCCAATGATCTGTCCCTGAAGCCGTTTGAGGTCGACATCGAGGTCATCGACCTTGCTCCACGTCACGGCGCCGACTTCGCCGGTCTTTTGGAGCAGACTGAACGCCTCTTCGATGGCCTCAGTGAAGCCGTTGATATCGCCGTTTACTTCGGTCTTGCGTTGCTGGATGAGCTTCTGGACGTTCTCGGAGACTTCTTCGAGGTAGTCGAGCACCTGGTCCATTTGTGCTTGTGCAGCGCTTTCTTCGAGGATGGCGGCGACCGCGAGAGGAGCCGCTGGTGTGGCGAGAAGTGCGGTGTTTTCGAACTTCAGGTGCTTGACGATGGACCCGGCATTTCCTTTGGCGCCGGGGAGGTCGCCGACGCGGAGGACACCCGCGCGGATCTTTTCGGCGGCTACCTTGTTCTCTTTGAGGAATTGCGCACTGTCCTTTGAGAGTTTGAGGTAGCGGCCGCTGTTTTCTTGGAATTGGCTCAGCGTGCGGGCGGACTTGCTCAGGTTATGCGCCACCTTCGGGGCGACGCGAGCGAGCTTCTCCTGAGGAGAAGACTCATCGAGTCGTGTCAGAGCGGATTCAGAGCCGAGGAACATGAGTGAGTCCCCGTGGAGGATGACCTGGAGTTCGGCGTCGCTCGCGCCAGGATTCTGGGGAAGTGCGGAACTTGGTGAATCAGACATGGGGTAAGGTTCCTCGGTGCGTGAGACTTTTTAAGGGGATGTATGTAGCTTACTGGAGCTGTGCGCCTGGATACTAAGTTGTCGAAAGTAAACTCGCGGGCCTTGTTCGCCGTTTCGGCGATGTCCGTGTGGAGCGCGGTCGGCACGATTCGTTGAGGGACACCCCGGTGAACGTGCAGCCAAGGTGGTGGAGGCGAAGCACCGCGCTATCGGCGTCGGCAGTGCAGACTGCAGCCTGGATGGGATCGGGGGCTTGAGGGACCGGTTGGTGTGGCAGGATGAAGTAAGCGTGACGGTCGCACACATGGGGGGCGTCGGGTCGAGCGGCGCGGGACGCCTAAGCCTTTCAGGGTGCGGCAGGCAGAAGACTCGGAGGCGAAGGCGGCGATTGCGCGGGCGGCATCGGAGTTGATTGGAGATGACGACGCGGTCATTTTTGACAACGGCACGACGGCGCAAGCCATTGCACAGCGGCTGGCTGGCCGGCCCATTACGGCGATATCGAGGATCTACATCAGCTGGTCACGACCACGGACGCGCCAGCGGAGCTCCTCGCGCAGATTCGCGACCTTGGGGTGCAGGTCATTACTGTGCCCGCGGGTAAGTAAGGCTTAGTAGTAGGAGCCTTCCTCGTTCGTGACCTCGCGGTCGGCGCCGATCTTTTGCAGGTACATGCGGCGGTGTAAGCGGATGGCGGCGCGGGCGGCCATGGCGAGGCTGTCCAGGAGGAAGAAGACGGTTCCTACCTTGGTGAGGCTGAACAAGAAGAGGAGGGAACCTGCGATAAAGACCACGGAGATGGAGACATCGACGGCGATGGAGGCCGTCTCAAAGCGGTTGCGGATAACGAATTCGTTGTGGTGGGGTGTCGCGTCACTTTGCTTTACACTTTCCCATCTTACCGGTAGTGTCACTTACGACAGATAGTGTAGTGAGATTGCTACACACTATGTTGTGTTGAAGCAGAGGTTGACCATGCGTATTCTCCAGGACGAAAAGCTGACTCCTCAGCAGCTGGAGGAGTTTGATGCGCTTGCGAAAGCGAGCGAATCGCCGGTTGTACGTACTCTTATGCAGAACATCGCAGAGGTGCTTCGTAACGGTGGCAATTTGCTGAGTGCAGAGGAAGATGCTGCGTTGTCGCCGAATGAAGCAGCTAAGCAGCTCGGCATGAGCCGTACATTTCTCAATCGCCTCCTTGATCAGGGAAAAATCCCCTACTTTAAGGTGGGGACGCATCGACGCATCCGTGTAGTCGATCTCGCTCTATTCGAGCAGCAGCGCGATTCGGATCGTATTGAATTGGCACAGCGTCTGGCACGCCAGCAGCAAACCACGCGTGCAGTAGACGCGACGATTGCGGACTTGCTCTAGTTTTGGTTCTGCGGTACGAAAAGGGCTATGCATAGTAGGCGCGGGCGTCCCACGCTTCGAGTGCTTAAAGAGGACTTGAGGGACGGATGGCAAGAACCGTTCGTCATGCGTGCGGTGGGTGATGAGCGTTACGAAGATTTGTTGCCGTTAAGCGAGCTTGCACATCCTATCGTAAGGAAGACCGCTGATTCCTTCACCGACACCGCAGCCGCCGATAACTACGTGGGAGCTATTGGGAGTGCTGTCTCCATTCGTCTGCTAGAGATTAAGCAGTCCCAGTGGCGAGGCGGGGTGTGGACCGATCCTGAAACTGGAGTGCGCTGGCTGGTTGCTGCAGGACTTGCAAAAGGCGGTCATGAGGACAATGACGATTTCTATAAATTTGTGGAGCGTGAGGAACACAACGGTACTATTACTCGGCTATTGCCGACAGAAGACGATAAACGCTTGCTGAAGTTGGAGACGGCGGCGCGTATTCGTACGGAGTGGGAACTCAATATCCAGCGTGAGGTGCTGGCTGCGTTGCAGGAGATTCGCGGCGGTGGGGCAGCGCGCTTTGACGTAAACCATCCGCTAGCACGATTGGGTAGGTTCGCTACCATCGAGTTATACGTGGAATTGGTGCGGGGCGAGGACCGCATTGCCACAGATGAAGTCATCGTTGAGTTCTTTCCGCAGCGTGGAGTCAACTTCAGCGAGGAGCTCTACTGGCAGCTCATCGTTCGTGTATTAGCTTCGGTCTACCCGCCCGCACAGGGCTGGGATCGTGCTGGGGACGAGTTTCACCAAATGGAAGAATCGGGGAGTCTCGACAAGCGCATTTCCGAGCTAGAAACGCATGATGTGAAGCGCACCCTCGCGGAGGTTGAGCTCGGAGCCGTCGCACACTTCACCCACCGTGAACATTTAGCAAGCAAGATCATAGATGGGACTGGTGTGCGTTCCTTGTGCGGAGTCTATTTTGTTCCCGCACAAGACGCAGACTCGTTGCCAACATGTCCGCAGTGCGACGTGCTGTATGCTGCATTGCCGAAGCTACCCTTGGGCGATTAGCGGCGAAAATGTCACTCTCCGTAGTGCATTCGGTGTCTCAGCTACTTGCGTTCCTGGGGGGAGGACCGTTCCTTCGTAGTGAACCGCATTGTGGATGAATTTGAAACTACCCCGCGGCGGCAGTGATTTACTGCGCCGCGGGGTGGCTATCTGAAGAAGAAGTACTTTCGTGCTTTGTCTGACTTTCTGCCGCTTTAGCGGTCGGCGGTCAGGGTGATGCCGTTGGTCTCGGCGGTCTGCTGCAGTGCAGTGAGAGCCTTGGCGTCCTTTTGCAGGTCGTAGGTCTCAGCGAAGCCAACATGGACGTGAGTTGAATCGTTGACGTCCAGCTCGAACAGCTTGTGGCCGGCTTCCTGCTCCAGCTGTGCGGCCTTGTGCTTCAAGGCGTTGATGCCGGTTGGCAGGTTCTCCTTGTTGGAGTCGGTGTTTTCACCGGCGTTGTCGCCAGCTTCGGCCTGCCCGTCGGTAGTGGCGGCCTGTGCCTGGGCGTCGGTGTTACCGCCGAGGAGCTCAGAGAAGTCCGGGCGGTTGCCGCCGAGCAGGGAGCTGCCTAGCTGCAGGAGGGCAGCAGGGTCGGCAGAGGACAGCTGGTTCAGCGGGGTGTCCGCGTCGATGCCTGCGGTGTTAGCAGTGCCAGTGGCATCGGAGTCTGCAGCCGGATTTGTTGCGGCGCCGTCGGCAGCCGGCGCGGTTGCGGTGGTGCCGGTGGTGGTGGCGGCAGCCGGGTTTGTTACGGCGCCGTCGGCAGCGGTGGTCTCAGCGGCGGTGGCGTTGGCGGCACCGGCGATTACAACTGCGGGAAGTGCGGCGGCAATGGTTGCGCGGCGCAGGGCGTTCATGGAACGCATAGGATAAATCCTTTCTATCGTTGCGGTCTTTCGGACCACGGGTGATGTTAGGAAGCGTTTCTGTGGCGAAGCTGGCTTCTAGCTGTCGGCTTATTGCAAAGCAGACTCGATTGCTTTCAGGGATTCCTTGATGTGCGGGATGGTGCCTGCCACATGCGAGCCGGCATCGTTCGGGATGAAGGTGACGTTGCCGCCGCGCTCAGACCACTCCTTGGCCAGCTGCTCAGCAGTGGAGAAAGGAATCACATCGTCGCCGCGGCCGTGGGTGATGACCACCGGGATGGATGGGGCGTCGTAGCCAATGTGCTGGTCGGCCAGGATCTTGTCGTAAGGTGCCTCAGCGATGAACTCGTCGACGTTCTTGCCGTCGATGCTGACGTCTTCAATCTTCTTGCCCGCGAAGCTGGTCAGACCCAAGGTGCAGGAGTTGGTGGCGTTCTGCAGGACGGTCTTGCCCTCCTCATTGAGGTGGGAGTACAGGTCCACGTCGTAGGAGTTGCTCAGCCCCAGTAGAGCGAAGGACTCGAAGAGGAAGTAAAGCGTGCCGTCGAGAGCCGGCGGCAGCAAGGTCAGATCCGCAGGAGCGGCGCCGACGGTGGCGAGCTTGACGTTGAGCTCCGGGGCGTAGTCGTTGTAAAGCTCAGCGGCAGCAGCGGCGGCGCCACCACCCTGCGAGTAACCGTTGATGATGACCGGGTTATCGGCGTTGATATCCCAGCCTTCTAGCTGGCGGGCAGCGCGGGCGCTATCGAGCACGGCGTGTGCCTGCGAGACACGGTCCATGTAGGTATGCATACCCGGGGTGCCCAGACCCTCGTAATCGGTGACCACGACTGCGTAGCCCTTCTTCAGGTACTGCTCAAAGAAGAACTGCTCGTAGTCACCCACGCCGTCGGCAATCTTGCGCGAAGGTGCGCAGCGGTCGGCCACACCCTGGGTGCCCGGTGCGAAGGCGATGAGCGGGCGCGGACCGTTGCCGGTCCACTCCGCCTTCGGCTCAATCACGATGCCGCTGACCGGAATCTTCTCACCCTTGCGGTTGGTGGAGGAGTATAGGATGCGCTGTGCCTTGTACGGGCCCACGTTGGTAATGCCCAGCGTGTTGGCGGGATTGCGCACGGCATCGGAGCGGAAGAGCTGGCCTGGCTCAGAGCCTTCGAGCTCGACTGGGTCGTGGTAGAAGGCCTTGTACTCGTCGCCGACCTTGCTATCGGAGGGGGCTGCGGCGTCGGTGCTTGGCGCGGCGTCGTCAAGCTCCTTGGCGTCGGTTGCGATGTCGGAGGCCTCAGCCGGGCTCTCGTCAGCGACTGGATCTTCGAGGGCCTTTTCAATGAGGGCGCTTTCAGGCAGCTCGGTGTTCGGAGCATCGGCAGCGACGGCGGCGGGGCAGATGCTGAAGGTCAGGCAAGCAGAAGCAAGCAGTGGCAGGTAGGTGCGCAGTGATTTTTGCACGGCAACGTCCTTTCTAGAGATCGGAGGAGTCTTAGTGTTTGTCTGGCTACGCCGTTAGGGGGCGGGGAGAGCGCTGCGCGGTGGAGCTGACACCGATTATTATTGGATTAATTTTGCTAACTAACAATGGGGAAATGAATTTAATCCGTTTGTACAGGCCCGTATAGGGGTGTACACCGTTAGCATTACGTTTCCGGGCGGGCGTGCTTGAATGGAATCATGATTGATGCGCGCGATAGTCAGGCCCTCGATGTGGCCAAGCTGTACTACAACTCGCACCTATCCCAAGCGGAGGTAGCGCAGTGTCTGGGTATTTCGCGCCCTACCGTCTCCAAGCTTTTGCAGCATGCGCACGACCAGGGCTTCGTGGTCATCAGCATCAACGATCCTCGCGAACGCTCCGATGAGATGGTGCGTGAGCTAAAGGAGCACTTCGCGCTTGCCGACGCCCGCGTGGTCACCACCCCACGCGGCGGCAACCTCATGCAGGACCTAGGCGCAGCTGGCGCCGCGCTGCTCGAAGAGCTCGTCCACGACGGCTCCAGCGTCGGCGTGTCCTGGGGCCAGACCATGTCCGCCGTGGCGGAGCACCTGCGCCAGCTGCCTCTCGAGGGGGTAAAGGTGGTGCAGCTAAAGGGCGGGCACTCGCACACGCAGCGCTCCACCAAGGACTTCGCCACCCTCCAGGGCTTTGCGCGCGCGTTTAATGCGGAGACCTTTATGCTGCCGCTGCCTGTCATTTTCGATTCGGCCGAGACGAAGCAATGGGTGGAAAAAGATCGCCACATTGCCCACATCGTGGAGATGGGCTCTCATGTCGACGTCGCGGTGTTCACGGTGGGCGCGGCCGCGCGCGAGTCTTTGGCGCTGAACCTGGGCTATCTCAGCGAAGAAGAAACGCAGCTTATCTTGGAGCGCGCGGTGGGGGATGTCTGCTCCCGCTTCTTTGACACTGAAGGCCGCGTGGCCGTGCCCGAGGTGGACGCGCGAACGGTGAGCATTACTTTCGACGCCCTGGCGGCGCGGCCGGCACGCGTCCTCGTTGCCGGCGGGCCGGAAAAGGCCGGCGCCATCCGGGTAGTACTCGAGCAAGGATTGGCCACGCATTTGGTCATCGATCACAACACGGCGCAGCGCGTTCTGACAGGGGAGTGAGCCGTATCATAAAGGTGAACAAATGTAAATAGCGTCATTGACATTTGTGCTGGCTGGAGTAGGGTAATGCCTGAAAGTCATTATCCTTCCGATAGGAGTTCACCGTGTCTGAAGCCGCACACGCAAACGAATTTTCCACCGAAATCGCCACCCCGCACATCAACCCCAAGGGCGCGGAAATCGCAGAGACCATCCTGCTGCCAGGTGACCCACTGCGTGCAAAGTTCATCGCCGATACCTTCCTAGAGGACGTCGTCCAGTTCAACGAAGTCCGCAACATTCTCGGATTCACCGGCACCTACCAGGGCCACCGCGTCTCCGTCATGGGCACCGGCATGGGCATGCCTTCCATCGGCATCTACTCCTGGGAGCTCATCCACAACTACGGCGTGAAGAACCTCATCCGCGTCGGCTCCATCGGCGCGCTGCAGGAGGACATCGACCTGCACGACGTCATCGTCGCCTCCGCCGCTTCCACCGACTCCAACTTCCTGAGCCAGTACAACCTGCCGGGCCAGTACTCTCCGACGGCTTCGTGGAAGCTGCTCAAGGCACTCGTCGATGAGGCAGAAAAGCAGGATGCCCACATCCACGTCGGCAATGTCTTGAGCTCCGATGTCTTCTACAACTTCGACCAGGCCGTCAATGACCGCTGGGCACACATGGGCGTGCTCGGCGTCGAGATGGAATCCGCTGCGCTTTATGCCACCGCTGCCGAGGCAGGCGTGAACGCCCTCGGCCTGTTCACCGTCTCTGACAACATTGCTGCCGATACCCACCTTTCGGCTGAGGAGCGCCAGACCGCATTCCACACCATGATGAAGCTCGCGCTGCCACTGGCAGGCCTGGACTAGGAAGGATGGCTTAAAAAGCCATGTCAAAAGCTACAAACGCTAAGCCATCGGGCGTCGTAAAGCGCGGCGTCGATGCAGCCCTCAACCCTAAGGCAGCCGTACCGGTGCTGCTATTCTGCTTCGTCTTTTCCCTCGTGGTGGATAATGGTTTTAAGACCATGACCATGCCGATTGCGCAAGGCTTGGGCATTGATGACAACACCGCCTCGCTGCAGGCATCCCTTGCCGGCGTCATCATCGGCATCGGCGCCGTCGTCTACGCGGCGCTGGCGGACTCCGTGTCCATCCGCAAGCTCATGATCACCGGTGTGCTCCTCGTGGCCGTCGGCTCGATTATTGGTTTCGTGGGCTCAGGCTCTTGGCCCATCGTGCTGGCCGCCCGCCTAATCCAGACCACCGGCCTGGCCGCCGCGGAAACCCTGTACGTCATCTACGTGACCAAGCACCTATCTGAAGCAGACCAAAAGACCTACCTCGGCTTTTCCACCGCCGCCTTCCAAGCTGGCCTGCTGATTGGCGCGCTGACCTCCGGCTTTATCTCCACCTACATCTCGTGGACCGCGATGTTCCTCGTGCCGCTCATCCTCGTGCTGTGCATCCCGGCCATCCACAAGATGGTGCCCGAGGACGAAGCAGTGGAGTCAAACCTGGACGTGCTCGGCCTTATCCTGGTGGGACTTTTCGCCACCGCGCTGACCATGTTCATGCAGGCGTTCAACTGGAAGTGGCTCCTCCTGGCCGTCGTGGCAGTGATTGGATTTACGCTGCACATCCGCTCCGCTAAGGCGCCCGTGGTGCGCCCGGGATTCTTCACCAACGGCCGCTACGTGTGGGCAATCACCCTGGTGTTCTTCATCTACTCCACGCAGCTGGGCTACATCTTCCTGTTGCCATTTGCGGCCAACGAGCTGCACGGCATGAGCATTGACCGCGCCAGCCTGCTGATGATTCCGGGCTACATCTGCGCCATCTTGGTCGGTGTCTTCTCCGGCAAGATCGGCAAAGTCCTGAACTCCCGCCAGACTATCTACACCGCAATTGTCATGATCGTCGGCTCCCTGGCCGTAGCCGCTCTCTTCGTGCAGGAGCACGTCGCCGTGCTGGCCGTGACCATCGTGACCTTCGCTTCTGGCTTCGCGCTGATGTATGCACCGCTGGTCAACACTGCGCTGCAAAACATCCCGGCCGCGAAGTCCGGCATTGCCATCGGCTTCTACAACCTGACCATCAACATCGCCATCCCGCTCGGCATCGCGTACACCGCAAAGCTCATTGACGTAAGCGATGGCTTCAACCTCGCCCTCGGCGTGCTGACCGCCGTTGGCGCATGTGGCGCCGTC
Source organism: Corynebacterium sp. HMSC06G04 (assembly GCF_001807365.1). Taxonomy (NCBI): domain Bacteria; kingdom Bacillati; phylum Actinomycetota; class Actinomycetes; order Mycobacteriales; family Corynebacteriaceae; genus Corynebacterium; species Corynebacterium sp. HMSC06G04. Next base: position 93,628 of record NZ_KV788611.1, on the reverse strand, counting down.
CTCTACGTCGTGGCCGACCGCATCATGGCCCGCAAGGCGCGAGATGTTTCTCGCGCGAAATCTGTAGACGCTTCCGAAACACTCGCTTAAAGGAGAAGAAATGTCATCCAACGTCGCATCCATGATCGACCACACCCTGCTCAAGCCGGAAGCCACCGCGCAGGACGTCGCCGCACTCATCGAGGAAGCCCAGCGCCTGGGCACCTACTCGGTGTGCATTTCCCCGTCCCAGCTGCCGGTCGAGGTTCCCGAGGGTCTACACGTGGCAACCGTGGTGGGCTTTCCCTCCGGCGCGGTCAAGCCGGAGATCAAGGCCGCCGAGGCAGGCCTTGCCGTGGACAATGGCGCCGAAGAAATCGACATGGTCATCAACATCGCGCTGGCCATTGAGGGCCGCTTCGACGCACTCGAGGAAGAGATCCGCACCGTGCGCAGCGCCTGCCAGGGCAAGGTCTTGAAGGTCATCATCGAGTCCGCCGCGCTTTCCGACGACGCGATTGTCGCCGCCTGCCGCGCCGCCGAGGCTGCCAGCGCTGACTTCGTCAAGACCTCCACCGGCTTCCACCCAGCCGGCGGCGCCAGCGTTCACGCAGTAAAGCTCATGGCAGATACCGTGGGCGGCCGTCTCGGCGTGAAGGCCTCCGGCGGCATCCGTACTGGCGCGGACGCGCAGGCGATGATCGACGCCGGCGCCACCCGCCTCGGCCTGTCTTCCTCCGCCGCGGTGCTGGCGGACCTAGAAAACTAGTGGCTTAGAAGCTGAATCGAGGAAACAATGTCACTTGTTGAATACGCTCGCACGTGGGCCGAACACGACCCAGACCCGTTAACCCGTGACGAGGTCTTGGGCTGGATTGAAGCTGGCGACGAAGCCGCGCTGTCCGGCGCCTTCGCCGGCCCGCTGGCCTTCGGCACCGCCGGACTGCGCGCCGCCGTTGGGGCAGGCGAGTCCCGCATGAACCGTGCCGTGGTCATCCGCACCACCTATGGTTTGGTTTCGTGGCTAAAACAGCAGGTTGAAAACCCAGTCGTGGTCATCGGCTGCGATGCCCGCTACGGCTCGGCCGATTTCTACCAGGATGCTGCGGAGGTTATCTCCGCTGCCGGTGGCCGTGCCCTGGTGCTGCCCAAGCAGAACCCCACGCCGTTGACCGCCTATAGCGTGCGCGAGCTCGGCGCCGACGCCGGCATCATGGTCACCGCCTCCCACAACCCTCCAGCCGATAACGGCTACAAGGTTTACCTGGGCGGCCGCGTGGCCACCGGTGACGCCAACGGCGTGCAGCTTGTCTCCCCGGCGGACGCAGAGATCTCAGCGGCGATTGCTGCGGCGCCGTTTGCCAACGAAGTCCCGCGTTCCACAGACAACATCGAGGAAGTCGATACCCGCGCGCAATACCTCGAGCGCGCCGCCAAGCTGGTGGGGGAGTCCACCAGCGCCAAGATTGCGCTGACTGCCATGCACGGCGTGGGCGCAAAGCTGGGCACCGCGCTGCTCGAGAAGGTCGGCTTCGAGGTTTCCCTCGTGCCGGAACAGGCCGAGCCGGACCCGGATTTCCCAACCGTTTCCTTTCCCAACCCGGAAGAGCCCGGCGCTCTGGACCTGGGCAAGGCGCACGCGGAAAAGATCGGCGCAGACATCCTCATCGCATACGATCCGGATGCTGACCGTTGTGCGGCCGCCATTCCGACGCACGGTGCGCAAGGCGGCGTCGTCTGGCGTCAGCTCACCGGCGACGAAACCGGCGCCCTGCTGGGTGACTACCTGGCGCGCCGGGGCGTGGGCGGAACGTTTGCAAACTCGCTGGTTTCCTCGCGTCTGCTGGGCCGCATTGCCGCGCACTACGGCCTGCCGCATGCGGAAACGCTCACCGGTTTCAAGTGGATTGCCCGCACGCATGACTTGAGCTTTGGTTACGAGGAAGCCATCGGCTTCTGCCCCGACCCGCAGGCCGTGCGCGACAAAGACGGCGTTGCCACCTCGGTGGTTCTGGCCAGCCTGGCCTCGGAGTGCAAGGACGCAGGCATCACCCTGCAGGACCGCCTCGCGGAGATTTACTCCACCGTGGGCCGCCTGGCCACCGCTCCGCTGACCTTCCGTGTGGAAGACCTTTCGCTGATTACCCGCGGCATGGAAAAGATCACCTCGACCCCACCGACTCAACTGGCGGGCTCGGAGATTGCAAAGGCAGAGAAGTTTGCCCAAGGCATGAAGCTCTACACCGTGGACGATGACCGCGTCATCGTGCGCCCGTCTGGCACCGAGCCGAAGCTCAAGTGCTACCTGGAGTCCCCGGATCCGGCCCGCCTGGATGCCATTGCAGAGGATCTGCGGGTCTTCTTCGACATGTAGCTGCAAGTTCTTTGCCCTAGGCCGTGATGCCTGGAAGGAGATGGGGCGTAACGCTGAGCGCGTTACGCCCCCTTTCGCGTCTGGTGCCATTAATTTTAAGAAATTTATGGGTTGTGACCTAACCGTTATCTAACCCTATAAGCTGGCTTTTAACGCCTAAATGAAGACATTTCACAGGTTTATGACAGGCGATGTTCACACATTGAGGTGGCGGAATCTCGCGACTTCCGTACTGTGGGTTTCGGCGCCGTAAAGAGAGCTAGCACAAACGCTTAGTTTTTCCAAACGGCCTGATAGTTGCCCATTTTTAAAGGAAGAGGAAATTATGACTAACCAGAATGCACGCGATATCAAGGACCTGTTCAACAAGACCGCATACGACGTAAACGGCGACAAGCTGGGTTCCGTCAAGGAAGTATTCGTTGATGACAACTCCGGTCAGCCAACCTTCGTTGAGGTTAGCCACGGTCTGTTTGGTATGAGCGAGTCCATCGTTCCGATGCGCGGCCACAAGTTCGCTGGCGAAGACGACCTCATCCTCGCATTCGACAAGGAGCGCATCAAGGATGCTCCAAGCGTTGACACCGACAAGGCTCTTAGCGCAAACGACCAGAACGAAATCTTCCGCCACTACGGCGTTGACACCATGAAGGACGAGCAGGCCTACACCGGTGGCCGCCACGACGTTTCCGATAAGAACAAGGCTGGCCTGGCTGCTGGCGCTGGTGCAGGTGCAGGCGTTGGCGCTGCTGCTGGTGCAGAGCACGCTGCTGGTGCAGAGCACAAGGAGCACGCTCACAAGGACCACGTTGCTGGCACCGAGGCTGCAGACCACACCAAGAACGCTGGCCACACCCACGCTGACGTTGATGGCCGCGATTCCCTGGTTCGTTCCGAGGAGCAGCTGGACGTTAACAAGGAGCGCGTCGAGACCGGTGAGGTTCGCCTGCGCAAGTATGTCGTAACCGAGACCGAGAACGTTGAGGTTCCGGTTACCCGCGAAGAGGTTCGCGTCGAGCGCACCCCAATCTCCGAGGAAGAGGCTGCTTCCTTGCGCGGCAAGAATAACCTGACCGATGACGAAGCATCCGTCACCCTCCACGAGGAGCGCGTCCGCGTTGAGAAGGACACCGTTCCGGTTGAGAAGGTTGAGCTGAACAAGAAGCAAGTTACCGACACCGAGCGCGTCTCCGAGGATCTGCGCAAGGAGCGCATCGAGACCGAGGGTGTAGACGGCAAGACCACCAAGTAAAAACTTGGATAGTACTAGGTAGCTAGTACCTAGTACAGACACCTCCTAAATAGGCCGCTGGCAGTATTGCCGGCGGCCTATTTGTCTTTATGTCTTTCTCGCTTCCTCCCGCGTTCGGAAAAGACTAGGAACTTCCCTGCCGTAGGGCGCCTCTGCCCATAGACTGGAATCATGAATGTTGAGGTGGATCCGCTGATTGAGGCGCTGTACTACTGGTCCGACGTCAGCGGCGTGTTATTGATGGGGATCATCGGTGGCACGCTTGCTCGCCAGCGCGGCTATGACATTGTGGGCTTTTTCTTTATCGCGATGTTCTCAGCCTTGGGCGGCGGCATGATCCGTGACGTCCTCATCAACCGCGGCACTGTCGCTGCCATGTCGCAGCCGGAATACCTCTACCTTGCTTTCGCCGGCGCGCTGATTGCACGATTCTTCTACTTCAAAGGCAGAACCTGGGACTATATTCAATCTCACGGGGATGCCATAGTCTCCGCGCTGTGGGCAGCCACCGGTACCGTGAAGGCGCTGACCTATGGCCTGCCGCTTATCCCATGCGTGATGATGGGCGTGTTTACTGCAACGGGCGGTTCCATGATCCGTGACATCAGTATGGGCCGCGAGCCAGCCGTCTTCGGCGATAATCAGCCCACGGTGATCCCCGCGGTGGCCTGTGCCGCAGTGGTGCTCGTGGCCGATTCCTTCGACCACCTGGCCACTGGCATGCTGGTGGGGCCGGTCGTTTCCTTCATCCTGACCTTGTTCGGCATCTGGGCCGGCTGGCGCATTCCTGCCCGCCAGGAATGGGCGCCGCTGAACGATACTGCGGCGCAGGTCATGCTGCTCGCGCGTAAGGCCGAGAACAAAGGCCGGGCAGTGGGGCGTCGCCTAGAGCCCACCAAGGTGCGCAGCTGGCGGCACCAACAGATGGAAAAAGCCCTGCAGCGCCGCATCGAAAAGCAAGTGCAAAATGGTCGCCTCCGTGCGGCCGCCACCAGCGATGCCACCGAGCTGCTTGAGTCCTTCACCGACACCATGGAGCAGCTCCACGGCGAGGCCATCCCAGCCACCGACTCCGATTCTGCCGCGAAGAATGAGGAAGCTCTAAGCCAAGAATCCAAGGGCATCCTGCAGGAAATCGGCGTGGACTTAAGCGGCGATTCCTATGAGGACTATGACGAGGATGAACCGCTGCTCGATCCAGAAATGCTCAAGGAGCAGCGTGAGAACCTAGACATCGTGCTCTCGGATGAAAAGCTGACCGATGAGTTGGTGGAGCACTTAGTCCAGCGCTATAAGAAGCAGAATTAAAAAGTGGATACTTAAGTGTAAAAACTCACCTTTTCTTCTGCTTAAGCTGGGCAATCATATAAGCTTATGCGGTGGAATCATTCAGGACTTTCCGAGGCGATTCCTTATATAAGTGGAAAGGGGGAAAACGTCATGTTAAAGCGCGTATTAAGCGTTAGCGCAGCCGCCACCCTGGTATTGGCATTATCGGCGTGTGTTCCCCCAGACCAGACCCCGGATATCTCGGGCGTTGACTTCATCACCACTGACGGCGCGGAGCCGCAGAACCCGCTGCTGCCAGCGGATATCAACGATGTGCCGGCCGCGACCATCGTTAATCTCATCTACTCCGGCTTGGTCTACCTCAACGAGGAAGGTGAGGTGGAATATGACGTTGCTCAGAAGATTACCCAGACCTCGCCTACTGAATACGACGTCGTCTTGCGTGAGGATGCGAAGTTCTCCGACGGCTCTTCAGTTCGTGCGCGTGACTTCGTGGATTCCTGGAACGCAGCTGTTCAAAACAACATGCTTTCCTCCTACTTCTTCAAGCCGATTCTGGGATTTGGGGAGGGCGAGCCCACCATGCGTGGTCTTAAGGTAACAGGCGATAGAACCTTCCACATTGAGCTGGCCGAGCCTACCGCGAACTTCGTGAAACGCCTGGGCCATTCGGTCTTTTTCCCCATGCATCCTTCAGCCGAGAAGGGCTATGACGCATATGGCATGAACCCCATCGGCAACGGTCCGTACCGCCTGGCGCGCTGGGATAGGGATGAAAAGATCAACCTTATCCCAAACGCGGAATATGTCGGCCCGCGAAAGTCCCGTAACGAGGGGCTGGAGTTTCGCTTTTATGAGACCGAAGAGGAATCCTATGCTGCCCTGCAGCGCGGCGAGCTGGACTTGGTCACGGATGTGCCGATCACGCATATCCACCGCTTTGAGGAGGAACTGGACGGGCGAAGCTTCAACGAGACTTCCGCCATGTTCAGCTTCATCACCATCCCGGCCAATGACCCGATGTTCCGCGGAGAGGCCGGCGCTTTGCGACGCCGCGCCATCTCCATGTCCTTCGATCGCACCCGCATCGCGCACGAAGTCTTGGACGATACTGTCACTCCGGTTACATGTTTTGCCACCCAAAAATATTGCCCTGAGATGGGGATGATTCCGGGTCAGGAAGTGCTGGTTTATAACCCAGAAAAGGCACGCGAACTGTGGGCAAAGGCTGATGCCATCTCGCCGTGGACGGGGCCATTTCTTCTGGGATATAACGCGGATGGCGGGCATGCGGAATGGGTCGATGCGGTAACTAAACAGGTTTCAGAGACACTTGGTATCGAGGCTTATGGCCGTGCTTTCTCGACCTTTAAGAAGTACCGGCAAGCCGTAACGGACCGTCAGATGCGCGGTTCCTTCCGTTCCAGCTGGCAGGCTGCGTACCCCTCGGAGGTCAACTTTCTGGAGCCGGTCTTCGCATCTAGCTCGTTGCTCAACGAGTCCGGCTTTAATAACCCGGAATTCGACAGGCTGCTCAAGGAAGCCAATTCCGAACTCGATAAAAAGGTCCAAGAGCAAAAACTGCTTGCAGCGCAGTCCATCCTTTTGCATGACCTGCCGGCGCTGCCGCTGTGGGAATCCAACGTGGTTGGCGGCTATGACACCGATATCGCGCGTCCACATTTCAGCTGGAAGGGAAAGCCGTTTTACTTTGAGCTGACTCGCGACAAAGGCTAACAGCGCATTTTTAGCTTTTAGCCGGTTGTCGTTGCGGAATCCTGGCTAATCTAAAAATATGAACCTCGTTGGCTACTTCTTTTATCGGATGTGGCAGGTCGGAATCGACCATGTCCTGCCGCTTGTCGCGTTGTTGCTGCTGGGCATGTTGGTGCCGCGGCTGGGTCGGCTGGCCATCCGCGTCCTGGAATCGCGGCTCGAGGAAGGCGAAGAGTCCACGAAGGCGCGCCTGGCCTTGGGCGGAGCTTTGGTCTACGTATTGCAGGCGGTGGCATATTTCTTGCTCGTGCTGGCCGCACTCTCGAACGTGGGCGTGCCGGCGCTGGGCGCGGCAATCCCGGCGACGGTGGTTTCTGCCGCCCTTGGTTTTGGTGCACAGAAGATAATCGGGGACTTCCTCGCGGGCTTTTTCATCCTTTCGGAAAAGCAATTCGGCGTCGGTGACTACGTGAGCTTTGAGGGCACAACGGGCGTGGAAGGAACCGTGGTGGCGCTGACCCTGCGCACCACGAAGGTACGTACGCCCACGGGCGAGGTGGTCATGGTTCCCAATGGCTCGGCGGGCGTTATCACCAACTTCTCGCAGGATTGGTCCCGCGCTGTAGTGGACCTTTCGGTGCCGCTCCACGAGGGCGAGACCCTTGAGGAAATCACTTCCCAGGTGCGTACGATTTCCCAGCAGGCCATCAAGGATCCGGCCATTGCTGGCGACGTCGCCGGCGAGCTCGAGATCCTTTCTGCCACCGGCATCGTGGAACCAACTGTTGCGGGTCAGCCTTGGCAGGTTAAATACCGCGTGCTCGTGCAGGTCAACCCTTCGCGGCAGTGGGCGGTTGAGCGCGCAATCCGCTCCGCGCTGCTCTCGGCGTTTTGGGATCACTACAACCTACCCAGCAACGCGACCGGCGTATTTCCTGCAGGTCCTTCCAGCTCCGTGGAAAAGCCCGGTATCGAGCGCACCCCTGAAACCGCGGCGGAAAAGGGGCTGGGCGCGGCAGTGGCGGCGTCGGCAAGCACAGATGGCGTCGCAGCGCGCGCTAGCGCCCACAACGCAGACAATGATGACACCGCCCTGGAGGAAGTTGCCAAAGCCAAGGACCATGGCCCCGGCAAGCCCGCGAGTGCGGATGTGGAAAAGGAAGAAAAGCCGGCCACCGGCATCTGGCGTGCGGATACCCCAAGCAGCAAGTTCCAGTACGTGTGGACTGCCGGTGGGCGCGTTCGTTCTTCTACCACCACGCTGCTGGCGGCACTTGCGATTACCGGACTGCTCATCTTTGCCTCCTGGAATCCGGAGGACGCCGGCACCGGTTGGCTAAACCCTGCCTACTGGTCACAGCGCGACGCAGCTACCTCGGAAGCGCCCGCCCCAGTCGCGCCGGGGGAGGAGGCCGCCTCCTCGGCGGAGACCCCGCCTGCCGCGGGGCCCACCACCCCGACCGAGGCCGCGGAGCCAACCACAAGCGCGGAAAGCTCTGCCGATTACGGCTCCAGTGAGGATGGCTCTAGTGAGGACGGCTCTCGGGCGGACTCGCGCTCGGGCTCCTCGGGCGCTGACTCCGACGCCGCCACCACCGTACCTGCTGAAACCGCAACGCAGAGCGCGGTGCCTAGCGCGGAGCCCACTGCGGCAGAAGAAAGCGCCGCCGCTGGGAGAAGCGACGGCGCTTGAGCGATAGGGAGGATAGGGCAATAAGTGAAGGGGAATAGGGGGAGATTCCCAACGGCGCCCGCGCGCCGCGTAATGGATATCGAAACGCGCAGGGAAATGTTAACAAGCAACCAGATTGGGGGTAACCGGGGGTAAATTCCTTATTTAAAGCCCCTATTTGAAGCCCTGCCCCTTGCGCCACGTCATCGTGAGGCTATCGCGAACTGGCGAGCCGGGAGTCAAGATGTCATCCACGCGCAACCAATGCATCTCCGCTTCCTCGCGACGCACGGTGACGAAGGAATAACCGTGGTTATCCAGGTCCACGTGCTTGCAGTGTGGGTTGGCGCTGCGCAGGATGTGCTCGGCGGCGTCGGAAAGCGCGTTATTTTGCGGAAGCTTCAACTGCTCGTTGATGTTCGGTGCCGTAACCGAAGCGCACACCAGCTCCGCGCCGATGATGTTGCCTTGGTGGGTGATGTTGTGTGCCCACTCGGTGTGGATATCGCCGGTGACGAAGAGCGCCTGGGAGCCCTTGGCGGCCAGTGCCTCGATGACGCGGCGTCGCTCAGCGCTGTAGCCATCCCACTGATCACCGTTGACGGGGATGCCCGTGATGTTGGAAGAAAGCGCCGAAGATACCTTTTCGGTCTGCGGATGCTGCTGCAGCGTAATCAGGTTCAGCGGGGAAAACATCACGGAATTGCCCAGCATATTCCACGCGGTCTGCGAGGTTTCCAGCTTGCCGAGCAGCCATTCATATTGCTCGGAGCCCAGCATCGTGCGGTCCTCCTTGGCAAAGCCCGCCGGGTCCCAGGAAAGCTCCTTGTCGCGGTAGGTACGCAGATCCATCATGGTCAGCTCCACCAAATCACCGAAGGTAAGTGAACGGTAGATGTGGCCATCCTGAGAAGGATTCGTCATGCGCACCGGCATCCACTCGAAGTAGGCCTGCATCGCGCCGGCGCGCCGGGAATTCCAGTCGCCCTCGGTTGCCGGATCGTGGTTCTCGGCGCCGCCGGCCCAGGAGTCATTGGCTGTTTCGTGGTCATCCCACACCACAATCCAAGGCAGTGCGCCGTGGGCTGCCTGCAACTCTGGGTCTGTGCGGTAGCGGCCGAAGCGCACGCGGTAATCCTGCAGCGAAACAATCTCGTGCGCCGGGTGATGGTGGCGCACCGGTCCAAAGCCCGAGTACTCGCCGACGCCGTATTCGTAGATGTAATCGCCCAAGAAAATCATGTAATCCAGCTGGCCAGCGCGCGCCCGCTTGGCGATGTCCGTATAAGCACTGAAAAAGCCCGACTCCCAGTTCGCGCAGGAGCCCACACCAAAGGTTAGCTGTTCCGGGGAAGCATTCGCCGCTGGGGCAGTCTTCGTGCGTCCGACCGGGCTTGCCTTGCCCGCGTGCTCGCCGTCGGTGACGCGAAAGCGGAAGAAGTACGTGGTCTCGGGGTTAAGCCCGTGCGGGTCCACGTTGACGGTATGGTCGCGCTCGGCTGTGGCTACCACGCTGCCACGCTTGACGACGTCGCGCATCTCCTCATCTCTCGCCACCTCCCACTCGAGCGTGACGTCGGGGCCCACGCCGGAGCCCGGCATTGCCTCAGGGGAGGCGGTAACGCGGGTCCACAGGATGACGGAATCCGGAATCGGATCGCCGGAGGCCACGCCGTGCAGGAACGGTAGCTCGCCCTTTGGCGGCTCGATGAGCTGGCGTTTGTTGCCGGGAAGTGAGCTCTGCGCGTTGGCCGGGCTAAGCCCGCCCGCGGTCAGCGCCGCGGCGGAGGCGACGCTGCTGGTTTGGAGGAAGCGGCGGCGGTTAAAACCGCGGCGGGCAGGCGCATCATTCTGAGAGTTGTTTCGCGGAAAAATATTCATGTTCCCCAAATATTCTCCGGTTTGGAAAGCGCGCAACTCGGGGAGAAAGATTTATTTTTGCCTTTACTTGCGGTTTACGTAGCGTTTTTCTGGCCTTTCGAAAGGATGGGGCTGGGTACGCTGGAATGCATGAGTGAGTTCTCCAAGATTTCCGAATGGCCAGCTGACAATATCGCTGGGGCGCTGCTGCATCGCGGCGAAATCGTTGAGTCGGTGGGCGCGCTGGACAGGGCCTTCTCCGTCGCATCGGTGACCAAACCGGTGGTGGCCTATGGCGTTGCCATGGCCGTGGAGGAAGGCGCGGTGGACCTCGATATGCCCGCCGGGCCAGAAGGCTCGACTTTGCGGCACCTGCTGGCGCATGCTTCGGGCGTGAAGTTTGATTCCCGCGAGCAGCAAAAGCCGGTGGGCGAGCGGCGCATCTACTCCTCGGCCGGCTACGAGTGGGCGGCAGAGGTGGTGGAAAAGGCTACGGAAATGCCTTTTCCGGAGTATCTGCGCGAGGGCGTGTTTGCTCCGCTGGGGATGGGCTCGACGCGTCTTGAGGGCTCTGCCGGCCACGGTTTGGTGACCACGGTCAGTGACCTTGCGGCCTTTACCGCCGAAGTCTATTCGCCACAGCTGTTGGACCCAGGCACTGTGGCCGAGATGCGCCGCGTACAGTTTCCTGGCCTGCGTGGAATTGTGCCGGGCTATGGCAGCTTCAAGGATTGCACCTGGGGCTTGGGCTTTGAGATTCACGGCGAGAAACAGCAGTGGATGGGCGCGCTGCCTTCCAGCGCTGTAGGCCACTTCGGTATGTCTGGAACCTATCTGTGGCTGGCGGGGGATTGGGCCATGGTGGCTCTGACGGATCGCGATTTTGGCGACTGGGCCAAGCTCTTGTGGGCGGAGGCGAACACAGCGATTTGGAAGGAGTGTCGGGCGCGATAGGCGTTACTGGTGAGGCTCTCGAAAACCCTTGTTAACTAATGTTTCTCGTGTGAATTTTCAACCTTCGGTTGAGGTTTATCAAACGGGGGTTGAAGTGGTTGTTTAGGGTTGATGGGGCTCATGTGACGCGGGAGAATCGGCCCCAACGCGCAGACAGTTCGTTGGGGAAGACGAAGCTCGTCTGGCAGCACTTGGAGGCCGCCCCTTTTTAGGGAGGTCTGTGAAGCGCTGCTTTAAACATGTCGAAGGAGAATCGGCGTGAATACTCGCGTTCACGAAGCCGTCGCCACTGCAACGGCACCCAGCGCCTGGCCGCACCGCAATGCCGGTCAGGTGCACACCGCCGTGCTCACCATTGCGGGGATGCCCCGCAAACTGCGCCCGGCAGTAGAGCGTGCCATGGCACGCTGCATCACCACTGAGTCAGAGTTCATCGTCCCCGGCGACGATCCACTCACCGCCCAGTGGTGCACACGGTGGTACCGGGACATGCCCGGTGACGCCGAACTTGTGCGCGCCGTCGTACCGGCACGCGTGGGTATCGGCTGCCGCCAAGTCATCACGGGCACGCAAAAAGAGCTCGCCGCCCTCGAAAGGGAAGTCGAGCTCTTATCAAGCGAGCACGCATTCAGCGCGCGCGTTGACGTTACAATCTAGCCCTAGCTCCGAAGAACTAGTCCTCGGGGAAGGGGCTAGTGACGCGATCAGCCAAATCTGCCACCGAATCCAGCACCTGGTTCGGGCGGAATGGATAGCGCTGGATTTCGCGATCGTCGCTAATGCCAGTGCGCACCAAGATGGTCTGCAGGCCGGCCTCCAAGCCGGACTTCACATCGGTGTCCATGCGGTCACCAATCATGACCGTGTTCTCGGAATGTGCGCCGATGTTATTGAGCGCCGAGCGCATCATGACCGGGTTTGGTTTGCCCACGTAATAAGGCTCGCGGTTGGTTGCCGCGGTAATCAGTGCCGCGACCGCACCCGTTGCCGGCAACACGCCCTGCGGCGCCGGGCCCGTGACATCAGGGTTGGTGGCAATAAAGCGCGCGCCGCTGCGGATGAGATTAATGGCGGTGGTAATAGCCTCGAAGGAGTAGGTGCGCGTTTCGCCCAGGACCACGAAGTCTGGGTCGTTGTCGGTGAGTACCCAACCTGCTTCATGGAGGGCCGTCGTCAAGCCGGATTCGCCCACCACATAAGCCTTGCCCTCGCCCGTCTGGGTGGTCAAAAATGCTGCGGTGGCGGTGGCGGAAGTCCAGATGCGCTCGGCCGGAATCTTCAGGCCCGTGTTGTGCAGGCGCGCGGACAAATCTCGCGGAGTGGACATCGAGTTATTCGTCAGCACCATGAACTCGATGTCATTGTCATAGAGCGCCTGGATGAACTTATCAGCGCCGGGCACCATCTCGCCCTCTTTGATGAGGACGCCGTCCATATCGGATAGGTAAGAAATCAAAGCTAAACCTCCATGTGCTTATCTAGGTATTCGGTAAGTTGGCCGACGGTGTGGATGTCTTTCATTGCGGCCTCGTCAAAGCGCACCTTGAAGCGTTCCTCGGCGCGCACAGCCAGCTCGATGCGCTCGAGCGAATCCACGCCCAAGTCCTCGAGGGCGGCCTCACGCTCTACGCCCTCCGCGCTGCCAGTGACTTTCTTGATGAGCTCAGCCACCGCGCCGAAAGTGTCTTGGCGCTTATCCTCCTTTTCAGGGGCTTGGTTGAAGCGAGCTTGCAGTTGCGCGGAAAGGTCGTTTGCCATGCGTCCTAGTCTAATAGGGTCATATAGGTAGGTGCGGCTATTATGGGAAGGTCATGATTTATAGGGCTCGAGCAAAGACGATTGCGCACAGTTGGGCGCGCCGTTTGCGGCCGACGCGTCGCAACGAACAGCACCTCATGTACGAGTCCTTGCACAATCACACGGACGAGCCTGGGCTGACTGGAATCGATTCCTTGGGCACCGTGCGCAACGATGGCCTGGACATCGCGTGGTACGAGGTCGGCCCGCAGGACTCGGACATCACTGTGGTGTTCATCCACGGCTACTGCCTGTCCGCGGAGGCCTACTACAGTCAGGTGGACTACATGCGCCGGCATTTCCCGGAGGCACGCTGCCTGCTTGTCGACATCCGCGGCCACGGCCTTTCCCCCGAAGTCACCCCCGCGCAGTGCACGGTGGACGCCGCGGCTGACGACGTCCTCGCTGTCCTTTCCAAGCGCGCCTCCCGTGGCAAGCTCGTGGTCGTGGGGCACTCTTTGGGCGGAATGGTGGCGCTCAATGTGATTCGCCGCGCGCCGGACGAGGTGTACCAGCGCGTTGACTCGGCGCTGTTAATTGCGACGTCGATGCGCCGCTTTGCGGCGAAGGGTGTGGCGCAGATTCTCGAGTCGAAGGCGCTGGGCAGTTTGTATAACGCGTGCATGCGGCTGCCGAGGCGGATGGACCGCATCCGCTTTGAGGTCGCGCAGTGGGTTGCGCCGCTGTTTGCTGCTTTGCTGGCGGGTTTTCCGCAGATGGAGAAGCTGCAGTTCCACGTGGCCATGCTGATGGACACGCCGCTGTCCAGTTACACGGGCTTCTTTGACGACCTTCTCGACCACTCTGAGTATGCTGCCGCCGACCGTCTGGCCCGCCTGCGAGGCGAGGTCATCGTGGGTTCAGCCGACATCGTAACCCCGCGCAGCCAGTCGGACGTCATCTTGGAACACTGGCCGGCCGCCCGGCTGACTGAGGTGGACGGCGCAGGCCACATGGTCATCCTCGAGGAGCCCGAGGCCATCTCGGAGGCGCTTGGCCGACTCTTGGTTCCGTTGGTGGACTAGCGTTGCCGCGGCCGCCGGCCCTTTGCCGGCCCTCTACCGACCACCGCGCGCCTCCGCTTGTTTCCCAGAACCCCCGTAGGTTTGGTCCCATTCGTTTGGTCCCATTCGTTTGGTCCGTTTGTGGGGTAAAGGGACCACTAGCGGCTTCTGCCCGGAACCGGTTACTCGTAAAACTACCCTTAGTAGGGGACCCAACCAATGGGACCAGTTGGCCGGTCGGCCAGCGAGTTCGTTGTACGACAAGCCTGCGCCCTTCTGTGCCCCGGCCGCAACGCAAAACGAGAAGACCGCCCCTTGGCGCCCTGCTAGGAGGGCAACCGAGGAGCGGCCTAAACCGTCCTAGAGCGAGTTATTACTCCTCGTCAGAGGAGGTGGACTCGGTGGCGGTCGGGTCATCGAGCTTCAGCTTCTTCGCTGCTTCCTCGACGACGGAACGCTCCACCTTGCCCTCGCGTGCCAAGCCCTCGAGGACTGCCACGACGATGGACTCGGCATCGATGTTGAAGAAGCGACGAGCGCCCTCGCGGGTGTCGGAGAAGCCGAAGCCGTCTGCGCCCAGAGCGATGTAGGTGCCCGGAACGTAAGGGCGAATCTGCTCCTGCAGGTCGGTGGTGAAGTCAGAAACACCAACGAACGGACCATCAAAGCCCTTGAGCTGCGTGGTGGCGAATGCCTCGGTCGGCTCGACGCCCTTCTGCAGCGCCTCCTTGTTGCGGCGCGCGCCGTCGCGAGCCAGCTCAACCCAGGAGGTGACAGAGAACAGGGAAGCCTTGACGTCGTAGTCCTTGGCCAGGATGTCCTGTGCGCGCAGCGCCTCGTGCACGCCCACACCGGAAGCCAGGATGTTGGCCGGGATGGAGCCGGACTCAGCGGTGTTGTAGTGGTAGATGCCCTTGTGCAGGCCCTCGATGTCGAGGTCCTCCGGCTCAGCTGGCTGGGAGACCGGCTCGTTGTACACGGTCAGGTAGTACATGACTGCCTCGGAGTCTTCGCCGTACATGCGGTTGATGCCGCGGTGGATCAGGTGAGCCACCTCGTAGCCGAATGCTGGGTCGTAGGAAATAACAGCCGGGTTGGTGGAAGCCAGAACCGGGGAGTGACCATCCATGTGCTGCAGACCCTCACCGGTCAGGGTGGTGCGGCCTGCGGTAGCGCCGATGATGAAGCCGCGGCCCAGCTGGTCGCCGGCTGCCCAGAAAGAGTCGCCGGTGCGCTGGAAACCGAACATCGAGTAGAAGATGTACAGCGGGATCATGGCCTCACCATGGGTGGCGTACGAGGTTGCAGCCGCGGTGAAGGACGCAGTAGCGCCTGCCTCGGAAATGCCCTCGTGCATGATCTGGCCGTCGGTAGCCTCGCGGTAGGAGAGCATGAGCTCGTTGTCCACTGGCACGTAGTTCTGGCCGCGTGGATTCCAGATCTTCATGGTTGGGAACCAGGAGTCCATACCGAAGGTACGAGCCTCGTCCGGGATGATCGGAACGATGCGCTTGCCCAGCTCCTTATCACGCATGAGCTCCTTGAAGGTACGCACAAGCGCCATGGTGGTAGCAACGTTCTGCTTGCCCGAGCCCTTACGCACGGAGCGCAGCTTCTCGATGCCCGGAGTGACCAGCGGGGTGAACTTGTCACGGCGCTCCGGCAAGAAGCCGCCGAGTTCTTTACGACGCTCCAGCATGTACTTGATTTCCGGTGCGTCCTCGCCTGGGTGGTAGTACGGCGGTGCGTAAGGATCCTGCTCGAGAACTTCGTCGGAGATCGGGATTTCCTGCTTGTCGCGGAAGAGCTTCAGATCCTCCAGAGTCAGCTTCTTCATCTGGTGGGTTGCGTTGCGGCCCTCGAAGTTGTGGCCCAGGCCGTAGCCCTTAATGGTGTGGGCCAGGATGACGGTCGGCTTGCCAGTGCCCTTGTTGGACAGTGCCTTCGCGTAAGCAGCGTAGATCTTGCGGTAGTCGTGGCCACCGCGGCGCAGGGCCCAGACCTCGTCATCGGAAAGATCCTCAACCAGCTTGAGGGTGCGCTCGTCGCGGCCGAAGAAGTGCTCGCGGACATACGCGCCGTCGTTTGCCTTGAAGGTCTGGTAGTCACCATCCGAGGTGGTGTTCATGATGTTGACCAGGGCGCCTTCTTTATCGGCGTCGAGAAGCTTGTCCCAACCGCGGCCCCAGATGACCTTGATGACGTTCCAGCCAGCGCCGCGGAAGAAGGACTCTAGCTCCTGGATGATCTGGGTATTGCCGCGGACCGGGCCGTCGAGACGCTGCAGGTTGCAGTTGATGACGAAGGTGAGGTTATCGAGCTCGTAGAGCGCGGCGGTCTGCAGGAGGCCGCGGGACTCTGGCTCGTCCATCTCACCGTCACCCAGGAAGGCCCAGACGTGCTGATCGGAGGTGTCCTTGATGCCGCGGGTCTCCAGGTACTTGTTAAAGCGTGCCTGGTAGATAGCGTTCATCGGGCCGATGCCCATGGAAACGGTTGGGAACTCCCAGAAGTCAGGCATCAGACGCGGGTGCGGGTAGGAAGGCAGACCCTTGCCTTCGCCGCGGGAAACTTCCTGGCGGAATCCGTCGAGGTCTTCTTCGCTGAGGCGGCCTTCCATGAACGCGCGGGCGTACATGCCCGGGGAAGCGTGACCCTGGAAGAAGATCTGGTCACCGCCGGAAGGATCGTCCTTGCCTTTGAAGAAGTGGTTCAGGCCGACCTCGTAAAGCGGGGCCGCGCCCGCGTAGGTGGAAATGTGGCCGCCGACGCCGATGCCTGGGCGCTGCGCGCGGTGCACCATGATTGCTGCGTTCCAACGGATCCAGCGGCGGTAGCGCTTCTCCAGCTCTTCGTCACCTGGGAACTCCGGCTCCATGTTGGTCGGGATGGTGTTGACGAAGTCAGTGGAGGTCAGGGCGGGCATCGGAACGCGCTTGGCGGTCGCACGCTCGAGCAGGCGGAGCATGAGGAAGCGGGCGCGTTCTGGATCGGCGTGATCCAGCAGGCCGTCGAGGGATTCCATCCACTCGCGGGTTTCCTCGGGATCGCTGTCGTGCAGGTAAGAAGCAACTCCGTCGCGGACGATCGGGAAGTTGGACTCATCCTTTACGGCGTCCTGGTCGGCCATTTAAACCTCCTAGATTGGTTTTACACAGTTTGCATCCCAGGATACGCGTACCCTGATCATCTGTGTGTGTGAAGGGGGTTAATAGTCATATGTGGCCGGTGAAAGGTGCTATTTGCTAACTTTGCAAAACTTCTGTGTGCAGTAAATCTCCTGTGTAATCGCGAAAACTACTGTGTAAGGCGTTATGATCTTGCTCATGCCAGAAAATGGAAGGAATAAAGCAGTGGCTGATGCGGCCAGCAAGCTCGGAATCACCGAGGGGCAGATTGCCCTTGAACTCGGGTGGGACGAGGATTGCGATTCCAGCATCTCCGAATCTATTGAGGATGTCCTTGGAGAGGATTTCCTCGATGAAGAAACCGACGAGCTTTGCGACGTCGTGCTTCTTTGGTGGCGCGCCGAAGACGGCGACCTCGTCGATGGTCTTGTCGATGCAACCCGCCCGCTAGGGGACTCTGGCCGGATCTGGCTTATGACCCCAGGGGCAGGCAAGCCGGGCAACCTCGCGCCGGGTGACATCTCCGAGTCCGCTCAGCTCGCAGGCTTGGTGCAGACTAAAGCGGAGCGCCTAGGCGAGTGGCAAGGTTCTTGTTTGGTTGCTCGCGGATATACCAAGAAATAA
This sequence comes from Corynebacterium sp. HMSC06G04, assembly GCF_001807365.1. Lineage (NCBI taxonomy): Bacteria > Bacillati > Actinomycetota > Actinomycetes > Mycobacteriales > Corynebacteriaceae > Corynebacterium > Corynebacterium sp. HMSC06G04. Next base: position 75,978 of record NZ_KV788611.1, on the reverse strand, counting down.
CTTTTACCAGGCGATTTGTTAGCTAACGCTTGTGTGGGCTAATCTTATGCAAGCGTTAACGCAATGCGGCTTTAGCTCAGCTGGAAGAGCAACTGGTTTACACCCAGTAGGTCGGGGGTTCGATCCCCTCAGGCCGCACCATTGTGAAGTCTCGAGACATCGTTCCTTTGGATGGTGTCTCGAGACTTTTTGTTTCCTTCAAACGCCCTTCGCATTGCCAGGCGTGGTTTCATGTACCGATATATGTAAATAGCGGCCAGAAACCTGGTGATTCAGGCACGCTAAATACACACAGAGGTACACACGCCGTGGACTGTCTTCAGTTTCCTTAATATGGGCTGCCTACGCGGTATTCTGCTCTAGCCATGCGTTGATGCCGCCGCGCAGGGAGTAGA
>NZ_KV788611.1:0-75563 GCF_001807365.1 Corynebacterium sp. HMSC06G04 | reverse complement strand
TGATGCCGCCGCGCAGGGAGTAGACCTGCGTGTAGCCGCGCTCGCGCAGTGGGGCGACGGCTTGGGCGGAGCGGCTGTCTGGGCGGAAGCCCGCAAATGGTGAGGAGGGATGGGTATATCCAGGCTACTCACGTCACACTGGTTGCTTTGAGGAACAAGAGTTGCGGGGCGACCTCACCATTTGGATGCAAAGGGCGCTAAGCCGCCGTAAATGGTGAGGTCGGCGGCTTAGAAGCGTTCCTGGCCGCGTTCGCGGATCTTTTCATAAAAATCCGGCTTGGAGTCGCCGTAGCGGGAACGGCTGCGACGCGAAGGCGTCGTGTCTGCACGCGGGGTGGATTCCGCGGCGGCCGCGGGCTCCGTGGTTTCCTTTACGGAATCCGTGGAAGGGCTTGCAGTGGGGGCAGAGTCTGCAGCAGAGCCAGGGCCTGCAGTGGGGGCAGAAGCGCCCTCTGCGCTGGTGGCAGCCCGTAATGCCGCTTCTTCCTCGAGGGCCCGGCGGCGTTCGCGGATTTCGGACCACACGAAGTAGCCCAAGCCCAGCGGCGCCATGATGCCGAAGGCAATCCACTGGTAGCCATAAGACAAGTGGTTACCGCGGTCGAGCTGCGGGACCTCCAAGGCGGTCAGCTCACCGGGTTGCTCAGGCGAGAGCTGGATGTAGTCGTGGCCCAACTTTGTATCGGTAAGCGAGGCTACCTCTTCGGTGTGAATTGAGTAGACCTGCTCGTAGCCTTCTTGATCAATCGGCGCAGAGGAGTGCTTCGGCTCGTCCGCGCGAATCATTCCGACAATTGTGGTCTCTCCGGCAGGAGCCTTAGGAATCGAGGGCACGGTGTTTCCCTCACCAGCGGCAATCCAGCCGCGGTTGACCAGCATGGTCAGGCCAGAGTCCGTGCGGAAGGGTACCAATGACTGGTATACCGCACCCGAAGAAACCGGACGCAGGCGCAGTAGCACTTCCTCATCAGCCAAGTAGCGTCCGTGGAGGGTAGCGCGGGACCATTCATCATCTGCGATGGCACCCTCAGAATCAACGACCTCAGAAAGCGGGCGTGGGTCCGCCTCATAAGCCTGGGCGATGAGATGATTGCGTTCCACAATTTGGTCATCTTTGCCCAGCTGCCAGGGCGCTAGCACCGTGAAAGCAAAGTAGGAAAAGGTCACCACGAAGATGAGCAGCAGAACCCATCCCGGCTTGAGGAACGTCTTTAACATGCCCTTATCCTAGACCCGCTGCTCGCGAATCCAATCCAGCAGGCCAGGCACGGCTGCTTCGATTTCCTTGCGCGTTCGCGCGAAGTCCTCCTCCGTGCCGTAGTAAGGATCCTCCACGTCGAGCTCCTCGGCATTCGGGTCGAAGCTGCGCATCAAACGAACGCGCTCCGGGTCGATACCTCGCTCGATGAGGGCGTCGCGGTGGCCGGAATCCATCGCGATAAAAAGATCCGCATCCATGTGCTCAGGGCCGAGTTTCGCCGCGCGGTGGGTTGCGCCGTCGTGGCCGCCGCTGCGCAGCTCCGCGATGGCGCGCGGGTCCGCGCCCTGGCCCACATGCCAGCCGCCCAATCCGCAGGAAGAGGTACGGGCGACGAGATCTAGCATGTCGGTCTCCATGGCATCGCGAACGATGATTTCCGCCATGGGGGAGCGGCAAATATTGCCCGTGCAGACGAACACGAGGTGCAATGCGGAGGGGTTGTCCTCAGAAGTCATGGGGGTTTAGACCTCTTATAAGCAAATAGAGCGATTTCTGAACGAAAGCTAGGATAGTGCAGCAGCGCGCAGAGAGCGAAAACATAGCGAATAATGCATTAAGGAGCCTTAAGTCATGGCGCAGACAACCGTTGGCGATATCCGCCGCGTCCTCGAGGAAGCCTACCCGCCGCACCTGGCCGAAAAGTGGGATGCCGTGGGCCTTATCTGCGGTGATCCGGAAGACGAGGTGGGAAAGGTGGCCTTCGCCCTCGACTGCACCCAGCAGGTTGCAGAAAAGGCAGTGGAGATGGGCGCGCAGATGCTAGTTGTGCACCACCCTTTGCTCCTGCGCGGGGTGACTTCCGTGGCAGCGGATACGCCAAAGGGCAAGGTCATCCATACCTTGCTCAAGGGCGGCGTCGCCTTGTTCGCAGCACACACTAATGCGGATAAGGCCCGCCCTGGCGTTAACGATAAGCTCGCTGAGCTGGTGGGCATCGAGCCGGGACGCCCGATTATCCCGCACGCGCTTTCCGACGCCGAGGTCAGCGAGACCAGCCTCGGCCTCGGGCGCATCGGCGAGCTGCCCGAGCCAATGACTCTGCGCGAATTTACGCAGCAGGTCGCAAACGCGCTTCCGGAGACGGCCTGGGGAATTCGCGCGGCGGGTGACCCAGATGGCGTCGTCAAGCGCGTGGCGGTCTCGAGTGGCTCCGGTGATTCCTTCCTGGATGCCGCTCGTGAGCTGGGCGTGGATGTGTATGTGACCTCGGATCTGCGCCACCACCCCGTGGACGAGCACCTGCGTGCAGGCGGACCTGCCGTGGTTGATACTGCCCACTGGGCCAGCGAATTTCCATGGACTACGCAGGCGCGCGATATCGTGGAAAAGGCTTACAAGGTGGATACTGAAATCATCGAGCTGCGCACCGACCCGTGGACATTGTCCGTCCACGGAAAATAATCGCCTCGGGAAGACCTGCCATAAGGAGAACTAAATGAAACTGTCGAAGCAACTGCAGTCTGTCCTGCTGGAACTTGCCAACCTCGAGCGTTCCCAGGGTGTTACGGGAGAAAAGACCATTCCGGAGCAGCAGGAGTACGAAAAGGCGCAGCTTGAGCACAAGCGGCTTGTCGACGCCGCCGGTTCCGCCCAGCTCGCCGTTGACGACATGGAGATGGAAATCCTGCGTATCCAGGCCGATGAGCGCAAGCTGCGCCAGCGCGAGCGCGACGATAAGGCTCAGTTGGGCGCCGAGGTTGACCCGGAGCGTCGTAAAGACTTGGAGCATGACTTGTATGCGGCAAAGTCTCGCATCGCGGATTTGATGAGCGAGCTGCAGGAAGCTCACAACGAGATTCATGCGCTGCGCTCGAACCGCGACGTGCACGGTGCGCGTGTGGATGAGTCCCAGCGCAAGTTGGAAAAGCTTGCGCGTGCTGCGGAGGCGGCGCAGGAAGCAGTGGATAACCGCCCGGATCCGGTAGTCCGCATTGCGGAGCTGCGCGAGCAGCTGCCTGCCGACGTCCTGGAAAGCTACGATTCCGTGCGCCACGAAAACGGTGTCGGTGCGGCGGCCTTCAAGGGTCGCGCATGTGGTGGCTGCTTCATCGTGCTGCCGCCGGCAGAGCAGAATGCGGTGCGTAACGCCCCCGCCGAGGTCCTGCCGCAGTGCGGCGATTGCGGCTCCTACCTGGTGCGCCCGGCCTAATGAAGCTGGTTATTTATGCCGATGGCGGTTCCCGCGGCAACCCGGGAATCGCGGGTTCCGGCACCGCTGTCTATTCCGCCGACCGCCAGCAGCTGCTGCGCGAAATCGCATATGTAGTAGGTACGAAGTCCACCAATAACGTGGCCGAGTACCACGGCTTGCTGCGTGGGCTCGAGGCCGCGGTGGAGCTAGGCGCCGACGAAGTTGATTTCTTCATGGACTCTAAGCTCGTGGTCGAGCAGATGAACGGGCGCTGGAAGATCAAGCACCCAGACATGCAGGCCCTAGCGTTGGAGGCACGCAAACTCATCGACCAAATCGGCACGTTCAACCTGAGCTGGGTGCCGCGTGCCAAGAACAAGGTCGCGGATGCGTTGTCGAACGTGGCGATGGATGCCGCCGCCGCGGGCGAGCCGGTGGGTTTTGTCGGCGATACTGAGCAGGCGGATCAGGCTCCTGCGGTGCAGGAGACCGCCAGTGTGGAACTGGGAGAGCCGGCCGCTGCGAGCCAGCCCAGCGATTGGATGGCCGAGCAAGGCCCGGTCACGCGTTTCATCCTGGTTCGCCACGGACAAACCGCGATGTCGGTGGCCAAGCAGTACTCAGGCCATGCCGATCCAGAGCTGACCGAGTTCGGCCGCAAGCAGGCACTCGCAGCTGCCCAGGCGCTGGCCGATACGCCAGTCGATGCCATCGTCTGCTCACCGCTCAAGCGCTGCCAGCAGACCGCACAGGCGATTGCGCGCAGCGTGCGCCCGGCCGGAGCTGATAAAGATGCTCTTGAGGTGGAAACCGTAGAGGGCTTAATCGAGGTCGACTTTGGGCTGTGGGAAGGCAAGACCTTCGCCGAGGCTCACGCTGCCGATGGCGAGCTGCACGGCCAGTGGTTAGAGGATGCCTCCGTGGCCTGCCCCGGCGGCGAGTCCTTGCAGCAGGTTCACCGCCGCGTGCGCAAGACCCGCCAGGAGTTGCAGGAAAAGTATGCGGGCAAGACCGTCGTGGTGGTCTCGCATGTCAATCCGATCAAGTCCTTTATCAGGCAGAGCTTGGACGCAGGTCCGGTGACTTTTAATCGCCTCTTTTTGGACTTGGCGTCGATAAGCATTGCGGAATTCTGGGACGGCGGCTCGATGCTGCGCGGTTTCAACGATGTGGGCCATTTGCAGTCACTGGGCTAGACTGTAACGCGCGAATGAGCCGACCGGGTGAACGCGTCCTTTCCGAACCAACCTCCATGAGGGGTAAGGCGGGGGACGAGGAAAGTCCGGACTCCACAGAGCACAGTGGTTGCTAACGGCAACCCGGGGCGACCCGCGGGCAAGTGCAACAGAAAGTAGACCGCCGAACGACTTCGCTACGCCTCGTCGTACGAAGATCCGTGAGGTAAGGGTGAAACGGTGAGTTAAGAGCTCACCAGCACCGTCAGTGATGGCGGTGGCTGGGTAAACCCCACTGGGAGCAAGGCATCATGGTCGGCATTTTTGCGGGCTTGATCAGGCGTTCGAAGGCTGCTCGCTTTAGCCTGAAGGTAGCTGCTTGAACCAACTGGCAACGGTTGGTCTAGATGGATGTTCACCGCCGCACGCTTGATGCGTGTGGGAAGACAGAATCCGGCTTATAGGCCGACTCATTCGCCCATTTTTCTGGAACAATGGGGCGGCATGAAGCTCTATGCCGCCCCATTAGATTTCCGCTCCGTCGCCGCTGAATTCGGTGTGCCCACCGATTTTAGTGAGGAACTGTGTGCGGCGGCCGCGGCCGCGCAGGATCGTTTCGTCACCTCGCGCCGCGATGCGCGTGAAATCCCGCTGGTTACCATCGACCCATTGGGCTCCAAAGACTTGGACCAAGCCGTGTGCATTGAGGCGCGCGTGGAGGGCTACCGGGTGTATTACGCTATTGCCGACGTCGCGGCTTTTATCGAGCCCGGCAGCGCCCTGGAGGAGGAGACCTTCCGCCGCGGGCAGACCATCTATCTGCCCGATGAACCAGCGCGTTTGCATCCCGCGGTGTTGTCGGAGGACAAGGCCTCCTTGCTGGAGGGCGTGGATCGCCCAGCCGTGTTGTGGACCATCGACCTCGATGGGGCGGGCGAGGTTCTGGACTTTACTTTGGCGCGAGCATTGGTGCGCTCGAGGGCGCGGCTGGATTATGAAGGCGTGCACGCGGATCTGGCAGCGGGCAGCATGCATTCCTCGATTGCTTTGTTGCCGCAAGTAGGAAAGCTGCGGCAGGCTTCCTCGCTGCGCCGGGAGGCGATTAATCTGCGGCTTCCTTCCCAGAGTGTCGAGGAATTCGAGGAAGATTGCCAACACCGCTATGAACTGGTCATTGAGCCGCGGTACGAGGTCATGGACTATAACTCGGAGATTTCTCTGCTGACCGGGATGTGCGCGGGGCAGCTGATGGAAAAGCACGGCGTGGGGTTGCTGCGCACGCTGCCTGCGGCCACGGCGGAAGCTGAGGAGGAGTTCCGCACTGAGGTTGCGGCCTTGGGCTATTCGCTTGACGACGCCTCGATTACTCAGTTCCTGCAAACACTCGATGCGGATTCGCCGCGGGGCATGGCCGCAATGCGGGAAGCGCAGCGCCTGCTGCGCGGTGCCGGCTACGTGTGGCTGGAGGAATCGCCCGCGGAGGTACACGCGGGCATCGGCGGCTACTACGCGCATGTGACTGCGCCGCTGCGGCGGTTGGCGGATCGATTCGCCACGGAGGTTTGCCTCGCGCTCGCACACGGCGAATCTGTGCCGGAATGGATTAGTTCGCGCGCCGGGGACTTAACTCGCACGATGGCCACGACCTCGCAGCTGGCCTCCCAAGTGGATAAAGCCTGTCTGAACCTGACAGAGGCAACCGTTCTCGAGCCATGGGTGGGAACGAACTTTGAAGCGATCGTGGTCCAGGGTGGGCCAACGCGTGAGAAAGCCCGCATCTTTGTGACGCAACCTCCGGTATTTGCGGAGGCTGTCGGGCACCCAGATACGGGCAGTGAGTCTAACTTCTCTCTGGTCAAAGCTGACGTGGCAGAGCGCGACGTGCTTTTTGCGTGGCCTGCTGACTAGTTGTGGTTAGTTCGCTGCTGTGGCTAGAAGGTATTAGCTTGCTCGCCGTCGAGCAGTGGAACCACCAGCAGTCCGTCCTCGGCGAGGTCCGCTGCGAAGTTATCGGCCTTGGCCGCAGGCACGAAAGCGATGACGGACTGGGAAGTACCAGCGTGTGCTGAACGCGCAGAGCGTGCGCCGCGCACCGTGGCTAGCTCGGCAATCTTTTCCGCGGAGTGCAGGCCATAAACCGTGGTTAGTGCTTGCTGCGACTGGTTAAGCAGCGGGAAGAGATCGGTGCCGCGGCGCGAACGCAGGGCGCGGGCGAGCTCTTGGGCGCGCTCGGTTTCTTCCGAATAGAACACCAACCACTCGGCGGCTTCGGCCAAGGTGGGCTGGTTGGCCGAGCCATGTACCTTGTGAACTGCCTTCAGCCAATCCAGCACGCGCTGGGATGCGTCGGGCAAAAGCCGCAACGACTCAGCGCCGAAAGCATGGCAGGCATCATCGATGAAACGCTCACGCTGGCGAATCGCGGCGATGCCTGGTGTGGCATCGAAATCGCCGGGGACGGTAACAGCAAACGCAGCAATCTCGCGGGTAACTGGGTGGGGCGCCTGGGTGACGGAGCCATCCGCGTAGTCCACGATTGTTACTGTCTCGCCCACGCCTCGGAGCGCGGCAGTGTGGCGGGCACGCAGGGCGGGGTATTCGCCGAAGGTGCCGACCGACTGGGAGCAGACATCGGCGATGCGTGCGCGCAGGGGAGCGGAGTGAAGCTCTTCGGCATCGCCGAGCAACGCTAACGCTACAGCGACATCTCCCGCGGCAAGCGCACCAAGACCGGCTGCGAAAGGAATATCGCTAACCACCGTAATGTCCATGCCGGCGGTTTCACGAGAAAGCAGCTGGCGGTTAATCATGGTGTGTGCGATGCCGCCCCAACGGGCTGCGAAGCCACCGACCGGAGCCGACGGGATGATGGGCTGGCCCTCAGAATCTATTGACGGCAGCTGCTCTGCGGCACGGGATGCCAGTTCGGTGAAACTGATGGCGTCGTTGATGGTCTCGCCCTCGTGCGGAACAAGGTGAACCGCAATGGTGCCGTCGGTACGTGGGCTAACCGCTGCGGCAACACGCATCTGCGCCAAGCCCATTATGGCGACGCCACCAAAGTGGTCAATGTGATCGCCAATGAGCGAGAAAGTCGCGGGCGCACTAGCGCAGTGTGCCGGTTCCGTGCCTACTAGTTCGAGGTGGGCAGCGTGGATTCGCTCCGCTGCGGGGGAAGAAGGCGTGGACCACATCGGCATGGTGCGAGGAACTCCTTGGTGCTGCTTGGGGACTTTGGACTTTCATAGTCTAGCGTTTACGCGCCAGACGCCTATTGGGATGTGCCTGTAAAGTGGTGGCACCCCTTAAACGCCCTAGTGTGGCCGCCGGCCACCGCTACCCGCAACATGGGGTGCGGAGAGTAGTAGCAGAAGGGCTAGTTAAGAAAAGGAGCCTTTTATGAGCAACCCAGACGAGCAGTGGTACTACGACACCGCCACCGGCAAGGTAACCCAGGGCGCTGAAAGCGGTTGGGATAACCGCATGGGCCCGTACGCCACCCGCGAGGAAGCAGAGCACGCTATCGAGATTGCGAAGGCTCGCAACGAAGCCGCTGATGCTTACGACGCGGAAGATGACGCTTAAGACTCGATCTTATTTCTTGAGCTTCTTGCTCAGCGGCTTGAACGCGGACTTGATGGCCTTGAAGGATTCGGCATAATCGTCGAGTGCATCGAGGCCAATATTGCGTTCACGCTGGTAAAGCAGACCGTAACCAAAAGTGTCTTCACCGCGGCGGCGAGCGGTGTTGGCCAGCTCTAGGAGCTTGTCACGGGAAGTGACGGAGTCCTGGAAATCACCCAAGACCGACTGCATCTGCTTGCAAGCCTTGTACAGGCCCTTGGTCTTTAGGTTCGTCGCAGAACCGGCAGCCTCTGCTGCATAACGCAGCTTCTTAGCGGCCTTGCGCATGTCGTGGAAGTAATCCTCACGCTCGTGCAGCGATAGTTCTGGGTTATCCCAGTTCTTGATTGCCTTCTCATGACGCTTGACCAGCTTCTTGTACGCCTCGTTGAGGTGCATCGCCATGACCTGGTCCATGGACGGAGCTTCCTGCTTCTTGGCGGCAGCGTCCTTCTTTTTCTTCGGCGCGGTGTCCGTAGCCTCCGCTTCTTGGGCGGTCTCTTCCGAAACCGAGGCCTCAGCAGCGTCCGCGGCTTCTGCGGCTGGGGTAACGGTGGAAACTACTGCGGCGTCTTCGGTCTCTTCGGCATCATCTGCAGGCGCTTCCTCGGAGTCCTGTGCTACTGGTGGGTTGGCTAGTAGCTCATCAAGCGAATCCAGCAGCTCCAAGTAGCGCTCCGAATCGAGCGCGGCAACCACGTGGCGGTGAGCGCGGCGGTATGCGGTGCCCATGTCGCGTGAGATGTGCTCGCGCGTTGCCTCGTCCAATGTGTCGGAATCTTCGGAGGCAAGCAAGCTCTGCCAGCGTTCTTCAACAACCTCAGCGTCGCGTGCTACGCCTAGGATGCCGGCGAGAAGCTTTAGCTCAGATTCGATGCGCTCGATTTCCGGGCCAACGACAATGCCGTGGAAGGTTTGAATGTGGCTGCGCAGCTCGCGGGTAGCCACGCGCATCTGGTGGACAGAATCCCATTCGTTGCGACGGACGCGGGGGTCGTAGTCGACAAGCTTGTCACGGTTCGCCTTCAGTGCGCTGACCACCGCGGCGGCAGCGGAATCCGGTTCCACGCTCGAAGTCTGCAGTGCTGGAGGAAGGGGCGCGTTGCGGATGGAATCGCCCAAAGCGGACTTCAGCTTGGAAGGGGAGGAGGAAACGCGTGCGCCGGCGCCGATGAGGAGGGATGTGGCTTCGCGGATGAAGCGGCTTCCTTCATTGGTGCCTGGTAGGTCGCCGGCGAGCTCCACTTCCCACTCACGCCAGGTACGCTGACTGCCGCCTTGCAGGAAGGAGAAAGCGGTGACGTGGTCATCGCAGAATTCAGCAACCGGTTTTCCCTCGGCGTTAGCAAGAACCATCTCAGTACGGTTGTTATCAACCTGGGCGATGGGAGCAAGCGGGTGATTGCGGATAACGGAGCGAACCTCGTGGAGAAGCTCTGCTGGGACCTCGTAACGGCCATCTACTGGCTCGCCGAGCTCGGCATGAATCTCCGTTCGGCCTTGGCTGCCTGGAATCTTAATGTGCCAGCCATCATCATTTCCGCCCGTACGACGACGCAACGTGATCTTTGCATAGGTTAGACGCAGGTCTTCGGTGTCGTAGTAGATGGCAGAAAGTGCGTGGTGGTGGGTTTCAGCGATGTGGTCCACGCCAGCGAGCTGGGTGAGCTCAGGCAATTGGATGGATTCAGCGACTGCGAACTTTGCTTCGACTTCGAGGAAAGTCTTCGTAGACATGCACACACCTTTAATCAATACGTATTTAAGGAAAGAAGAGTTACTAGACGAAAGCCTACCTGTCAGCGTAGGTTAATGGGGCAGGCTTTTCAGACGTTAACTGGCGATCTGCCGCTGGCTGCTTGAGCCTATGGAATCGCCTGCAAGATGCGATTTTTCAGCCGCACTCGCACCGTCATTTACCCCGGCCCAACTACTGGCAGAAAGCGTCATTGCGGAAAGATGAGGGAACAAGCGGTTGCGGGCTTCCTCGGAACCAACCTGGCGCTCATACAGCGCCGGGATTGCTTGCCGGGCAAGGCTGCGGCCCTCGGCCTCATTGCCGGTTTCTGCCGTACGGGCATCTGCTGCTTCAGACATTCCGGTGAAGTTAGCTTCATCGAGCAACTCCGATATGCGAGCAGCGTAGGACAACCAGAAACTACGGCGGTAGGCAGCAGTCTCCCCGCAGCTGCGCGCCTGAGCGGCGCCGTCGCCAGAGCGCATGTACCAGTCGCATTGGCGGCTCAAGGAATCGAAGAGCTGGGCCACATGCGCGGAATCTTCTGCGGTGCCAACAACGCAGGCGATGCCCTTTTCGTGCGCGAGGACTGAGGCGCAACCATTGTGATAGGCCACAACGCCCAGCAAACTCGCTTGGTGCTTTACATACGGGGCGTGAATATGAACGCGCCGAGCAAGGAAATCTGGAGCGTGCCCAGCAAACACATCTTCCACGCGGTAGCGCTGTTGCAGGGACTGCGCCTTGGCAATGAGCGCATCCGCTTCATTCTCAAAGGGAGTGGATTCCGCTTTCCGTAGGAGGTTGTTTATCTTCTCGCACATCTTTGCTCGCTTCGGATCAATATCCGCTTGGCGGTCCTTGGCGGCCGCGATCAAAAGCTCAGTATCACGCAGCATAGGAAGTCGTAACAGCTCCAGGCTTAGCTTGCGAAGTGTTTCCTCCGGGAGAATCAGCGAGCCCGAAGGCGGTGGCGCTATTTGCAGCCATTGCTTGCGCAGTACCGGTGAAGAAATGCGCGCCGGGACGCGTGGTGCGGCGCGATAGAGCAGGGGATGGACTTTAGGACCTAGAACGTGGACGATATCGGCCGGTGCCCAGCCTTTCTCGGCGGCCCAGACAGCGTTGATGAGAGCTTCGTTGTGGAGAGCGCGGTGGGAGTGGTCAGTGTCTTGGTACATGGTCTTCCTTTCGGTTGTGTTCGAATGTGTGTTCAGCAAAGCACGCCGCCCAGACATCACTTCCACGCATCGCCCCCACCTTTTGCCCCCGAGATACTTTGCTGAAATGGTTAAACGCCGCCCAAAGTAGTGTCTAATAGAGTGCGCAATGTACGCGTGTATCGCAGGTAAGGTTTAGAGCATGAACAGCCAACATGAATTCGTCCTCCGCACAGTCGAAGAACGCGATATTCGCTTCATCCGCCTGTGGTTCACCGACATCTTGGGCGCACTCAAGTCCGTTGTCATGAGCCCCTCCGAGCTGGAATCGGCATTTGAGGAGGGCGTGGGTTTCGACGGTTCATCTATCGAAGGCTTTTCCCGCATCTCTGAGTCGGATACTCTCGCCCTGCCGGATCCTTCGACCTTTCAGATCATGCCTTTCGACCAAGATGAGCCGGAGATTGCTTCGGCGCGCATGTTCTGCGATATTGCCCAACCAGACGGCCAGCCTTCCATGGTGGATCCGCGCCATATCCTGCGCCGCCAGGTCACCGAAAGCGCCAACGAGGGCTTTACCTGCATGGCTGCACCAGAAATCGAGTTCTACCTGCTGGAGCAATCGCCGGATAATACAAATCTCATCGCGACGGACAATGGCGGTTACTTCGACCAAGCCACCCATGACCGCGCGCCGAGCTTCCGCCGTCGCTCCATGTCGGCGCTAGAGGCCTTGAGTATTGCCACGGAATTTAGCCACCATGAGACCGCGCCGGGCCAGCAGGAAATCGATCTGCGCCATGCCGACGTGATGACCATGGCCGATAACATCATGACCTTCCGCCACGTCATAAAACAGGTGGCTGCTGACCAAAAAGTCCAGGCCACGTTCATGCCGAAGCCTTTTGAACACTTGCCAGGTTCTGGCATGCACACCCACTTGAGCCTGTTTGAAGGAGAGCACAATGCTTTCCACGATCCCGACGATGAATTTTCCTTGTCCCAAACCGCCAAGCAGTTCATTGCGGGCATTTTGGAGCACTCCGTTGAGTTGACTGCTGTGACCAACCAATGGACCAATTCCTATAAGCGCTTGATGTTCGGCAACGAGGCGCCGGGCTCAGCAACCTGGGGCGTTTCGAATCGTTCTGCGCTCGTCCGCGTGCCTACCTACCGTCTGGGCAAGGCGGAGTCGCGTCGCGTGGAGATCCGTTCGCTGGATTCTGCGATGAACCCATACTTGGGTTATGCCGTCTTGCTGGCAGCAGGCCTGCGTGGCATCAAGGAAGGCTACGAGTTGGGCGATCCCGCAGAGGACGATGTCCATCAGCTCACTCGCCGCGAGCGCCGCGCTATGGGCTACCGCGACCTGCCCGTCAGCTTGGACCAGGCCCTGCGTGAGTTTGAAAAGTCGGAGTTTATGGCGGAAGTCCTAGGCGAGCATGTCTTCGAGTATTTCTTGCGTGCCAAGTGGGATGAATGGCACTCCTATCAGCAGCAAATCACCAGCTTTGAGCTCAACCTCAACTACTAGTTAGGCACTTTAAAGGATTTTGATGCGCCCTATTGCAGTTCCCTCGCCGGCCACCCTAGGCCTTACTCGAGTGACGGCAGCTAAAGATCTTGAACAACTGGGCTGGGATAATCCCGAGTCGCTAGAGCTTTTGTGGACGCTCGCAGCTTCGGGTGATCCGGACCTTGCGCTGAACACGCTAATCCGCATGTATGAGGCTGTTCCCGAGCTCGATGGGCAGCTGCGTAGCAGCGAGGAATTGCGCGTGCGCACCTTAGCTTTGCTCGGGGCGTCGACAGCATTTGGTGATCACTTGGCTGCTAATCCCGAGCTTTGGCGGGAGCTGGCCAAGCCCTTGCCCACGCCAACTGAGATGCTGCAGGAGATGCTTGGTGCAGTGGGCGCTCAACCTGCGGAATTTACTGAGGACGCGCAAGAGGAACGCCCCGATACAGCCACGCCGGATTTGAACACGGCCGGCACCTACCGAGCCGCCGCAGGGGACCACAAGGCGGTGCTTAAGTCCACCTATCGCACGCTCATGATGCGCATCGCCGCTCATGATCTTGCGGGTACGTTTTTCTCCCGCAAGGGGCAGTCTGCGCCGCAGCCGCGCTTGGAGTTCCAGGTTGTCACGCGGCTTTTGACTGCGCTTGCCGACGCCGCCCTTACTGCCGCGCTTGCCGTCGCCATCCGCAACGTCTACGGCGACGACCCCGTCGACGCGAAACTGGCAGTCATGGCGATGGGCAAGTGCGGAGCTGGCGAGCTGAATTACATTTCCGACGTCGATGTCATCTTTTTATCCGACGTCGTTACGCCGAAGATTACGCGGGTGGCCTCCGAGTTTAATCGAATCGGCTCGGCCTCCTTCTTCGAAGTCGATGCCAACCTGCGCCCCGAGGGAAAGTCCGGCGCGCTGGTGCGCACCTTGGAATCCCACGTTGCTTATTACAAGCGGTGGGCAGAGACTTGGGAGTTTCAGGCTCAGCTCAAAGCACGTCCGCAGACCGGCTACTTGCTGCTCGGCGAGGATTACCTGGCCCAGATTGGCCCTATGGTGTGGACCGCATCCCAGCGTGATTCGTTTGTGGAAGATGTCCAAGCCATGCGCCGCCGCGTGCTGGATAATGTGCCAAATAAGTTGCGGCAACGCGAGCTGAAACTGGGAGAGGGCGGGCTGCGCGACGTCGAGTTTGCGGTGCAGCTGCTTCAGCTGGTGCACGGCCGCTCCGATGAGACCCTGCGCGTTCTTTCTACGGTGGATGCGCTCACCGCCCTGGTCAGCGCTGGATACGTGGGGCGTGAAGATGGCACGCAGTTGATCGAGGCCTATGAGTTTCTCCGCTTGCTAGAACACCGTCTGCAGCTTGAGCGCTTCCGCCGCACTCACGTCTTGCCTCCCGCCGATGATAAGCAGGCCCTTAAATGGCTTGCCATCATCTCCGGGTTCACCCCGCAGGGCAATAAGTCCGCCGCCGAGCGCTTGGACCAGTACCTGAAGACCACGCGCTTGCGAATTCAGGATCTCCACTCCCGCCTGTTCTACCGGCCGCTGCTTAATTCGGTGGTCTCCATGTCCGCCGACGAGCTCAAGCTTTCTCCGGAGGCGGCAAAGCTGCAGCTGGCAGCACTTGGCTATGTCTATCCCGACCGCGCCTTTGAGCACCTGACCTCCTTGGCTGCGGGCACGTCGCGAAAAGCTAGGATTCAAGCCATCTTGCTGCCTACGCTCATGGGGTGGCTTTCCTCGACCGCAGACCCAGATATGGGCCTGCTTAACTATCGCAAGCTCTCTGAGGCCGCGTATGACCGGCAATGGTTCCTGCGCATGCTGCGCGACGAAGGCATCGTGGGGCAGCGTCTAATGATCATCTTGGGCACCTCGCCCTTTGCTTCGGACCTCATCATTAGCGCTCCCGACGTCGTCAAGCAGCTCTCCGACGGCGCTTCGGGCCCGAAGCTGCTGGAAACCAAGCCCGAGCAGGTATCGAAGGCGTTGGTTAATTCCACCAAGCGTCATGCAGACCCCGACAAGGCGGTGGCGGTGGCCCGTAGCTTGCGCCGCGTGGAATTAGCGCGCATTGCCGCGGCGGACTTGCTCGGATTTATGTCAGTGCAGCAGGTGTGTTACGAACTATCCACGATTTGGGATGCCGTGCTGGAGGCAGCGCTGCGCGCGGAGATTCGTGCTTGGCTTGGCGACGCCGCGCAAGAGGAACCGCCCGCACGCATCGCCGTCATCGGTATGGGGCGCCTGGGCGGAATGGAGCTGGGCTTTGGCTCTGACGCCGACGTCATCGTGGTGGCCGAACCTAGCGAGGGTACAGACGAGACGGAAGCGGTCAAGTGGGCAATCGGGATCGTCGATAAGCTGCGGCGTCGGCTTTCTAAACCTTCCGGCGATCCGCCGCTCGACGTTGACCTGGGGCTGCGCCCAGAAGGCCGTTCCGGTGCCGTAGTGCGCACGATTGCCTCTTATGAGCGTTATTACCGCGAGTGGGGCGAGGCCTGGGAGATGCAGGCGCTGCTGCGTGCGGCCTTCGTCGCTGGCGATCGCAGCGTGGGGGAGAAGTTCCTAGCTATGGTCGATGGTTTCCGCTATCCCGATGATGGCGTTAGCGAAAAGACCTTGCGCGCGATTCGTCGTATGAAAGCTCGCGTGGATAACGAGCGTCTGCCGCGCGGTGCTGATCGCAACACCCATACCAAGCTGGGTCGCGGCGGGTTGTCCGACATCGAGTGGACCGTACAGCTTTTGACCATGATGCATGCCCATGATTACCCGGACCTCCACGATCCTTCGACGTTGCGCGTGCTGGACGCGGTGGAAAAACACGAGCTGATTCCGCCGGAGAAGGTTCAGGTGCTGCGGGATGCCTGGCTGCTGGCAACCGACGCCCGCAATGCCTTGGTGCTCGTGCGCGGCAAGCGCGTGGATCAGCTGCCGACGCCGGGACCACAGTTGGCCCAGGTGGCCGGTGCTGCCGGCTGGGCACCGGAGGACAACCAGGAATTCCTGGATACCTATCTCAAGACCACGCGGCATGCCCGCAAGGTGGTCGACGAGGTCTTCTGGGGTGAGGCGGAGACCTTCGAGCACGAAAATGCCTAGGCTGGGAAGGCAGAGAATGAAAACTGTCCCAGCATTGAGCTTAAAGAATTGAGAAAGCCATGTCTTTGAATTTGTCGCTTGATATCACCACCGCCACCTTGGCTGACTTGGAGGCCTTCCTAGCCGCCGCTCGGGCAGCCGGGGCCACAGGCAGCGACGCGCTAGAGCTGGAAGACGCGCAGCTTCGCGTAAGCATCACGAAGCCGAGGCCAGAAGAAAATATTCACGCCCCGGCAGATGAACCAGCCACCACACAACCAACACAGCCGCAGGCTCCGCGTCATTCCCAGCAGCCGCGTAGCGCGTGGGAGCGCACCTTGGGCGATAATGCACTTCGCTCTGTCATCGATATTCTTTCTGAGCGTCTCGACCCACCACGTGGCGGCAGCTCCTTTGGTAACTTCGGCCCAAGTATTTAGAACCGCTCTTAGCCAGGATTAGACTTCAAAACCGTGTATCGCAATAAGATCGTCGCCGTGTGGGCGATTGTGGCCGTGCTGGCCATCCTCGCACTGGGCATTGGCGTGTTTGCCACCACCCGGGATAATCCACCGGCTGGTGCGCAGACCGTGGCAGAGGCCATCGGCGGCGGTGTGCTGCAAAATGACAATTCGGCAGCGCCGTCGAATATCGATGAAGAGCGCATGTACTCGCTGGCTGAAGCGCTTGGCATTCCCCCCGAGTCGATGCCGCGCGACATGCTCGAATCCGCGAATCGTTCCGAGTCCCGCGGAACCATGATCCAGGTTTTGCGCAAAGCAATCGAGCAAGGCGTCCTCAATGATGAGGAGGCCGCCATTATCCTCAAGGCCTTTGATCTGGGCCTGGTCAACCCGGCCGTCGATACCATCGTCGCGGAAAGCTCCCCCGCGCAGTAATCACAGGAACACACAGGTGCCGTGCAGGCCCACGCGAAGCATCTGGCAGGTGCCAGACTTAATGTAATCCTCGTAAATATAACGAATGCATAACGCATTGCGTGTGGAGGAGGAACATGAGCTGGCGCGAGAAACTTGGCACCGCGATCGGTGTTTCATTGGCCGTAGCAATTCCGGTCACTGGCGGACTCGGCGTTTCCTATGCGGTCAACGCCATGCCAATAGAATCCAGTGCGGAAATTCCCATTAACTCTGATGAAGTTTCGCAAAGCCCGTTGAAGGAGCCCGGCCAGGAACTCGGGGAAGCGTTGCGTAGCTTCCATCCCGGCCTATAGTGGGCGAGTATGTTGCTGCGCTCGATCTCGCTAAAGAAACAGGAACTGGATAGCTACTTGCTC
Source organism: Corynebacterium sp. HMSC06G04 (assembly GCF_001807365.1). NCBI lineage: Bacteria > Bacillati > Actinomycetota > Actinomycetes > Mycobacteriales > Corynebacteriaceae > Corynebacterium > Corynebacterium sp. HMSC06G04. The sequence continues at coordinate 58,570 of NZ_KV788611.1, read as the reverse complement.
CAGCTGCCCATGGTGCAATACCTGCAGGACCTGCCTTACTTCGAGTTCACCTCCCCCGTGACCTGCTTGGTGGGTGAAAACGGGGCGGGCAAGTCCACGCTTCTAGAGGCAATCGCGGTGCGCTTGCGCTTTTCGCCCTTTGGCGGGCGCTACGACGACGCCAAGCGCATCCGCGCGCCTTTTCGCGGCCTGTCCGCGGGGCTGAACTGTAAGCTCGACGAGAATCTACAACGTGGCTATTTCTTACGCGCCGAAACGCATGAGTCCGTGCTTGAGGCGGCTAATACCCCGGACGAACGCGCTGGGCGTAATACCTTGCCGCGCGAGGTGGACTTGGAGCATCGCTCCCACGGCGAGTCTGTCTTCGACGTGCTGGGCGAGCATATCGACGGCCGCGGGCTCTATATCCTTGACGAGCCCGAAGCCGGATTGTCCGTCGTGCGGCAGATGGCGCTCGTGGCCGAAATTCATCAAGCCGCAGAGCGCGGCGCCCAGTTCCTCATTGCCACGCACTCGCCGATTCTGCTTGCCGTGCCGGGCGCGGACATCGTCGAGCTTGGCGACGCCGGTTTCGAGAGGATTTCCTTCGACGCAGCCGAGCCCGTGGCGGCCACCCGGGAATTCCTGGAGGCGCCAGAGGAAACGATAAAGTTCCTGATTACCTAGGAGACGCTGACAACCTTGACCTTCGGGCCAGTGCCTCCGCCGCGCTTGCGCAGGAAGTGCGTGACAGCTATGCCGAGCATGCCCGCAAGCCAAATGATGAGGGAAGTTACAGCGGCCGCGTGGAAGTCACCCAGTTCGTAGTGTGGCGCGTGGCCACGGCTATCGAGCACCATGCCAAAAATTTGCGCTGCCACCATCGAAGAGATGAATCCACCCATGTTGGCCAAGCCTGTTGCCGTGGCCACCACACTGCGTTCCATGTTCTCGCGCACGATGTCGAAGCCATAGTTCGAGCACGGAGAGCATAACGAAATAGCCACCATGAGGATGAAAAGGCTGAAGAAGCTGTTGCCCCAGAGGAAGAAAGCTGTCCACGACATTATGTTGAGTGTCGTGAAAAACAGTGCCATCCAGTCGCGGAAACCCTGTGCACGCGAGGAAATCTTGCCGTGGATTGGCCCTAACGCAATCATGCAGATCGTATAAAAGGTCAGCACCGTTCCGGCCTGCACCTTGGAGATTCCTAGTCCCTCCGTCATGAACGGCATTCCCCACAACATGACAAATACAGTCGCACCCAAAAGGCCACAGAAGTGGATGAAAAATCCCTGCCATGCAACGGGGGAACGCAGCACCATGGCCAGTCTGGCGGCCAAGGAATGCGCCTGCGAATTGGGTTGCTCGGCGGGAGTTTCGATGATGCCTAGAGCTTCAGGCGTGTCCGCTACGGCAACCGCCGCAGCTAATGCGATGAGGATGCCCGCCGCACCCAAAGCTACAAAGGCCGTGGTCCATCCGGTCCACCCCAAAAGCGCAGCGAAAGGAATAGCGGAGACGAACTGGCCGAGCTGACCCAACGACGAGGTCACCTGGGTAAACATTGGCGTGCGGTGCAAAGGGAACCAATATGGCAGGATGCGCATCACGGATAAGAAGGCCGTGGCGTCGCCCGCGCCAATCAAAAGCCGAGCGGCAATAGCCATCCAATAATTTGCGGTTAAGCCCAGCGCTACCTGCCCCACGCCCATGATGACAGCGCCAATTACGAGCAGTTTGCGAGGGCCATACTTATCAATGAGTACACCCGTAGGAATCTGTGCGAACGCATAGATGCCCAACTGCACCGAGGTGAAGACCGCAATGCGAGAGGCATCGACGTCGAAACGCTCCATCGCTTCCAGCCCCGCCACACCAAAAGAGGTACGCCCGGTAATCGCCACGATGTAGACAAGTATCGCGGCAACCCAAATGGATAAGGCCTTGGTGGTCACAACTTCCCGTGGATTTGGCACAGACATGGCTGATACTTTACGCGTGCCCGACTATGATGCAGGGGGTGAAGTACATTTCTACGCGCGACGCTAACCGTCAGCCCGCTTCTTTTACCGATATTCTCTTAGGCGGGCTTGCCCCTGACGGCGGCCTTTACCTGCCGGAATCCTATCCGCAACTAAACGGCGCTGTGCTTAACGAATGGCGTCAGTTGCTCGCTGAGGAAGGCTACGCGGCGCTTGCGGCAGAAGTACTCAAGCTTTTCGTGGATGATATTCCAACTGATGATCTGGAGGCCATCGCGCAGCGCGCGTACACCCATCCCAAGTTCGCGAGCGAGGAAATTGTCCCCGTGACCGCGCTGGGTGATGGCCTTTTTATCGGCCACCTCTCCGAAGGACCTACCGCTGCCTTCAAGGACATGGCCATGCAGCTGCTCGGCGAGCTCTTCGAGTACGAGCTGGGCCGCCGCGATGAAACCCTCAACATCTTGGGCGCTACCTCGGGCGATACTGGCTCTTCTGCGGAATATGCCATGCGCGGGCGCACCGGAATCCGCGTCTTCATGCTGACCCCGGCAGGCCGCATGACTGCTTTCCAGCAGGCTCAGATGTTCGGCCTTGATGATCCGAATATCTTCAACATCGCGCTCGATGGTGTCTTCGATGATTGCCAGGATGTGGTTAAGGCAACCTCCAACGATGCCGGGTTTAAGAAGGAATTCCGCATCGGCGCCGTTAATTCCATCAACTGGGCACGCCTTATGGCGCAGGTCATTTACTACATCAACTGCTACCTGAAGGTCACCTCTGACAACGAGCAGAAGGTCTCTTTCTCCGTGCCCACCGGCAACTTCGGTGATATCTGCGCCGGCCATATCGCCCGTTCGATGGGGCTTCCCATCGACAAACTCATCGTCGCTACCAACGAAAACGACGTGCTCGATGAGTTCTTCCGCACCGGCAACTACCGTCCGCGCCCGGCGGAGGAGACCTACAAGACCTCCTCGCCGTCGATGGATATCTCCCGCGCCTCGAACTTTGAGCGCTTCGTCTTCGACTTACTTGACCGTGATGCCTCCCGCACCGCGGAGCTCTTTGGCCCCAAGCTGAAGGAGGGCGGATTCCAGCTGTCTGCCGCAGAGCTCGATGCCGCGCGCGATGAGTACGGCTTTAGTTCCGGCGCCTCCACGCATGCTGACCGCCTAGCAATCATTGCATCGGTCAAGGAGCGTTATGGCTACCTGGTGGATCCGCACACCGCGGACGGCATCAAGGTCGCCCGCCAGGTGCAAAAGGAAGAGGACATCAAGACACCGATCATCTGCCTGGAGACCGCCCTGCCGGTGAAGTTCTCCGAGACTATCGTCGAGGCCATCGGAACCGAGCCAGCAGTTCCGGAGCGTTTTGCTGGCATCATGGATGCACAAAGGCATGTCACGGATCTGCCCAACGACGTCGCTGCAGTCCAAGACTTCATCCGCCGCTCCATAGCACAGACCGACGTGAAACAGCACCCCAGAGGAGCATAAAAGATGGCACAGGAACAGTTCTCCGGACCGGAATACTTCACCGAGTTCGACCCAGAGAAGTTCATCCGCGATCTCAAGGAGATGGCGGAGATGGAAAAGGAAAACAAGCAAGCTTCCGAAGCAGACAAGAACACCGATGGTGATGGCACGGTCTAGCTCGCGGGTACCACAGATAGCAGCCGCCGTGGCTTTAGCAATTGGCCTCGGCGGCTGCTCTTTGATCCCCACTCAGACGGTGCAACACGCGCTTGGCGACGCCGCGGCCACCCTCGCTGGCGAATCCGCCGCACCGGAGGCGTCGGAAAGCGATGCTCAGGTAAACAACGAGGGTGACGCGGAAGCCACGCCAGCGCAGCCGGAAATCCCCGCCGCGAGCCCCGGTACCTCGCGGCCTGCGCTCTCGCCCATGCCGGCGGGAACCGCGTTGGATATCTCCTCCCAGGAACCGAAACCGGGAGAGTATTTTGACTTCCAGATGTGCACCGCAGCATGGTCTTTCTCGTTGGAAGATGGCCGCAACTTCGCGGTGACCGCATCGCACTGCGGCAAACCCGGCGACCGTGTGTGGGCCGGAAACGCGCATCGCACCTTTACTTTCCCAGCAGAACCAATCGGGGAAGTGGTCTATTCGGACTTGTATTCCGATACCACCCACGGCCTCGACTTCGCGCTCATCGAGCTGCATGCCGACGTGGGTTACTACACGCCGAAATACATGGAGGCCGGCGTGGCCACAACGGGCGAGCTCCCACAACAGCTGTGCAAGCTAGGGCGGATCACTGGGGAGACCTGTGGCGAGCTAAGCCATGGCCCGGAAAAGGGCGGGCTGAAGTCCGGCGAGATCCGCATGGAAACCACGGCCGCTCGGGCGCGCCTGTGCGGTACCCAAGGCGATTCCGGCGGGCCGATGTACGCCCAACTGCCAGGAGGACCCGCAATCGTCGGCGTAGTCTCTGGCACCACGCAGGAGCTAAAAGGTCAGTGCGCCGAAGCGTCGGACATGGAGCTTTCCTTTACCCCTGCAGCCGATATCGTAGCGCTCATCCCGGAGATTTTGGGCTCTGAAATAGCGCAGGCGGCCTAGCGCGGGCGCGGCCAAAAGCGGACAAAGCTAGCGGCTAGGGTAGTAGGCATGGCAACCCCTGAATACATCCTCAACCTCCGTGAGAAGGTGGGCCACCAGCAGCTATTCCTGCCGGCGTGCACCGCAGTTATTGTCCGCGATGTTCCCATGAACGCGGCGCTATGGGAAGTCCCATCGGTGCTGCTGGTGCAACGCGCCGACAATGAGACCTGGGCGCCCGTCGAGGGCATCTGCGAGCCTGGCGAGGAAATCACCACCACAGCCATCCGTGAGGTCAAGGAAGAAGTCGGACTCGATGCCACCGCGGAAGCGCTGCTTGGCGTGGGGCAGGTAGGCCCTGTCACCTACGACAATGGCGACGAGTGCATGTTCATGTCCACCGCACTGCGGCTTTCGGTTCCAGAAGGCGCGGAGCCGGTGGTCTCTGACGAGGAAAACCTCGCGGCGCAGTGGTTCTCCGTGGCCCAAATGCCGGCTTCGGTAAGCGCCCGTAACCGTATGCTGATCGGTGATGCCGTGGCACAAATGAAGCACCCGAAGGGCTTTCGCCCCCGCATGGGATTTGTAAAACGCAACTAGCAATCGCGTATGCCTAAAACCACCGCCAACCTGGATTTCTGTCAGCTCATTGTTTCTATTTGATGGCTGGTGATAGTCTGAAGATCCGTAGGTCGCCGCGCGAGGCGTCCCGCGGATTTTTTGATCTTCAAGGGGTGTCTCGTTGCGCTGAGCTTGCCGCATCAGCAATCAAATTCCTCGAAAGGTGCATGCCATGCCACCTCGTTCCAACCAGAACACCAAATTCATTTTCGTCACCGGAGGAGTTGTCTCCTCCCTGGGCAAAGGCTTAACAGCGGCATCGCTGGGGCAGCTGCTTTCTGCCCGCGGACTCTCGGTGACCATGCAGAAGCTCGACCCATATCTCAACGTCGACCCAGGCACCATGAACCCGTTCGAGCACGGCGAGGTCTTTGTCACCGAAGACGGTGCCGAGACCGACCTCGACCTGGGCCACTACGAGCGCTTCTTGGACCGCAACCTCACGAAGAACGCGAATGTGACCACGGGCAAGGTGTACTCCTCGGTCATCGCGAAGGAGCGCCGTGGCGAGTACTTGGGCAAGACCGTGCAGGTCATCCCGCACATCACCGATGAGATCAAGGATCGCGTGCTCGCGATGGCCGCGCCCGATGCCTCCGGCAATGTGCCGGACGTGGTCATCTCCGAAATCGGCGGCACCGTGGGCGATATCGAATCGCAGCCCTTCCTGGAGGCCGCACGGCAGGTACGTCATGCCGTCGGCCGCGAGAATATCTTCTTCATCCACTGCTCGTTGGTGCCATACCTCGGCACTTCGGGGGAGCTGAAGACGAAGCCGACCCAGCACTCCGTGGCGGAGCTGCGCTCCATCGGCATCGTGCCGGACGCAGTGGTGCTGCGGTGTGACCGCGACGTTCCGGATGGCTTAAAACACAAGATTGCGCTGATGACCGACGTCGAGGAAGAAGGCGTGGTGTCCTGCCCTGATTCGCCGTCCATCTATGACATCCCGGAGGTGCTCTACCGCGAGCACCTGGACACCTTCGTCATCCGCAAACTAGGCCTGCCTTTCCGCGATGTGGATTGGACCCAATGGGGCGAGCTACTGGATCGCGTCCGCAACCCGCGTCATGAGGTCACCGTGGGCATCGTGGGCAAGTACATCGACCTCCAGGATGCGTACCTTTCCGTGGCAGAGGCAATCCGGCATGCGGCCTTTGCTCACCACGCGAAGGCGAAAATCAAGTGGATCACCTCGGATGACTGCGAAGCAGACTCAGCCACTCCGCTGGGCGATCTCGACGCCATCGTGGTGCCAGGCGGCTTCGGAGTGCGCGGCATCGAGGGCAAGATCGCCGCGGTGAGCTACGCCCGAGAGAACAAGATTCCTTTCCTGGGCCTGTGCCTGGGTCTGCAGTGCACCGTGCTGGAGGCGGCCCGCCAGGCAGGCATTGCCGACGCCTCCTCGACAGAGTTTGACCCCGAGACCTCTGCGCCAGTCATCGCCACGATGGAGGAGCAGCAGGCGGCCGTCTCCGGCGAGGCGGATCTCGGCGGCACCATGCGCCTGGGCGCTTATCCAGCTGTGCTCGCTGAAGACTCCGTCGTGGCGAAGGCATACGGCACCACTGAGGTCTCTGAGCGCCACCGCCACCGCTACGAGGTCAACAACGCCTACCGTGCGCAGATCGAGCAAGGCTCCGGCCTGGTCTTCTCCGGCACCTCGCCCGACGGCAACCTGGTCGAATTCGTGGAGTACCCCGAGCACCCATTCATGGTGGCCACCCAAGCCCACCCCGAGTACAAGTCGCGCCCGACTAACCCGCACCCGCTCTTTGACGGGCTGATTGCAGCGGCGCTGAGCTAAGGGCCGCTGGCCGCTAAGCAAGCGGCCTAAAACGCGTAAAATCCCTGCGGAGAGCTTGTGCTTCCGCAGGGATTTTCTTTGCTCCCTAATTAGCAGTCCTAATTAGCAGTCGTAGTACACCCCAAACCTCACACTAACCCGCACTACCAGCACAAACCTCGTCAGAAGACCCCTCACCATCGTCAGAAATCCCGCAGAAATCCCGCACTTGAGGCACCATCCCGCGCAGCCCCTCACCAGCACCAGGAAACAGGTGCGAATACACATCCAACGTCATCGACGCCGACGCGTGCCCTAACGCCCGTTGCACCATCACCACCGACGCCCCAGCCCCAATCAGCGACGACGCATAAAAGTGCCGCAGACCATGAAACGTCGTCCCCACCCCAGCAGCACGCGCCAACTTACGAAACTGCGCCGACACACTCGACGACGACAGGGCCTTACCCGCCTTGGTGCAAAACACCGTCTCCTCCGGGCCACGCGGCACTCGCTGTAGCTGCTCCTCAATCACCGCCACCGTGGCAGGCCCAATCGGCACCACACGCCTCGATGCCTCCGTCTTAAGCGGCGCAAAATCCCCCGTGCGCTGATTAATCTGCTCCACCACATGCACCTCACCACGCAGAAAATTCACGTTCCGCACCCGCAGCCCACACAACTCCCCGGCACGCAGGCCAGTTTCCGCCGCGACCTGCACCATCGCCGCCAACGTCAGGTTAGGGGCACGCCCCACACCTGTGCCCCGCGCTGCACGAATCAGCGCCTGAACATCCTCGACCGTGGGGATGTCCGCACGCTCAGCCCCAACCTCCTTGCGTGGAATCTTCACCCCACGCATCGGATGCCTACCCACCACATCATCAAGAACCGCCTGAGAAAACACCCCGTGAAGAATCGCCGCCAGCATGTTGATAGTTGAGGTGGCCAGCGGCCTATCATCAGCCCACGGCCTGCCCTTCTCCAACACGCTCATCCACTCCCGCACGTGCGACGGCTTCACCGACAGTACTGGCATGTCTTCCAAATCTCCCAAGTTGGCCAGCAGCATACGGCGCCCGTTCCGAGTGGACTTATTCACCGCCTGCTGCATCCGCTCCTGCACTAGTTCCTTGACGGTCACACCAGTGTCCGCGATGTACTCACCGCGACGCACCGCACGCTCCATATCCTGTAAATGCGCTTTCGCCTGTCGTGCGCGAGGAAAACTCTTCGACCGTTCCTTACCGGACGGGTCACGCCACCGGGCAATAAAAACCTCTTTACCCGCCTTATTGAGGCGCTTCTGAACAGCCATTAGAATGACTCCTTGTCAGCTACTTTGTTGGTCTGATGTCACCGGTCCTTGGTGCTCGCGACTTCCACATGTTGAGCGCCAGGGGCCGGATTGCTTTATGCTGAGGTTGGCCCACATCCCCCCGGTTGGGCCTAGGGTGCCTTCGCGTATTGAGCTCAGCTCCGCGAAGGCATACCTACGTTTACAGGCCTAGCGCCTTAGCCTTTGCCGCCGCAAACTCCTCATCGGTGAGCACGCCGGCCGCATGCAGCTCGGCCAACTTAGTTAACTGGTCAAGATTGTCAGAGGTCGCCGGTGAAGCGTTCACAGGCTCAGGGGCAGAATCGAGCCGGGCACGCAATTCACGAACAAACCCGTCAGCCTCATTGTTAGCGACTTTCTCCACCTTGATTTCCTCATTAGAAGTCGTTAGCACAATCGAAGCAAAAGCCAGGCCCCGAGACGTGGAGACCGAAGAAATTCTCTCCAGCGATATTGACCTATCGCCGGAGTCAAATCCAAAAGTATCAGCCTTCACAAGTAGAACCCGGCGATCAGTCGCGGCGATAATACTCGTCTTACTTAGAGCAAGTCCTTGAGTAGCGGCGATGACCGTCTCATCGGGGTGGAGGAGAGCCAGGATACGGTCACGCGTAGCAGGAGACTTCACTGAGTTTGCGCCCGTCTTCCTAATCGCCTCATTCCAACCTTGATCGTCAAGGAGGGAGTCGATGGCCTGGATGACTTTGACCGAGCGCCCCATAGCCTCGATGGTATTGTGCGAGGCCGTGAGTACGCCATTTTCCACCACAATGGACGTATCTTGGCTTTGCCAAAGGAATTTGTTGTGGATGGTGAGTTCGTTTCCAGTGAGGTTGACACTGGATTTCTTGAATTTTGCCAGGGCGAATTGGTGGGCGGCGTTAAGCACTTCTTGCTCGTTAGCGATAACGCTCCGGGTGATTGAATCCATTAGGCTACGTTCCTTTCGTAGAGAGTTTGCCAAGTTTTGAGGACTTTGACCGTCACGCCTAGTTCGTGGGCGATGAGTGAGGGCTGTGGTCCAAAGATGGTTTCTGCTGCGGCGTATTCGGTGGGGCTGACGAGGATGCGGGCGGCGAATCGGTCGGCGCGTAGCTCGTGTGCCCCGTGGTGGCCGGGCGGGTCACCGTAGTGTGCGTGGCCTAGCTCGTGGGCGAGGGAGCACAGTGTGGTGGCGTCATCCATTCCTACGCGCAGGGTGATGGCGTGTTTGTGGGGGAGCCATGCGGCTTTTGGCCCGCCGCGGTGCCACCGGATGCGGTAGCCCCGGGCCTGCGCCACATCAATCAGGGCGTCAACGTTAATCAATCAAGTCTTCACCTCGTTTCTCGCGCTCTGCCTGCTCATCGGGGGAGGAGTCAGCAGCGTGCGGGATGCTGTCATCCCACTCCATGACGGTGCCGTCATCCTCATCCGGTAGTGAAGCATGCGCATCGGACACGGGGGTAAGACGCGGGGTGGCTTCACGTTCGAGAAGGGCGCGTGCTGCTGCACCGAGTTCGATTTTGTCGAGGTTGCTGAGGGTGTCTTCGGCTAGTCGGTAGACGAGTTCTTCGATGCTGGCGGTGGCGAGAAGTTTGGCTCCGCCTTCGATGAAGTCGAATACTTCGGCGCGGCTTAGCTTCTTGAGTTCGACGAGGGCATCGACGGGGTTGATGTGGAGGCCACGTGCGGTGGCGATGATGTCTTCGGAGTCGAGGCCGTTCTTTAATCGCAGGTTCACGGTGTTGCGTGAGGTTTCGAGTATGTCAGCGATGTCTTGGGCGGTTACGCGTCGCCCGGCGAGGCTGGCGAATACGTCTTTGATGTCTGCTGGGGTTGTCATGCACCTAACCTTAGTGCACAAAAAAGTTGTCAGCAAGTGGGGGTTATGCAGCAGAAAGACATTTTGGGTACCCCCATGTGAATTACATGCTTGTCAATTTTGGATAGGTAGACATAGAATGTTGTCAGTCCCGTTAATCGAGAGAAGGAAAAGACAATGTTTCTTATCAGTCTTGACGAACTCGACCGGGTAAAGCGACTTAATCATCTGTCTACGGCGGTAGACCTAGCAAACCGAACGGGGCTATCCCGAAACACCTGGAATGCCGCAATCAAGAAACGCCGCCCAACCCCACAGGTGCTTGACGCTTTATCCGAGTTGGGAGCGCAACCAGACCGAATCCTCATCAAGCACGACCCCAATCAAGTCGTCGCATAAGAAAAGCCCCGCTAGGCGGGGATTGAGCAAGAAGGAGTTGAAAGCATGACCCGCAACGAAAAGGAAACCTCCGGCGCTGCAACGCCAGAGGCGACCGTGCACCTTAGTGAAGGCCCAATCTTCAACAAGGAAGAAGTGCTAGGTCTCGTGGCCGGATTCAAGGTCGATGATTCGCTTCTCCAAAAGCGACATCTTCAACGCGACCGAAGCAATAGCCCGCTTCGCAAACTGCGTGTACTCCGTGACCGCTTCCTCAATGGGGACTTCACCAGTCGGAAGATTATCGGAAAGAGCCGCAAGTTCCGCCATTAAGTCAGGGGTTATGGAAAGACCCACTTCGCGGAGTCTCCATTCCACATCCTCATACCCGAACCATTGACTCGAAGAATCTGAATTTTCCATTACTTTCACCTCACTTTCCAGGGCAGACCGCCCTGAACCAAGTGAAGCACATAGAAAAACCCCGCCGAAGCGGGGGTCATAGAACTACTTAAGGAGTTTACATCATGGGTGAACTAATTCCCATTCAAGACCAAGACGGCATTCAGGCAGTCATGGGCCGAGACCTCTATGACTTCCTCGAAGTTGAGACGGAGTACCGGCACTGGTTCCCGCGCATGGTCGAATACGGCTTTGAAAAGGGTAAAGACTACGTGGTCAAAAATGACCGGGTACAAGATTCCCTCGGACGCAGCCGGGAGCGAACCAACCATGCCGTGACTCTGGACATGGCGAAAGAGATTTCCATGATTCAGCGCACGGACAAAGGTAAGCAGGCCCGCCAGTACTTCATCGAATGCGAACGCAGGGCTAAGGAACCAGCGCAGCTGTCACCAGAAGAGCTTATGGCCCGCGCTATCAAGGTCGCAGACAGCACCATCAAGGAGCTTGAAGCAAAGACCGCAGACCAAGCCCTTGCACTCGAAGCTGCAAAGCCAAAAGTGGAGTACTACGACCACTGCGTGTCCATCGAGTCTGACGTCATGACTGTCAAGGACTGGGGTGCGCACTTCGGGCTTACGGAGCCGCAAGCTCGCCAGAAGCTCCTGGACGCGAAGATGATTTACCGCAAGGTACAGACTCGCGAATGGTCATCCCGCAAGGGTGACGTGGTTGACCGTAATGAGTACCGCGCCTATTCCCCGTATCGCAACCTGTTTGACCTGCGCGCCCAGCACAATGCCCCGCGCTACCACAACGGGCAGGTGCGTCAAACGCTGTACGTGCGGGCTGGGTGGGCAATCACCGTAGCCAAGAATGCCGGTATTGAGGTGGACCGCTCTATTTATGACATCTTGCCGGAGTCTGTCTGACGGGCATACCAGGTAGACGCTACCGGATAGCCCGACTTAGCAGGCGGGGGAGTGCAAGCCTCCCCACGGGCACGGGGGCTAGTGTGCCCTAATTATTCGTCACAGTGACATAAACCCCAAGGGGTAAAGCAAGGGCGAAAACGCTGTATAGAGAACTGAATAGTGAAGAGCGCCGGAGGATACCGGCCCCGTGAGCATGGTTCTTAGATTGCGATGACCGGGGCACGCAGTAATGCAGGCACCCCAACGTGGTTGGGAGGGAACGAGCGGCGCTGATATAAATACTTTGCTTCGCTGGCGGAATCGGCAGACGCACCGCACTCAAAATGCGGCACCCACACGGGTATCCGGGTTCGACCCCCGGGCGAAGCACAGCGGCCACACAACGCCGCAAGAATGGAGAAATCATGGCAAACAAGTACGTTCCTGAAGACCTCAGTCTCATGGAATCAGCCTGCGTCAACTGGGTACTTTCGGTCATTAAAGCCGATATTCTCTCCGGCACGCCGAGCGGCAAAGCCATAGACCAGGCGCTGGAAGAAACTATTCCTAACTATTACAACCCATCTACCGCAGACTGACCGATTTCGAGGGCTCTTTGGCCACCCGCCTTTAGTGCACGCACTGTGACCTGAGTGAGCTGGTTCATAGCCTCGTCATAGACAGCTGAACCGAAATTCTTGGCCTTAGTTGCGACAAAAGTAGCCGCAGCGTGTCTGCCCCAATCACCGGGATTGGTAACGAAGTTTCCATTAGCCATCATGAAAACTGCTGCACGATAATGCTCAGCAGCTTCTTGGAGGTCGAAACTATTCGTTACTTCGTAATTATCAATGCAGTACTTCAGATGAAGCTTCACTCTAGTGAAGTAGTCGTAAAGCTCTTTAGGGAAAACACCGGGAGGAACAACTAAACTCGGTTCATTTTCAAGAAGCTCACGTAGCTCGTGAACAACATTATTTGAGAGCTCCGGGACAAATCTTCTAGCTGAATTTCGGAACATACCTAGCGTCTGAAACGCTTCATCGCTTACTTCACTACCGCTTACTTCGAAGCCTCTCGGGTAGGCGTAAACCGCATCGCGCCATCTTCCGAAGTATTGCTTTTCGCTCGTGACGTCGTCGCCGGCTTGCTCCATTTCGCTGATAATTCGGGCTATAGCTTCCAGACAGCGTGCCGCGCGCCTTTGTTCGGGCCATCCGCCCATTGAGACTCCGTCCCGACTTCCAAGTCGGCGACTCTCATACACCGATTTAGTTTGCTGGCCGTTTGATTTTTCGGCGCTTTCTTCTCGCCACTTCTTAAAGATTTCGTAAAGGTCGTCTGCTGGGTTTGCCATGAGTTCTATTTAACCAGCATGCGCAAATGTTTCTTGGTGGGGTGCGCACACCACAAAACCACGCACACTCCTCACATAACAAAGACCCCCGCGTAGTTAGCAGCAGTCGCGGGGGTTTGTCGTCTGGAAAGGACAACACAATGCAGTCTACAAGGACTTACACAGCGCAGGAGGTGGCGGACATGCTCGGCGTCGCGCTGAGCACCCTGCTGCGCCATACCCGCGCCGGGAAACTTCAGGAACTCCACCCGATACAGGTCGGGAACCGAATCGTGTTCCCCCGAACCATCGTTGACCAACGTTTAGGAGACGCAGCATGAAACGCCTGTTAACCCACTTTTTCCACCGTCGGCACCGCGCCTATACTCCGCGCTTCTACATGATGCGGAGGGGCTAATGCCGAAGTTTGAAATCCCACTCGACCAGGCGGCGAAAGAATTCGCCGAGATTGAAGGCCGCTACCGCGCCATCTACCAACTCGCACGCCTCCCCGGCCCCACCCGCCGCCGCGTCAAAGACGCCGCCGCACAAGCCCATCACCTTGCGCTCATCGCACAGAAGGAAGCAGAAAAACATGGATACTAAACGACCACCCCGCACGTCGCCGGATGCCCGCCGCATTGCCTATTGGCAGGACATCGCCGCAAAGCGCACAAGGCTTGCTTGGGCTACCGGAATCCTCGGAATGCTCATCGGCTTCATCCTCCACGCTTTCCTGTCAATGCCGCCAGTGTGGATGTGAACGATGCCCCTATTCGGATACGACGCTACACGCCCATCCCGCGAAGCCCGCAAAGTCGCACTCGCCCGACTGGAAGGCGAAATCATCGACATGGAGCGCGCCGCACTATGAGAGAAGACCCGTTACCGAAACCAGAATTTGCCCACAAACGCTGGTGGGCAGCAATCCCAACACCTAAGGCGTTCAGGACACGGAAAGAAGCCTGCGCAGCCCTGTTGAAATTCCGACAGGAAAAAGGCTGCTTGTACGCCGGGTGCTGGGCCGAAGGCACCGACGACCTCGGATGGGGCACAGGGTTTCGTTTCTGCCCCCGGCACGCCTACCACGCCCGCCAAACACTTCAAAGGACAGCATGAACACCCCAAACAAAATGCCACCACATTTGACCAGCATCACCCCACACTTCCTCTACCTCGAACCGTTGATTGAAGAAGCCGACGACGTAATGAACGCCTTCATGGATAGGGGCTATGACCCTGACGTGGCGTGCTCCCTGACGGATATGACCCTGGCCCGCTATGACGAGAGGCGGGCCAAGTGAGACGCTACGAACCCGCTGATAATGAGGACTGGGCCAAGTTTCGTCAAGGAAAGCTGACATCGACGGATCTAGCCCGCCTGCATTGTAGTAGGAATGCGGCGACGTGGCATGAGGTACGCGACGCCAAAGAACACGGCTCGAAGTTCCACGGCAACCAGTACACAGAGTGGGGCAGCGCCCGCGAACCGCTGCTAGCCCAGGTGCTGATAGACGAAGTGGATTCACGCCTCGTCTACAACGCCGAACCCCAAACCATCTTCCTCCCCGATGATGAACGCCTATCCTGCACCCCAGACCTCTACAGCCATGACCTAGAAGTCATTGGGGAGATTAAGACCAGCACTGAGCCGTTTCAAGGTGGCCGCTGGCATGACTGGTGCCCTAATCAGTACTACGCGCAGATTCAGGCGAACATGCACTACACCGGGGCCGAAGCATGCGCCCTGTTGGTGGAGGTGCACGACGATTTTGTGCCGGTCGCGCTAGACCATCGCACCATCACCTATGACCCGAAGTTCGCCGCTGAGCTCATGGACACCGCCGCTGAGTGGTTCGCCTGGCTGGACGGCGAAACACCCGACTGGATGGGAGAAATCACCAGCCTCGACCAGGTGGACAACGTCACCGATCTCGTCGCCCAATACGCCATGCTCACCGCTGAGGTAGACGACCTCAAGAAGCGCATCAACGCGTTGAAGGCAGAAATCCTAGAACTAACCGGTGATTCCCACACCGGTGATTACGGCGGCTACCACGTGACTGTGTCCACCACACAACCCTCCAAGGTGTTTGATTCTGCCGCGTTCCGCAAGGCACACGCAGACCTCTACACCAAGTTCAAGACCAAGACCCGCGCAGGGTCAACCCGACTCACAATCAAGGAGAAGTAATGCCCATCTGGGGAAAGCAACTACCAGAAGCAGACAGCGACACCCGACAAATGGCCGGAAACATGGCCTCCATGGTCTCCGCCTACATCGACGCCGGATTCACCCGCGAAGAAGCAATCCAAATCGTCACCACCATCGTGACCGCACACATCAAAAAGGAGCAGTAACTATGAGCAACGAACTCGCAACCATCAACACCTCTGAGGACGGCCTCGACCTCCTCACCCGCCAAGCCGAAGCCATGGGCGCAGCCCACAAACTCGCCACCGTCCTCTGCAACACCCAGATGGTTCCGCAAACCTTCCGTGGCAAGCCCGATGATGGTGCCGCCGCCATCCTCTACGGCGCAGAACTTGGGCTGAAGCCCCAGCAGGCATTGCAGCAGGTATTCGTGGTGCATGGCCAGCCCGCTATCTACGCCCGCACCATGGTCGCGTTGTTGAAGGCGAAGGGCTATAAGTTCCAGACCGTAGAGACCAGTGACGAGAAGGTCACTGTGCGCGGCACCTCACCCGCAGGTGAGACTGAGGAATCCACCTGGACTATTGAGCGCGCCAAGAAGGCGGGCTATGTGAGCAACAAGAAGTATCAGACCGACCCGCAGGCCATGTTGTACGCCAAGGCCGCATCTGAGGTATCTCGCAAGCTCGCCCCGGATGTGCTGCTGGGTATCAAGTACGCCGCCGAAGACCTGGAACTGGAACCGGTCAAGATGACTGCCACTCGTGAGGATGTGCGTGCGAAGGCTGAGGCTGCGCCGGTGCCGGCGTTGACGAAGAAGGAGCCGGTGCCGGAGGTTGTTGATGATGACCTCATCGCAGATGTGAAGGAAACCCTGGAGAGTTTCACCACCTCGGAGCAGGTCAATGACTTCGCCGCGAATCTGAAGCAATCAGGTGAAGTGCCAGACGCTGTGCTCGACCTGTGCCGCACCCGATGGCAAGAGCTGGAAGGGGAAAAGTAAATGGTCAACCACATCACTATTAGCGGCAACCTGACGAAGGAGCCAGTGCAGCGCTTCACGCCTAACGGTAAGTCTGTTGTGGAGTTCACGGTGGCGCACAACACGAGGCAGTACAACCAGCAATCCCAGCAGTGGGAGGACGGCGAACCAACATTCATCGACGTTGTCTTTTGGGGCAAGAAGGGAGAGAACTTCCTCGCTGACTACACCCAAAACGGTAAACGCCCCATCATCGTCCTTGGCTCCCTGAAGCAGGACAGGTGGCAGGACAAGGACACCGGCGACAAGCGCAGCAAGCACAAGATTAACGCCGATGACGTCACCTTCATCCCACGCGGCCAGGGTGGCGGACAGCAGAATCAGGCCGCACAGTCCGGGGCGTGGGGTGACCCCGCACCCGTAGGCCAACAAGGCGAACCGCCGTTCTAGGTGACTGGTATGGATGCCTCCTACTACGAGGAGAAACTGAAACAGCTCGAAGACAGGCTTCTCGCCTACGCCTACGACATCGACCACCTCAAGCACTACAGCAACGATGATCCAACCCCCGCAGAATTGCAAGACCTCGGGGCAGCAGACCTAGCCAAAGCCGCCGCACACGTCATAACCCTCATCAGACGAGGCGAATACTAATGCCTTACCAGCAGATGACAGCGGCAGACCTCCCGAATTACAAGGTTTGCCGCGTCGTCCTCAACCCCGATTCTTATGACCCGCGCCTTGTGCCCGACCGCCTGGTGTACGCCACCCAAGAAGGTGCCCGAGTGTACGGCGCAACCCGTGACGGGCGCTTCACCCTCCCCGCAGACGCACCAGTCCTTATTGACCCCGAATCCTAAAAACCATGAACGTTAACTATTCACTCGACCATGACGCTTACCCGCCTCGCCGCGCCTACACCGACGACGCTGGCACTGACCTGGCGCTGAATCATCCGGCGATTATCCCAGCCGGGCAGCACCGCGTATGCCACACAGGTGTGCACGTAGCAATCCCTCGTGGCCATGTCGGCATGGTGTTTGTTCGCAGCTCAACGGGGATTAAGAAGAACCTCGTTCTGAGCAATGGCACCGGCATCATCGACAGCGGCTACACGGGGGAAGTCATGTTGTCCCTGCACAACACCGGACGCCACATGCAAACCATCCCCGAAGGGTATTACATCGCCCAGTTGGTCATCCTCCCCACACCAGAAATCAGACTCAACCAAGTGGACGTCCTCGACGACACAGAACGAGGCACCAACGGTATCGGGAGCACAGGGCAATGACCACCCACCAGCAGCGTGAGGACATGCAAGCGTGGCTGGAATCCCAAGACGTGTACTGCGCACAGCCCGCATTCCTCGACGCGCTAATCAAGTTGTTCCAAAGCATAGAGAAAGGAGGAAAAGACGATGGTAACCAAAGCACTCCGCTTTGAAATCCTGCGCCGTGACCAATTCACATGCCGCTACTGCGGCTCCAAAGCCCCCGACGTACAACTCCACGTTGACCACGTAGTCCCCACATCACTCGGAGGTACCGACCAGCCCGAAAACCTGGTTACCGCCTGCGCTGAATGCAATTCTGGTAAAGCGAACCGCAGCCTCGACGACGACACCGTGACCGAAATCGTGGAAGACGCTGAGCAATGGCGAGACAACATCGAACGAGCAGCCCAAAAGCGCTACAACACCATCCAAAACATTGAGGCAGTAGGCGACTTCTTCCTATCAGTATGGCCGCAGCACCTGGACTACAGCCTCCCCTTCAACTACGCGAAAATTGTCTACAACTACATCGCGAAGGGGATAAGCCAAGACGAGATTGAACACCTCGTACAAGTCGCCCTGAACTCGCCCGCCACCGCTGGGAGGAAGTTCCAGTACTTCTGTGGCTGTTGCCGGAACGTCATCCGCGAGATTGAGGAATCGGCCCGCGAACTAGAAGGAGGCGACGATGAGGGATTTTGCTCAGATTAAGTTGTCTATCTGGAATGATGACGCTTTCCTCGACCTGAGTAACAATGCTCAACTGCTGTATTTTGTGCTCATCTCGCACCCCACGATGAACCGCGCCGGCGTGGGAACGTGGCATGCGGGCCGCTTGTCTGGGATGTGCTCAACCTGGACTCGGCAGGATGTTGAGCGTGCCGCGTGTGAGCTTATTGACGGTCGTTTCATCGTGGTTGATGAGGACACTGATGAGTTCCTGGTGCGTACTTTTGTGCGGCATGACGGGTTGATGAAGCAGCGGAATTTGGCGACGACTATGGCGCGTGAGTTTGCTGCTGTGGGGTCGCGGGCGATTAAGGGTGTTGTGGTTTGGGAGCTTCGGAGGCTGCATGAGGAGCATCCGGAGTTTAAGGGTTGGGGGTCTGATGAGGCGTTGGCGTTGTTGAAGAAACGGGCGATTGACCCTTCCAGTGACCCCTCGGTTGACCCTTCCATTGACCCTAGCGTTGACCCCTCGGTTTACCCTTCCATTCACCCCTCCATTGACCCTAGGGTTAAGGGTGCCGTTGACCCCTGGGTTGACCCTTCCATTGACCCTAGCGTTGACCCCTCGGTTGACCCTAGGGTTAAGGGTGAACCGAAGGGTTCGGTTGACCCTAGCGTTGACCCTAGCCCTACAACCGCAACCACAACCACAACCTTTTCTAGACGTTCGCAGAGGGTGGAAACGTGGGATGGGGTTGAGGGGGTTCGGGGGAG
This sequence comes from Corynebacterium sp. HMSC06G04, assembly GCF_001807365.1. Classification (NCBI taxonomy): domain Bacteria; kingdom Bacillati; phylum Actinomycetota; class Actinomycetes; order Mycobacteriales; family Corynebacteriaceae; genus Corynebacterium; species Corynebacterium sp. HMSC06G04. The sequence continues at coordinate 39,605 of NZ_KV788611.1, read as the reverse complement.
AAGGGGAAACCAAACCACCGCCAACGACACCACAGGGTCGGACGCATCGAACCCCCCTCCTGAAAGTCTCGACGAGTTAGCGGCGGCTTACGCCGCACGCACTCGTTGCCCGAAGCATCGACACATCCCGGATGGGGAGTGGGTGGATGAGCCGTGCCGTGAATGCCAAAAGTTGCGTGAGGGCTCTGAGGCGGAGGATGCCCGGGCCGCTGAGGCTGAGAAGGAAGCTCGCCGCGCCGCGATTGATGCTTGCGACCTGTGTGACGGGAATGGGATGCGCTACGAGGGTGGGGAAGCGTGGCGCTGCGACCACAACCTTGAAACACACTCAATTCATGGCCCAGCAGCCCCGCAGAGCGACAAACAGCACGCCGATGGGCAATCACCCCAAACCGACACCCCAACCCCGCAGAAACGAAAGCAGGCACCATTTTGAGCAGAACACGAAAAACCGCCAAACAAGCCGGAGCACGCTTTGAACGAATCATCGCCGACTACCTCGCCGCCAACCTTGATGACCGCATAGACCGCCGCGTCAAAACCGGGGCGAAAGATTGCGGCGACATTGCCAACGTCAGAGACAGCCACGGCGCACGCATCGTCATCGAATGCAAAGACTACGGCGGACGTCTCCAACCAGCCCAATGGCTACGCGAAGCCCACCAAGAAGCGCTGAATGACAACGCCTACGCCGGAATCGTCATCGCCAAACGCAAAGGCACCACCAACCCCGCCGACCAATACGTACTCACCGACCTAGCCACACTCATCCGACTACTCAAAGGACCAGGACAATGACCGCTGATGACTACAACGAATTGCGCCGCGACATGCGCAAAGATGACGCCATCCTGCACACCCCGAACCCCGGCAGGCCCATCACGCTTACCCCACAAGACCAGCACATGATTGTCGGCGCAATGCGGAACGCCCAAGGCCGCAGCGACTACGTTGTGCGGCGCACCACACGCTTCGTCATCGACCACTGGGAAGAGTTGAGCGAACACACCCGCTACATCCTCACCCGCGACGCGGGCCTCGACCTCCACATGCGCCAAGAAGAAACCCCAGACCAGGCCGCCCACTACCCGAAAGGATGGACACAAGCATGACCCCTGAGACGGCACGCTACTGGCTAGGGGACGGTACACGCCCGCCACTCATCCCGCCCTATGTGGCGCAGCAAGCCCTGGAGACCATCGCCGCAATGCACTGGCAAGAGGCGGATTACCGCCCGCCGCGCTTCTACACCGTGGACGAACCCATAGAAAAAGGCCCAGATTTGGGAGACCACGCGACCCGCGCACGCAGACTAGTAGGCGAATGGGAGAAGGCATGAGCATCAGCTATAGCGGCGGCACGATAGACGAATTCAAAGCCACCGACTCCGATATCCACATCGAAATGCTGCAAGACCAGCTGTATCACGTCAGCATCACCGGCTACCACGAAGCCGAATTCATCATCCACGGCACCATCCAGGAGACAGACGTATGACCACCCTCGCAGACCTCACACCCGAAGAACGCGCCGATTGCCGAGGAATGTGGTGCCAAGACGGACTCGGCAATTTATGTATCTACATGGGGGAGTACACAGGCCGCGACTGGCTAGCCGTATGCGCCTACCCCGAATCCGAATGCACACTCACCGAACATATAGAAGACCTAACCCCGCTCTATGACCTCCCCAGCGCCTGGACACCAGACGGACAACCACCAGCAGGACAGTGGGAGCACATCAGTGAGCCACGTTTCCAGAATCATAAGCGCCGCTGGGTAGGTGGCTGGGAGCAAGCATGAGCCGCTATCGAATCTTCAAAGCGTACTGCGCATGGCACGTGTACGAACACGGGATGAAGCGCTATGAATCCTTCCCCACCTGGGGGCAGGCTATGGCATACGCAGACCGTAAATCTCGACTAGCCCCGGACATCACCATTGAAGACCCAAGCGGCCAATTCTGTGACCTCACCGCCACCAACAAGCGAGAGTATATTCACCTCAAATCAGGCGGCGACACCTTCAACATCGCACCGCATGAATGGAAACCGCTAGCGCTCTTCCTACTCGACGTAGACAACCAGGAGGGGGAAGCATGAGCCGGTGGAAAGTCTACAAAGACCATGAAGATAGATGGCTGCGCTGGATAGCCCAGCCTATAAACGCACGCTGGTGGGAAGAAGCCCAAGGGCGCCGCTTCCCACAATGGGACATGGCACTACGCTACGCAGCCCGCATGGCCCACCACCCACTACCCAGACCCGCCTGGAACGGCAAAGCAGTAGCGGAGGCGCTGCAAGCCCTCGGCTTTACGCAGGAGGAACAAGCATGAGTGTTGATGAGCAGCAGTTCCGTGACACAGCACGACGCCTAGGAAGACTCTATGAGCAGTTGCACGAGCTGAAACACGCCCGCCCTAAACCACCAGAAGTACGGGTGATGAAACCCGCGCCTGGCCCACAGTCCCCGGGTAACTGGTTATTCGTCGCAACGTACATCGACCAAGAACAAAAGCTAAGGGAAGTCGCGTTCAACGCCCTTGGTGACATTGGTGTACGCATCCACGACAACGATGCAGCAGCCCCACGACTCTGCCAACTCTTGGCGTTCCACGCACAAGCAGCCAGCGAACTCAACTGGGCCAACGACCTACACGACGAACTCCTAAACCAAGTTCGCATCATCGACAGGAGATGCAACCCACCACAACCCAACATCATCGCCAAACAACCCGAACCACGACACGGCGCAGAACACACCGCACGCCAACTCAGAGCACGCGGCATCCCCACAACCGCCGACACAATCCGAGGATGGGCACGCTCCGGACACATCACCCGAGCAACCATGCCCAACGGACGCAGCGGCTACCTACTCACCGAAGCCCTCAACCACGCCAAGAAAGGACAATCATGACGCAGAGAAAGACATTCTCAGATCACTTCAAAACCATCGACTTCATACCTCTCCCAGGCGCATTCTGGCTTGAATACCTAGAGAAAGACGGAACCACTGTTCGCAGCGAGATGCCGGGGCTACTCAAGGAAGAATTCCTAGGTATCAACATCACATATTGGGGAGAGGACGGAAAGCCGCTCCGAGCGGAGTTCCAAGAAGGGACAAAGGATATCGAATTCCACGCGGCAGACATTGTCGATGGCGAAGTGGTCCGAGCTGATATAGCTGACAACTTCCTAGGCTGCACCCCGATGCGGCAAGACCGAATTTAGCTTCTACGCTGACAATTCCCCACTTCCGGTGTACAATCGACGCGACGACTTCTTATGCCCCGGAAACCCCGGGGTTTTCGTCGTTTTACGCCCCTGGCACACCCTGTACCCCAACAGTTATTTTGAGTCTAACCGCCAGGGGCACCAAGCCCTACCGCCTACCTCTCATCCGTCCATGCTGCGTGGGTTTTCGAAGTCAGCACACCAGAGAGGTGAGGCTGTCAGTTCGCGACTGAAGTAGGGCACAAGCATGAGGGAGGTGGCCGTGTCGCTCATCGTTGTGACCGGCCCGCCAGCGGCAGGAAAGACCACCTACATCCGAGAGCATGCGAAGCCTGGCGACATTCGCATCGACCTCGACCACCTGGCCAACACACTCGCCGGCGAGGACGTAGGCAACCATGAGCACGCGGCGCACATCCTCACCGTCGCCAAGGCAGCACGACAAGCCGCCATTGACACCGCCATCACCCAGGACTGCACAGTGTGGCTTATTCACACCAAGCCCACGCCTAAGCAACTCAACGAGTACCAAGCCCTGGGAGCGACCATCCACGAGATTGATCCAGGCAAAGACGTCGTGATGAAACGCTGCAAAGCAGAGCGGCCCAAAGAGTCACTGTTTGCAGCCGCTAAGTGGTACGACAACAAACCAACAGCGAAGAAAAGCACGCATGAGCGCGGCTACGGCACCCAACACCAAAGACAACGCCGCATACTCCTCGCACGGCACACCGACGGCGCACCATGCCCAGAATGCGGCAAACCAATGTTTAAGACCGCTTCCAAGAATTTCGACGGAGCTGCCCTGGAGGCCGACCACGGACCAGGTAGCGCCTTGAAATACGCGCAGGACAAACAGCGAACGAAAGCCACGCGGCTCCTGCACCGCACCTGTAACCGCAGCGGCGGAGCATGGGACCGGCCAAAGAAGGAGAGGCCAGCCGGTGGAGAACCCCCAGGTCAAGGCTTCATCTGGGCATGACCAACTTAATGAAACCCGCCACCAATAATCTTAGGCGGGTTGGTCGCCTGACTCCGCCCCGTCTGCCCTTGAGTCAGCCCGTCTCTCTCCCCACGTAACGCCGGATTTTTCGGGCCTGTGCGCGTGTCTGACGACCTAACAGAGAGTGAGGTAAGGAATGACCCTTGAGGATTTAGAGAAGGGCTTAGCGGACGGCAGGGAACTGTCGGAGTTCGACGCTCGTGCGGTCGCCGTTGTGGCCCAGTTGATTGGCCGTGTACGCGAGGCCCGTGAGATTATCGCTGCTGAGGGGCCTTTAGCAGCGAAGGAGTCAGGGGAGCCCATCGAGCACCCGGCGGTGAAGGTGGAGCGCATGGCCTCAGCTGAGATTCGGGGTTGGGTGAAGGAGCGCCCTGACCTGTTTGGGCAGCGCTCTGGTTCGTCGGCGGCTGATTCAGCCTCGAAGGTGGATAAGTTCGGTGGTTTCAAGCTCGTGAAGTAGTTAGTGGAGGTGTCTGGTGGCTAAGCCTGCGTGGTTGATTGGGTGTCAGACGCCGACTCGTCAGCATGTGCCGGTTGGTGATGCTGAGTTTGCCGATAAGGCTTGCGAGTTTGTCCGCTGGGCGGGATTGAGCTTGTACCCGTGGCAGGAAGACCTACTCCGTGATGCTTTGCTCCAGACTGACGAGGGGATGTGGGCTTCGCGTGAGGTCGTGGTGTCCCTAGCCCGCCAGAATGGCAAAGGCGAGGTGCTTGTAGCCCTAGAGCTGGTGGCTATCTACCTATGCGGTGCGGAGCGCATCATGCACTCGGCGCACTTTTTGGACACTGCGATGGATGCGCGTGACCGCCTGTGGGATGTCATCGAAGCAAACCCTGTGCTCATGGAGTGGTGGGAGGATGAGCACCCGGGCGAATATCCGAAGCCGGTGCTTGGTAATGGTAAGGACGCTATCAAGTTCCCGAATAAGGCGAAGATTTATTATCGCACGCGTACTAAGAAGACCGGTCGTGGTTTGTCGTTTGACTGGCTGATTTTTGATGAGTGCTTTGACCTCCCGAATGAGGTTTATGCGGCGATGAATAACACGACGAAGGCGCGCCCTAATGCTCAGAAGGTGTTTATTTCGTCGCCGGTGAATACTCGCGAGCACTTTCATGGGGCTATCTTCTCTGCGAAGCGTTGGGCCGCGTTGGATGGTGTGGACGGCATGCTGTTTAAGGAGTGGTGCCGTGAGGAGGGGGACGATCCGTTTGAGCAGTCGACGTGGGTGAAGGCTAATCCGTCGTTGGTGGATGAGCCACGCCCTGGTGTGCAGTTGGATGAGGTTCGTGCCGAGGCTGCTTCAGCACGGTCGTCGGAGGCGCTTCTTGAGCCGTTCCTGGTGGAGACCTTGGGGCAGGGCGAGTGGGTTCCACGTGATGGTGATGTGGTCGATGACTTTGTTCCGGTGGTTGATTTTGAGGATTGGTCTGCTGCGTCGGCGTTGATGCCGTCGTCTTTGGGGGAGTCGTGTTTGGCGGTGGATGTGACGCCGGATGGTGAGTCTGTGGGTGTTGTGTCTGCCGCGCAGTGGGGCGAGCGGGTGTTTCTGTCGCTTGCTCCGTATGAGGAGTTTGACCGCGCCCTGGTGGTTGAGAAGGTCGCTAGCACGGTGAAGCTGAATGACCCGTCGGCGGTGGTGTTGGACCCGTCGGGGCAGTGCTCAACGCTTGTGGAGCCTTTGCGGGGTATCGGGGTTGCCCCGGAGACGTTGAGTGGTTCGCAGGTGTCGAAGGCCTACGAGCTGTTTCTCCGCATGTGGGCGGAGAAGCGGATTGCGCATGATGGTTCGCAGCGGTGGTTGGATGCGTTGGGGGTGGCGCAGGAGCGTTCTAAGAATGGCCGGTACCGAAGCCTTGACCGCTACTCGGGGGACGTGACGGTACTCGTGGCCGCGTCGCTTGCGGTGTGGGGGCTGCAAGAGTTTGGTATCGGCAATGCCGAGGTTGAAGTGAAGCGAACCCGTCATTATGTGAGTTCGGCGCGGGCTGTGAAGAAGCAGCGTCGTGTGTCTGAGATGAGTTTCTAAGGAGGTGGCCCGTGTGGCTGGTTTGAATGTGCGCGAGGTGGGCCATGCGAGGGCCACCCGTAACCATGCTTTGGCGGAAGATAATTGGGGGCTGCGGTTCCCGCATTCCGCGAAGGTGTTCGCGAAGATGGGTCGTGAGGATGCTCAGGTTACGTCGGTGCTGCGTGCGGTGACGTTGCCGATTCGGCGCGCTACCTGGTTCGTGGAGCCTAATGGTGCGCCGGATGAGATTGTCGCTGCCGTTTGTGAAGACCTGCGGCTGCGTGCGAAGGGTGAGGACCCCAATAAGCCGTTCGCCCCGCGTACCGGCAGGGTGTCGTGGGAGAAGCACCTGGAGCAGGCATTGAAGGCTTTGCAGTTTGGGCACATGTTCTTTGAGCAGGTGTACGAGCCTGGTTTGGATGGGCGTGAGCGCTTGGTGAAGCTGGCTCCTCGGTGGCCGGGCACGATTGACCAGATCAATGTTGATGATGATGGTGGCCTGGCCTCGATTCGTCAGACCCCGCTGGCATCTCGTTCCCGGGCGGATGAGGCGCGGGTCATTCCAGTGGACCGACTCGTGGCCTATGTCTTTGATGATGAGGGGTCGCAGTGGACGGGTAAGTCGGTGCTGCGCCCCGCGTACAAGCACTGGAAGCTGCGGGACTCGCTGCTACGTCTTGAGCTGAACACCCTAGACCGTAACGGCATGGGCGTTCCCGTGTATACGGGTTCGGATGTGGCGATTGACCCTGATAAAGACCTTGAGGATGGTCAGGCCATTGTTGAGGGGTTTCGTGCTGGTGAGCATTCTGGGGCGTCGATTCCGATGGGTGCGAAGCTGCAGCTTTTGGGCACCTCGGGGCAGTTGGTTAGCCCGCGTGAGGCGATTAACTACCACGATTCGATGATTGCCAAGTCGGTTCTTGCACACTTCCTCAACTTAGAGGGAAAGGGCGGCAGTTACGCCCTGGCGGAAACCCAGTCAGACCTGTTTATCCAATCGTTGCAGACCACCGCCGAGTGGCTCGCGGATGTTGCCACGCAGCACGTGGTGGAGGATTTGGTTCGGGTGGCGTTCCCTGAGCACACCGGCCTAGTGCCGCGTATCGCATTCGACCCGATTGCCTCGAAGAAGGAAATCAGCGCCGCTGACCTCGCCGGGCTGAAGAATGCCGGCCTGATTCTAGGCGACAAGGACCTAGAGGAGGACCTGCGTCGCCGGTACACGCTGCCGCCGAAGCAGAAGCTAACCGATGCACTTGAGTCGAAGAAGCAGAGGCAGCAGTTGGAAGAGCAGATAGGCGTCACGTTGAGTTCCCAGGATGAGATTCCTACTGATACGCCTACGAGTAGTGGGGAAGGAGGCACAGTATGAACGAGATTCTTTTGTATGGGCCGATTGGGCCGGATTTTTGGGAGCCTGAGAATGCGATTACTGCGAAGTCGGTGATGGCTCAACTCTCCGAAATCTCCGGTGACGTGACGGTACGCATCTCATCTGGTGGTGGTGATGTGTACACGGGCATTGACATCATGAACGCGTTGAAGAACCACGATGGTGAGGTCACTGTGATTGTGGAATCACTGGCCGCGTCTGCCGCGTCGTTCATTGCGGTTGGTGGTGCTGACCGCGTACTCATGAGAAAGTCGTCGGAGTTGATGATCCATCGTGCGTGGACTTTGGCTGAGGGTAATGCGGATGATGTGCGCAAGACCTTGGCTGACCTTGAGCGCCAGGACAACAAGCTTGCCGCTATCTACGCCGGTAAGGCCGGGGGCGAGGTGCAGGACTGGTTGGACGCGATGAGCGCGGAGACGTGGTACACCGCCGAGGAAGCTGTGGCCGCTGGTTTGGCGGATGGGATTGTGGCTGAGAAGTCGTCCGCGCCGGAGCCGTCGGCGTCGTTGGCGAAGCGTCGTTTCAAGTTCGCTAACCGGGCTGCGGCACCACCGCCGCCGCCTGTTTCCCGGTCGGTATCGGGGGACGCAACTACTACGCCCAGTGATGGGCAGGAAGGGGATACTGTGAGTATCTTGAATCAGCTTGCCCAGGAGTTGGGCAAGAAGCCGGAGGACGTGCAGCGCGCACTCTCCGGCTTTTTTAATGAGGAGGTTACTGTGACCGCCACTGTTGACCTTGCCTACCCGGAGGATGCGACTGTCGTCCCGACCGGCGCGGTTGAGGTTGCTCCGGCCGGTGAGGTGCCCGCTGGTGTGGTGTTTGAGCTGACCGGTACCCCGGACGGTTGGACGGGTGAGGTCGCTGAGGACACTGGTGTTCTCAAGGTGACTGCGCCGTCCAGCGTGGAGCCGGACACCACCGTGGAGTTCACTGTCACCGCCAACGGTGGGGATGCACCGGTGGAGTTGACCGTACCGGTCACGGTGAAGGCTGCGGCCAACACCGAGGAGGACACCCCAGCTGAGCTCACCCCGGCCCCGGCTGCGCCAGCGGATGACACCGTCACCCTCGACGCCGAGACCTACGCCGAGCTCAAGGCAGCAGCTCAGCACGGATGGAAGGCCATGGAGCAGCAGAAGGAAGTCGACCTCGTCGCCGAGGTCGACGGCTGGATTAAGGAAGGCCGCATCTCCGCCGCCCGCCGAACCAAGGCGATTGCCGCGATGAAGCGCGACCCCGAAGCCGCCCGCGACATCTACGGCTCGAACCCTGCTGGCACCATCCCGCGTGCGGAGATTGGCTACGGCAAGGACGTGGAGACGGAGCCGTCAAAGAACCTGTCCGCGAAGGCCGACAAGGTCGGCTTTCTTTCCCGCAAGAACTTTCACTAAGGAGAAGTCATGTCGAATCCCACTTTCCGCTCCGGCCCGATTAGCTACAAGGCCGAAAAAGACGTAACCAAGTTCCGCCTCGTGCAGGTAGGCGAGAACGGTGTTAAGCACGCTGCGGCTGCTGGCCCCGTGTTTGGTGCCGTCACTGAGAACGCGTTCGCCCCGAAGGATGAGCAGCCGGTCAACACTCTCGCTCTGGATGCGCCGGGCATCGTTGCCGTCCATATTGGCCCCGCCACCGTCCCGCTTGAGGTAGATGGTGATGCCACCGCGATTAAGCAGGGCGCGCCGGTGTACGCCGCGGCTGACGGCAAGGTGTCTGCCACTGGCTCCCTGCTTGTTGGTGTTGCTGCCCGCCCTGGCGCTGGCAAGACCGTCAAGACCACCCTTGTCACCCCGGTTGTTGCCCCGGCAGCAGCGGGCTAACCCAACTTTTTGAAAAGGAGAAAGAATAATGGGAGATCTCATTACTAGCGCCTACGATGGCCCAAAGCTGACCGTATCCGAGATGATGGAGGACCCGACCTTCATCCCACAGCGCGTGGTTGATGGACTGCAGGGCCAGTTCCTGGAAGACCTATTCTTCCGTCAGGCAGAGGACAACAAGGGCGTTGTGGCTTTCCGTGAGGCTGCCGCCCAGTATCTTGCAGACGACGCGGAGGAAATCGCCGAGTTTGGCGAGATTCCTGTTTCCGCCCCGGAGCTTGGCCCGCTGCGCGCCGCCTACGGTATCAAGACCGGTGAAGCTATCCGCATCTCTTACGAGATGAAGAATGAGAATAAGGTTGACCAGGTTAACCGTCATATTCAGGCCCTGGAAAAGACCGTCATTCGTCACGGCATCAACGCTGTGCTTGGCGTGTTCGAGGCAGCAAAGGTTCCTGAATTGCAGGCGTCCGCGCCATGGACCGGTGGCGACCCCGTCAAGGATGTCTTCGACGCAGTAGAGCTGGTTCAGTCCGCGCATGAAGACGAGGACATTAACCGCCAGTTCGACTATGAGCCGAACACCATCCTGCTGCACCCTGCTTCCTACACGAAGCTGATTCGTAATGAGCAGATGCAGAAGTATTACATTGGTGCCGCTGCTCTGGATAACCCAATCTTCCTGGACCAGAATGGTGACTCCATCTTCGGTGGCCTGCGCGATACGGAGCTGTTTGGCACCCTCCGCGTGGCGACCTCCCGTCTTATTGCCCCAGGCACAGGGTATGTCTTTGAAGCACAGGGCGCCGGCTTCAAGTCCGACACCATGCCGCTGACTGCGACACCGCTGTACTCTGAGGGTGGTCAGTCTGAGCTTGGTGGACCTACCATGTCTTGGCGCTCCGACCTGGTGCGTAAGCGTGCTATTGCGGTGGATAATCCGAAGGCTGTCGTTAAGCTGACCGGTATCGCCTAATGGTTAAGGTCACGTTAGCGAAGCATTGGAGCCCGGAGGATGTTGTGTATCCCCCGGGTTCTGTCGTTGAGGTAGATGAGGAGACTGCGCACTGGCTTGAGGCTTGTGGTGCTTTGGTTGACCCGTCTGCGAAGACGGCGGTGAAGAAGCCTGTGGAGAAGCCTAAGACGGAGCCAGCGCCCGAGCCGGAGGCGGAGCCTAAGGCGGCTGCTGGTTCGGTGGAGCGCCCGGCTCGCGCCGCGTCGATTGATGATTGGCGCAAGTACGCCGAGTCCCTGGGGATTGTCACTAAGGGCCTGTCGAAGAAGGACATCATCGCCGCAACCCAATAGTGAGGGAGGTGCAGCATGCTTGAGATTAGTGCCGAGTATGTAGCTGAGCGTCTTCCACAGTCGTTGACTGGTGAGGAGATGAAGCGCCTTGGCGTGTTCATCGAGGATGCCATTGATCTCATTGAGGTTGAGTTCATGCGCTGTGGTCGGGACTTTGACCAGGAACTGGAAACGGTGCCGTGGTTGGGGTCTGTGGCGCGGCGCGTGATTCGTGAAATGGCGTCTGCGGCGATTCTCGTCGGTCCTAATGCTGGCGTGCGGTCGGTGTCTTCCACCACGGGGCAGGAGTCGGACAGCATCACCTATGCCGATGTGGACAGCGTGAGTTTCGGCGGTGTGCGCCTGACTGATGCGCAGCGTGCCCAGCTTGGCCTGTGTATGCCGGGTGGTGCTCGTGGGCATTTCCCGCCGCCGCGTTGTTGGCCGGAGGTGTACTCGTGGCCGAAACGATAATCGTTCATGGTGCCGCTGGTGGTGTGGATGATGATGGTTACCCGGTTGCCGGCGGGCCTGACCGTAAGGTCATGGTGAAGTCGGTTCAGCCGTTGTCGTTGTCTGAGATGTCGGATGAGGATAAGCAGGGCACGAAGGACATTCTGCGTGTGTGGGCACCGGCTGGTACTGAGGTCGCTGATGGTGATGAGGTCACTGTGAGGGGCAAGCGGTATCAGGTGCGTATTACTGCGTGGGATTGGTCTAAGCATCGTCGCCCCGTGTACCGGCGGCATCGCCCATCAATGGTTTTCGATTGTGTGAGGGGTGAGGGCTAGTGGCGAAAGTTGGTAAACCTCAGCTGAATATCCCGGATGAGTGGTACAAGAAGAATCTTTCTGCTTTGGCCCCTCAGCTTGCGTCGAAGGCGCAGGCGGTTGCTGGCGCGGTTGAGGGTGATGTGCCGGTGACGGTGACGATGAAGACGGACCGTAATGGCCGGCCTGTCGCGCTGGTGACGTTGGCGCATGCGAAGGGCCTGGCGATGCAGGCTAAGCATGGCACGTTGACTCGTGCTGCTGCGTCGCAGGGCCTGGATGTGCACCGCTACAGTCCGAGGTGAGCGGAGTGGATTTCTTCATTCAGCGGAATGCCCCGGAGGTCATTCGTCGCGCTCTGCGTGGCGTGGTGGCGAAGCCGATGAGGGTTGTCGCGACTATCCCGCAGGGGTGGTCGGTTGATGATGGCCCGGTGGTGACGGTGTCGAGTGATGGTTCGCCTCGCTCGGGTCGTGCTACATCGACTGAGAATGTTCGTGTGAACGTGTACGGCAAGTATGAGCCAGAGGTTCGGCGGGTTGCCGCTGAGATTGATGCCTGGCTTCTTAACCCCCACTCTGTTGGGGGTTTTCGCATATCTCCCGGCCCTTTCCTCGTCGTGAAGGATGAGGACGTTAAGGGCTGGGTTGCTGCGGTCACGGTGGTGGCCGCGTCTACTAAGAAAGGATTTAGAGGATGACTTCCCCTACTACTGGCCAGGGCACTCAGACCCTGGAAACGGATCGCGCCCGGATGATTGATGTCTGGAAGGACGCCGAGGTGTACTGGTCCACTGAAAAGGACCCGAAGATCGGCTTTGACGGGTCGTTCGACCCGAAGGTCTGGTCTTTTGTTGGCCTTCTGAATGATGGTTCCGCCATTACCCAGGAGCCGGAGGTGGACCGCACTGAAATCAACTCGTTCGGTGGTGTCCTTCAGCTGCTGAACAACAAGTTCAAGAAGGACGTTCGCGGCTTCGACGCCCTTGAGATGAACGACGTGACGTTCCCGCTGCTGTGGCCTGGCTCCGAGTTCAAGGAGGGTAAGCCGGGCGTGCTGCTCGCTCCGGAGAACCCTGCCGAGGGGTTCATCGCGTTCAAGACCACCAACAGCTTTGGTGATGTCTACATTGACGTGTCTCGTCGTAAGGCGCTCGTCTACTCCGAGAACGGCAATGAGCGCAACGATGATGGTGCTTCGGTTATCAGCTTCAAGGCTGAGATTCGTAAGGACCAGTACGGCGCACTGTACGACTACCTGCGCCTGAAGGGTGGCGATACCCCGGATGAGCTGCCGGAGGTCATTCGCTTCTCCGCGAAGAAGAACGCCACTGGCGACGCTGCTGAGGAGGCTCCTTCTCGCGGCGACTCTGGCGCTTCGCAGTAGTGCGATGGGGTAGGGGAGATTTTTGGCAGACCGCCCCTACCCCTCAACCCAATTGGTCTGCCCATTTTTCTTATTCAACAATTTCAATGTGAAAGGGTCTGCCATGACTACTCGCAAGAAGAAAACCGACGACGCTATTGACCCGAAGGACGCCACCGGGGCGCAGGCTGAGGTCATCGAAGAAACTACCACTGATACCAACGATGAGGTGGTGGAGTACCCCACGTTCACTATCGAGGTCAACGGGGAAGACATCGAGATTGAAGACCGCTGGACTCGTGAAGCCGCGCCCGCTGGAATGATGTTCGTGTTCCATGAGCGCTACGCCCAGAAGTACATTCCGAGTGTGTTGGAGCAGCTCATTGGTGAGGACCAGGTGTTTAAGCTGATGGACCTTGGCCTGTCCGTGGATGAATTCCGTGATGTATTTGCGGCGTGGGGTGAGCGCCGCCAGGGAAAATAGAGCTCCTGTACCTCATTGCCCAGCATGAGGAATTGGTAGAGGTCGATTTTCAACGCTTCTACCACCTGGACTACCGGGATTTCTACCGTGAGGATGGGGGAGCTTCACGCATGACTCTGCGGCGGTTGTTGATTCTTGCGGAGAATTTGCCGCCGGAGTCGCTGTTTCATTCCATGATTTCTGACCGCCCTCCGGTGAGTGAAGTGTCCTCGGTCCTGATGGATATTTGGTCAAGTTTGAATGGCCAGAAGCATCCGCGTTGGGAGCAGTTGAAGCGTGAGCGTCGCGCCAAGGAGCGTGAGCTTGCGATGGAGCGGGCGCGTGAGAAGGCCCGAAAGCTTAACGCCGCCAGGTTGTAGCCTGTGCGGCCTTTTTGATGGAGGTACCTAGATGTCTGGTGCAGCAGGCTATGCCGTATTGCCTACTACGATTTCGCTGTCGGGCATTAGTAAGGAGCTTCAAGATAAGCTTCTGGCCCCGGCGTCGAAGGCGGCGAAGCAGGCCGGCGACTCCATCGAGAAGGGCATTCAGGCCGGTGCCGATGATGCGGCAAAGCAGGTCGAGAAGGCCAACTATCGTGTAAAGAAGTCCTCCGAGGAGCTGGCGGCTGCTGAGTCGAAGCGTAATTCTGAGGTGTTGAAGTCTCAGGCGGCGGCGAAGCAGTTGGAGGCTGCTGAGTCGAAGCTGTCTGAGATGAAGAAGTCGGGTAAGGCGTCGTCTGAGCAGTTGGCCCGTGCTGAGGCTGATGTGCTGAATAAGCGTGCCCGTGTGGAGACCGCTGCGCAGAATGTGGAGAAGGCGGAGCAGGGTGTCGAGCGGGCGATGACGGAGTCTGTGAGGGCTGCGGAGTCGTTGGAGAAGGCGGAGCGTGACCTTGCTTCGGCTTCTGATGATGCTTCGGATAAGTCGCGTCAGTTGTCGAAGGCTGTCGATGATGCGGATGATTCTTTTGGCCGCATGGAGGTTGGCGTCGGTGCGGTCGCTGGTGCCGTCGGCGGTATTTTCGCTGGTGTCGTCCAGGCCGCTATTGGCTCCATGGGTGACCTCGTGCGCGGCGCGATGGATGCCTCTGATGCGACTGACAAGTTCAAGCAGACGATGGACTTCGCCGGGTTGGATTCGTCGGCGATTGAGAAGGCCACTGCCGCCGCCCAGGAGTACGCGGATCGTACCGTGTATGAGCTGGGTGATATTCAGTCGATGACGGCGCAGCTCGCGGCGAACGGCATTCAGGACTACACGGGCCTGGCAGAGGCGGCTGGCAACCTGAACGCGGTCGCTGGCGGCAACGTTGACACGTTCAAGTCTGTGGGCATGGTGATGACACAGACCGCTGGCGCGGGCAAGCTGACGACTGAGAACTGGAATCAGCTCGCTGATGCTATCCCTGGCGCGTCTGGCAAGCTGCAGGAAGCCCTGCTCGATGCTGGTGCGTACACGGGCAATTTCCGCGACGCCATGGCAGACGGTGAGATTACCGCTGAGGAATTCAACGACGCGGTAATGAAGCTGGGCAATGAGCCAATTGCTCAGGAGGCGGCGCAGTCGACTGCCACGTTTGAGGGCATGCTTGGTAACTTGCAGGCAGCTGTTGAGGGTGGTTTGGCTCAGGCGTTTAATGAGGCGAAGCCGCAGATTGAGGCTGTGGTGAACTTCTTCTCGTCAGCAGCTGAGTCGGTAATTCCTGCCTTTGTGGGGGCCGTGGCTGGTGTCGTTGATGCGCTGAAGTTGATTGGCGAGTACAAGGGCCCAGTGCTGGGTGTTGTGGGTGCCTTGGGGTCGTTGACTGCTGGAATTGCAGCGTATAACGCGGTGGCGAAGATTCAGGCCGCTGGCGGATTCGTCGGCGTAATGAAGTCGATGAAGACCGCGATTATGGAGACCACTGTCGCACAGAATCTTCTGAACACGGCCATGTGGAAGTCTCCGATTACGTGGATTACGGCTGCGATTGTAGCTGTCGGCGTGGCACTGTGGGCGTTCTTCACGAAGACTGAAACGGGCCGCAAGATGTGGGAGTCCTTTACGGAATCCCTTGCTGCTGGCTGGGATTGGGTAGTCGAAAAGCTTAAGGCTGGTCTGGATTGGGCGCAGTCTACTTTCGGCCCAGTGCTCTCCCAGATTAGTGAGACTATCTCCGATGCGTGGGATGCCACGGTGGAAAAGGTTACCGGGGCTATCGACAAGGTGAAGGAGATTGTTTCCGGGGCACTGGACTTTTGGAAGTCTGGTGACACCACTGACTACGCCGAAGCTCTGGGCATGAACCCGGATTCCCCAATCTTCACGTTCCTGCAGCTCTTCCGCGACAAACTCATCGCGTTGAAGGACTTCGCCATCGAGGCGTGGGGCTTCATGTCGGAGAAGTGGGGCGAGTTCACGGTGGGCTTCGGGCAGTTCTATGAGACGTGGATTGCCCCGATTGTGTCTTTCATGGGTGATGCGTTCCAGGTGATGGGCACGATTGTGGTTGGGGCGTTGAAGGGGATTTGGACGGCGATTGAGTTCGTTGGCAGTGTCATCTCCACGGTGTGGTCCTCGGTGATTCAGCCAACCCTGTCTGTATTCATGTCAGTGGTGCAATCTGTGGCGTCGTTTGTCGCCCCAATCTTCACCGCCATGATTGGTGGTGCTTTCCGCACCATGGGCACCCTGATTTCTGATATTTGGAATGGGATCATTAAGCCCACGTGGGATTTCTTCCGCAACGCGACTGGTCTTCTGGCGGACGTGTTGACGGGCAATTTCTCAAATATCGGGAACCGTTTCTCGTCGATGGGTGACGCCATTTCCAACGTGGTGCGCGGCGCTATCAATGCGGCGATGAATCTCTTCAAGTCGATTTTCGACAATGCGAAGGGGGTTGTGTCCGCGTTTGCTGACTCTGTCGGCAACATGGTGGGCGCGGTGCGCGGCAAGATTGGCGAAATGCTCAGTGTTGTCGGGGAGATTCCCGGCAAGATTAAGAACGTTTTCGCTAATGCTGGCCAGTGGTTGGTGAATGCCGGTAAGAACATCATTTCTGGTCTCATCAACGGCATTAAGTCCATGTTTGGGCAGGTGGGCAACGCTATCGGGTCGATTATGCCGGACAAGATTCGCGGCATGATGGGCTTCGCCAGTGGTGGCCTCGTCCTCGTGGAAGGTGGTATCACCCGCGCCTATGTGGATGGTGGCATCGACAAACTTGAGCGCTACGCCAATGGTGGCACCAGGGAGGACCACCGGGCGCAAATCGCCAAGGGTGGCGAGTGGCGTGTGTGGGCGGAGCCGGAAACCGGCGGCGAGTCCTACATCCCACTCGCTAAGTCGAAGCGCAAGCGATCCACTGAGATTCTGGCTAAGACTGCCGATATTTTTGGGCTGACTGTGCTGGATAAGGACGGTGAGCGGATTACCCCGGCACCGTACTCAGCTGTCGCTCCGATGCGCGCTCACTATTTCGCTAATGGTGGCGTCGTGTCCTCCAAGGAGCTTTTGGCGTTTGCTTCTGGGCAGAATGTGAAAGGCAAGCAGGCCCCCGCTTCGCTTGAGGGCTCGCCCTACGTGTGGGGAGGTGGCCTGCTTGGCAACTGGGGTGACTGCTCCGGTGCCATGTCCGGGCTGGCGGCGTTCGCTATCGGCATGGACCTTGCAGGCCGCAAGTTTGCCACCGGTAATGAGGGCCAGGTTCTGTCTCAGATGGGCTTCTCGCCGGGCACGTCGCCTGGTAAGTCCGCGTTTGAGGTTGGGTTCTTCAATGGTGGCCCCTACGGTGGTCACACGTCCGGCACTATCTATGACGCTAATGGTCATGCGACGAATGCGGAGATGGGTGGTGGTCGCGGTAACGGCCAGATTGGTGGCGCTGCTGCTGGTGCTCGTCACTCTCAGTACACGGATCGTTATTGGATTGGGCTGAAGGATAAGCCTCCGGTGCCGCCGAAGATGAATGAGATTCTTCCGATGGCGGAGACCGGGGAGATTGATACTTCTCTGGTGACTGGTGAGTCCACATCATCCGGTTCTGCTTCGCAGACGGTGAAGCTGTCTCCTGAGGAGGCGGCTATCGCCACCGCCGCGAACGAGCTTGGGGATAAGTCCGTTGTGGAGCATTTCACTGAGGGCTTGTTGGATATGGCGGGTCTTGGTGGTGGCCTGTTGGCGAAGATTCTTCTGGGTAAGCCGGGGGATTGGTTGCCGTCGGGTGATTCCATCATCACTGAGAAGCAGGTTCAGGTTCCGACTTCTGCGAAGAAGGAGGAGCCGAAGGTTGAGGTGGATAAGTCGGTTGCTCCGGCTGTTGTGACTCCGGATGAGGCCAAGAAGGCTAAGACTGCGGAGTGGGGCCAGGAATTCTTTGCGAGTGAGATTGCTGAGGCGGCTAAGCGTCTTGGTGTTGGTGCTAAGGGCGCGAAGATTGGTGTGGCTACGGCGCTTGTTGAGTCGGGTAATCCGATGAAGATGTGGGCCAACAAGGCTGTGCCCGAGTCCTTGAAGTATCGTCACGATGCTGTTGGCTCTGACTACGATTCAGTTGGGCTGTTCCAGCAGCGCAATAACGGCGCTTGGGGCGAGGTATGGCAGCGCATGGACCCGTACGAGAGCGCTGCGATGTTCTTCCGCCAGCTGCACACCTTCAAGTGGGAGGACATGGAGCCTGGTGCTGCCGCGCAGAAGGTTCAGGTGTCCGCATTCCCTGGCCGGTATGCACAGCAGATGGGCCTTGCCGAGAAGCTGGTTAATGAGACCGGTGTTTTCGGCGGCGGTGGTTCTGCTGCTAAGCCGGAGGTTCAGCTTAAGGGCGCGTTCACTGAGTTCTCTTCCGCGTGGGATGGTGCAGACGCCGGCATGGTGGACACCTCTCTACTTTTGCGTAGTGAGGATGCCGCTAAGGCGATTCTCAACCTGGTTGAGGAGCGCGGTAAGGCAAAGACCGGTGTGGCAGCTAAGGACGCCTCGCCGGTGGCCTCCTACAAGCACCTGATGACGACCGGTGACTACGACGGGCGCATGGCCCAGATCGGCATCCATGAGGATGATGACCTCGTCGGGGCCGTCATTGATGCCCGCCGCGCTGGCGCGGTGTACGACCAGGGCGGCTGGCTCAAGCCGGGCGGCATTGCGTTCAACCTGTCGAACGAGCCGGAGCCTGTGTTCAACGGTGACCAGTGGCGTGAGATTAAGCGCGGTGGCCTGAATGGTGACCAGGGGATGACCCTAGTGGTCAATCTTGAAGGCCAAGAAGTGCTGCGAAAGCGCGTCGACAAGGTAGAAGGCGAGGTCACCATCAACACTGAGGAAATTAGCAAGCTGCGCCGTCGCACGAGCGTGGCTGTGGCTGCGACTACTAGGGGAGGCGCGATGTAATGGTTCATCCCGTGAGGTTTGGTTCCGGTTTTTCGGGATACGAGTTGCCGGACCCGCCTGGCTACAAGGTGGTGTATACCGCGCCGCACCATCCCGGTGAGCAGTTCATCCTTCACTCCATGCTTGACGCGGAGGCTGATGAGCAGCGCGTCGTCCTGAAGGAGGGCGGTTTCGGTGATGGTGTTGGCGGTGTGGATTTCGCTTCGGCGGAGTCCGTCACCCGTTACGGTTCCCGAGTGCTGGGGATGAAGGTTCCGGCGTTTACTGGCTCTCTGGATGTGGTTGTGCGTCCTGGTCCTGATGAGTCTGTGGTGGAGACGCTGCGTGATTGGCGTAATGCGTGGTCCTATTTTGAGGATGGCAAGTTGAAGGTCATTGCTCGTGATGGTGGGGAGCGTGAGGCGCGTGTCAGGCTGGTGGAGTTTGGTGAGGTTGAGGTCGATCCGTCCGGCGTGACCCTTATTGAGGATAGTGTTCAATATCGTTGCCTTGATGGGTATTGGACGGGTGGTGTTGTCACATACACGGGTAACGTCACTGTGACGACTCCTGGCGACTTGCCCCCGAAACTTCGCCTGCGCTGGGATGGGCAAACCACCGCCTTCTCCCTACCCAGTGGTTTAAGCCTGAGTCTGGCTACCGGGCCGGGTGTGCGGTGGATTGACTTAGAGCGCGGCATGCAAGGCCAGGTGACGGATGAGGACGGCAACGTCGATACCGGAACCTGGTCCTCGCTGCGTGGTGTCCTCGTGGGGGAGACTCTGCAGCCGCATACGAAGAATGATTTCCAGTTGGGTGCGGGTCTGACCCTTGAGGTGACCCCGCGCTACCTGAGCCCGTGGAGGTGACCCGTGGTTGATTGGCAGCAGCACAAAGGGACCCGTGAGGCCGTCATGCGGGCGCACGGCCAGTACGTCGGCCTGTACGACAAGAACTGGGAACCAGTGCTCGACATTGAGGACTGGGTAGACGCTGAGTGGGGCGGCACTTTCGCCGACGTGGGCAATATGTCCATGACGATTCCGGGCGAGATTTCGCCGGGCGTGGTCAACCCCGTGGTGGACTATCTTCTGCGCGATGACCTTCGCCGCTTAGACGAGGGTGGCCGCCTCGATGCTCTTATCCATGGTGCTGTGCATGTCGTGGTGGAGCGCCCGGGTCTGCGCCGCCGCTGCTACCGAATCCTAGAAATTAGCCCGCATGGTGGCGACCCTGAAGGCAACCCCGCCGAGGTGGAACTCACGGGGGTGGACTCGATGGAACACTTGAAGCATCTTCCGTTGTGGGCTGACCCGTCGAACAGGTCTAAAGTTGTTCAGCTGCAGTGGGAGGACCGCCAGGACGGTAGTGCTGAGAAGGTCAGCCGGAAGTTGATTGGCCGTAACTTGATTGGCTATCAGCAGCCGTCGCTGCTGAGCACGATGTTCTCGTGGACGGATAAGTACACCAGCCCGGAGCAGTGGCGGGGCTTCAACCCTTCTATGCATCCGGTGATTTGCTCCCCGGTCATGTCGGGTAACCGCTCTGAGTGGTGTGTCGTCTCTGCGCGGTGGGATAACGCCTGGGACTTGCTAAAAGCTACGTGGGCGGCGGCTGGTGTGCAGCCTTTCGCGTGGCTCTGGCTACCAGGCGACCCCCAACCCTTCCCTGACTACACCACTTTGTCGTTACCGACGACGATTATTGACTTCGCCCCCAGGGCCACAGTCACCGGCGCTGCTGGCATCGTCGGGCAGGCTTTCCGCCAGTTGAAGCGCACGATTAGCAGTGATGACTTCATCACGTCTGTGACTGAGTTTGCGGACGTGGATGTCCGCAATGCGGACGGGCGCAAGCCCTGGGTTGTGTACACGTTGATGGATGCGCCGAGCGTGCAGATACGAAAATCCACCGACCACAGGTTCCTCGTGGGCGGTAAATCACCGGACATAGTGAACAAGGTCGTCAACATTGGTATCAAGTCGGCGGTGGCTGCGTTGGTGGCGGGTATCCCTGGTATTGGTCCGGCGATTGCTGAGGTGATTAAGGGCGCGGGTGAGCTGGCGGCGGAGATGTCCGCCGACCGCCTGTTTGTCCTCAACGAGTACGTGGACAGAAACAGGCAATTCCACTACGGGCGCTCGCGTTTCACCGCGGTGTCCAAGCCTGGTGAGGCCAACACTGTTGATTCGCTTCAGAAGGCTTGGCAGGCGAAGCAGGAGACGGAGGGCGGTATTTCCGCTGAGTTCTCTATTGATTCGCCTGACCCGTATTTGCCGGGGCGTGATTTCGACCTGGGCGACACTATCGGTGTCACCGCGTGGGGCGTCGTCTGGGCCGCTTACGTCAGTGGGTTGACGTGGACCTCGAAACCAGGGCAGGAAGTTGGCTGGACATTGCGTATCGGTGACTACGCCTCGCTCGCATCACCTGGCGAGCTGTACCAGGCCAACAAAGAAAACATTCGTGCTGTCATTGGTCGTCTGGCTGTGACTAAGGGAGGATAATCATGGATTACCGCTACATTGTGCCCACAGAGGTACCAGAGTCGGAGCACCCGTACGCTGGATTGTTCCTCGGCATCGTTCCAGAAGGCTACGAAACACGGGCCGCACGCCACATCTTCGATGAGCTTGGTGCTCGCTTCGAGGTGGGGGAGCCGGATACCATCACCCTTAGCTGGGCGGTGGATTTCGATACCGATAGTGACCGCACCCGCGCCAACGTTGGGGACATCATGGACATGGTGGTTCCTGGTGCTGATAGGCGTGGTGTGCGCATCGTGGAGGGCGCCCTCCCGCCTGGTATCCGGCTGGAGCGCCACACCGGCAAACTCGTCGGAGTGTTCTCCCGCCCTGGCTTGTATGACGTGACCCTCACGCTTGGCCCGGCGGTGAAGCTTGACCCGCTCGGCGGGTCTGGCACACCGGGTGAGCAGGTGGCGTGGATACCCATAGGGCAGCAGCGTGCGCGGGCTGAGTCATCGACCCCCGCGCCTAAGACTCTGGCTGACCTTACCGCCCTTGAGCTTTCCCAGCTCGCTGCTGAGGCGATGCGTCTAGAGCGCTTGAAGGCGATGGAGGAGCTAGACAATGGGTATTAGGCCAAAGTCTGGAAGCCCGACTGAGGGCAAATACCGCATCGACGGCTCCCACATCGCTAACGGTCTTGTAGAAGACTCACGGCACACCGGCGAGCAAGCAGGGCAAGCCATCGTGGAGATTTCAGCGCAAGCAGATTCCGCGAACAAAGGAACTGCTGAGCTTGCCAAGCGAGTGACTGCCCTTGAGAATCGGAGCACCGTCACCAAAGACCCCAAAGGCAGGATACAAACCGCCGACCCCGCCGCCGACGGAGACGCCGCCACCAAACGATACGTAGACGAAACAGCCAAAAAGCAATCAAACAGCGCCGTCCTCACCACCGGAGACAAGACGGGCTCATGGGCGCCCTGGAATAAAACCACCTGCCCGCCATGGCTCACCATCGGCGCAAGCTCACTCACCATCCCGGAAGGCCGCTGGCGAATCGAAGTACTTAAAGGCCAAGTCATCATCTACGAAAACGGGGCACTAAAAGACCGAGCACCCGCCGGGTGGGACGGGGTGATTCTTGGCTCGTCCCAGGTCTATGACGGAACCGGAAACGCCACCCTCATCGTGACCAAGCTGTACTAACCCCAACAAGGAGAAAGCAATATGGCCGTGAAACTCAAAGGCAAACTCACCGACATCACCACTAAACCGGTGGAAGATGTCACTTCGGTGTACGTAAAATCGCCTGTTATTCGTGCAGGTGATGATGGTGCATTAACTACAAGCCAACCCCAAAAAGTATCAGTGAGCGCTTCTGGCGATTTCACACTCACCACTGTGGCCGGTAAAGGCTGGCTTTATGTTGAAGGCCCTGGCTGGTCTGACTCTATCCCGTTCGTCGCCGCCGACGGCATGAAATTGTTCATTGAGGCTTGGGCGAATGCGTCTAGCTCGGGTGGCGTGTACGCCATCATTAAGGAGCTCATCGCTGCGATGGGCGGCGCGACTGAGCAGGAGCTCCAGGACTTGGTGCAGCAGGCGAAGATGTATGCGGATGCTGCTTCTCGTGCTTCTGCTGCGGAGTCCGTGTGGGATAAGGGGATGATTTCCGCAAAGACGGATATTCTATCTCTTGCGCCGGGCCGCTATGGGCTTATGTCTGCTTCTGTGGCTTCTGAAATGGGGCTGCCGGGTGATTCTGCCGGTGTGCTCATTGTGGATTATTTGGATGGGCCGAATGGGCGGTTGTCTGGCCGTTTCTGGTGGGAGTACCAAGACAGAACCTATGGGCGCATCTGCTATTCGGCGACATCCTATAACGGCGATTTCCGTGGTTGGCGGTCAGATACGTGGCACAAGATGCCGCTGACTAAGGCGGATAAAATTGTGGAATTGCCGCCAGGGCGTTATCCGGTCACGTCGGAGGATGTGGCTAAGGCGCTGGGGTTGCCGTGGGCTGGCATGGGCTACTTGGAGATGGAGTGGCTGGGCACGAGCGCCTACCAGCGTGTGGACTGGTGGACTGGTGTTAACCCAACTCACCATTGGCGGATCTCTATCTATAGCAAGATCTGGGAGGAAGCTGTGTGGGAGCACTTGCACGGTGCGGACGCCGAAGAGGGGGAAAGTAGCTACCAGCAGGCTGGTGCGGACGCGGCGATTTCGTCGCTCCTAGCAATAAACGACCCCACCACCTCCTACGTGGCTGACCATGCTGCCCTCGTGGGTGACTTGAAGCGCAGGGTTGGCCCCGTCAACGTAGGTAACGCCGGAGCACTCGCTTTGGTCTTTGACCACGGCACTACTGCTTTTCGTGAGTGGATTTGGCCGGAGTTGAAAAAGCGTAACTTGGTGGGCACGATGGCCCTATGCCCAGAAGTCCACCTGGACGATAAGGGCGATTCCCGCCACCGCGCCACCAACGACGAGATTAAATCGTGGGTGAAAGACGGCCTGGTCATTGCGTCACACTCCGGCGACCACGAGGGCGCAAAGACCACAACGGACATTTACCGCCAGATTGTGGTGTCCAAGCAAGCACTCGAAACCAAGCTGGAAACTCGCGTGGATTGTTGGGTACAACCCGGTTACTCACTTGAAGGCGGAAACTACAAGGGCTTCGGCACGGGGCAGAACGCCACCGACTACACCAACACCATGGCAGGCCGACTCCTGCAACAAACCTACCCAGTCATCACCGGCTACGTGGGCGATGATTACCTCTACCCAATGCAGGAACTCCCGGTAGGTGTGCAGCGCTCCCTCATGGAGAAAAAGGAATCCGTAGCCGAGGTGCGTAACTACGTGCAGCAGGCAGCAGACCAAGGGCTAAAGCACATCAACTTCATCCACCCCTACGCCCTAGCTGACTCGTCGGATACCTACGCCACCAAGCAGGACTACATTGACTTCCTCGACCTTGTAGCGCAGCTACGCGACGCCGGGAAGCTGAAAGTCCTCACGTTGCCGCAGCTAGCAATCGCAGAGAAATAATAGGCAGCCCCGTTGACCGCGCTGGTCACGGGGCTTTAATTATGCCCGAAAGGAGGGCGAAACATGGTTACTCACCCGTTGAAGCAGGGCACCTATCAGGTGTCTAGTGGGTATGGGCCACGCTGGGGCACATTCCATGCTGGCCTAGATTTCGCGGCACCTATCGGCACGCCGATTTACGCGGCGGCGGATGGTGTCGTGGTCGAGGGCCGGGAGCGCTACAACGTTTCTGGCTTCGGCAGCTGGATTTGGCTCGACTGCCAGGACAGCGTAGGCAAGGACTTCATCTATGGCCACGTCAAGCATGACGGCATCCTGGTCAAAGCTGGCGACCGTGTACGCGCAGGGCAGCAGATAGGTGTGGTGGGGAACGAGGGGCAGTCCACGGGGCCGCACCTGCATTTCGAGGTATGGGGGCATCCCGGACGTCTTGGTAGCGCTCACCAAGACCCAGCGCCGTACCTCGCAAACGCTGCGCAGCCCGGCCAGTCTGCGGCTCGTCCTGTAGGTAAGCAGGGCGGCACCATCTACGGCATCGACATCAGCGAGCACAACGACGGACTCAGCTGCGTCAGGGCCAAGCAGGAGGGCATCGAGTTCGCCATCATTCGCCTATGCGACGGAACCCACGTCGATAGAGTATTTCACTCGCACCTGGAGGACGCGGAGCAAGCCGGAATGCTCGTCTCCACCTACTGGTACCTGCGCGCCCCATCCGAGGGTACCAGCATCGCCCAGCAGGTTGATGTAATCGACCAGCAAATGGGAGGGCGCCGCGACCTGCCTGTGTGGATAGACGTGGAATCCGTCGATATGAATTATCCCGCTGGTGACCCGCGCCGCTATCTGCTCGTGGAGAAAGACGTTTGGGATGCGAAACGCGAACTGGAGCGGCGCGGCTACCACGTGCCCGGTATCTACACGGGCCGCTGGTACTGGGAGAACATGCGCGGCGGAGAACCGTCCATGGGCGGCCTCGGCTACCTATGGGTGTCTAATTACGGGCTGCACAACGGGGCTGGTGACCCGCGCAGCCTATACGCCAGCGAGGGCGGCGACCGTCACCCCGGCTGGGACTACCCCCTAGGTGACCGCAAACCAGACATTTTGCAGTACGGGTCTCGTGGCACCGTCGCCGGTCGCCCAAACGTGGACATCAACGCCTACCGGGGCACACGCGCCGAGCTAGAAGCACTATTCACAGGACACACCACAGGAGGCAACGTCGGCATGAACATCGTCGACCAAGTAAACGCCCACACTAAGGCATTCATCTCGGGCTACCTAGGCCCCCAGATTGACGCGATTCAGGAAATATGGCGACAACTTCGAGGACCATCGGGTAACGGCTGGCCTCAATTAGGGCAGGACAGTCAAGGCCGCAACCTAACCCTTGTCGATGCCGTGGCCAGCATTCGCCACCAGCTCGCCCAAATCCAGGCCGACCTAGACGAACTCAAGGAAAAGAGGAAGTAATGGCACGCCACTACAACCAAGCAGTGATCAACAGCGTCTCAGAGCACATCGCCGAAGCAGTCGCCACAGAGCTACAGGAGCAGCCATGGTGGCTACGCTACAAAGGCAGCATCATGCTCGCCCTGCAGGCCCTCGCCTGGGTAGCCGGCGCGCTGCCCGTCATGCTTGCAGATGCCCCGGCGTGGACTATTTTTGCGGCTGGCGCAATCGGTTATTTCATCACCGCGCTAGTTAACCGGCTCACGGTGGATGGTGTCACCCCGTCTATGGCGCCGCGTCTTGCAGCGCAGGCAGAATACCGGGAGCAACAAGCAGCACCACAAACCCCCACTCTGCCCGTCTACAACGGCCCCACAACAAACGAGGCATGATGAAGCACAAGCTAGCATCGTGGTTTAAAACGGACGAAGCCGGGCTGACTATTCTTGCGCTGCTGACGATCATTCGTGGGCTTTCCTACGTGCCGCCCCTGATTAATCCAGACCGCACGCCTGCCCACTATTTGGAGGGATGGGCAAGCCCCACCGTATGGGCGGGCATTTGGGTCACTGTGGGCGTGTTTTGCCTCGCCGCGACATTCATCCCCAAGCTTCTACCGGCAGCGGTGGGGCTCGCGGTGGGGCTTCATGCGGCATGGGCGATGAGCTTTCTCATGGGCACAATCTTGGGTGACGCACCGCGTGCATGGGTTAGCGCCCTGAATTATCTCGGCGTTATTTTTCTGGCCTTGTACGCCTATGGCAGGGAGCGAATTCAGATACCAGAGATGAGGTGACGCATGTCTCTAGCTTCACTTCTCAGCGCTGCTCTCGTCGCTCTCATTACGACCATCGGCACGGTCTACGGTCAAAAGGTCGCAGGCCGCTCACAAAAAGAAACGAAGCAGATTGAGCAATCCGGGCCTGACTGGAAAGCTTTCACGGAGGAAATGCGCACCAACCTGGATAAGCAGGATAAAAAGATTAGCTCGCTTGAATCCCAGGTGGAAACTCTAAGGGAGCGCATCGACCAGCTCAAAAGTCGCTACTGGGTGGCAGTGAACCACATTAGGCAGCTGCATTTACACTACCCAGACTCGCGGGAGACCGTACCCGCCCCAGAAGAAATTGCGCACGACATCTAAAACTGACCCTCACCATTAGGTGGGGGTCTTTTCTGCGTTTTAATCCCTGTAGAGAACCTCAGCCAGGGCGTGTGCGCGGCGTTCGGCGGGGTCATCATCAAGATTGAAAGCAATGCTGTCACTGGCGGCCAGGTGCTTAGCACGGTCGATAACCTGGTGTGCGGCCCGGCGCATCTCCCCCTCAACACGCGGCGGGGCAACCATCTGCCCGGATAGCCACCGCTGATAGGTACGCTTCGAAACATCCAGTGACTCGGCGGCATCATCCAGCGACCAGCCGATAAATTCATGGATAGCCTGCAGTGTGGCGGGGGTTGGTGGCTCGCCCTGGATGAGGCGAGCACTTGGGGTATCGAAAACCCAAGCGGCGAATGCTTCCAAATTCTCCTGTGTGAGTTCACGCGGCACCGGCGGCTCGTAGCCCTCGCCCACCTCGGAGGTATCGGCGGGGTAGACCGCTTCGATCCAATCCTCCCACCGGCTGCAATCCTCGCGGCCAGTATTAAAAAGCTCATCGAGGAGTGCGGCGCGCAGGCCCTCAAAATCAGTAGCAGTAACGCGATTATTTTTAGCGATGATGGTGAACATGGTGGCGTGGCTTCTTTTTCTCGTATATGGTTAGGGGCGTGACTTTCTCCGCATCTGCGGAGGTACTTCGTATTTCATTGACTTGGAGTCACCTTCTCCGCTTACGTGGAGGTACGCCCCGCCCAGTGCGGGGCTTTTTGCTTAGTTGGCCGGCTCCCACTTCACAAGATGCTCCACAACCGCGGCATGGATAGCCCGTTTGGTTTCAAAGCGCTTGTTGTCGCCGCGCTCCGAGGCCTCGGAATCCCCCAAGGTCCAGTCGAAATCGAAAGCGTTGAAATCGAAATCCTGCAGTGCTCGCGGGGTGAAGCTAGCGGCTAGCCCCTGGCATTCTGCCATGAATTCTTCCTGCGTTTCGGGCTCCGCGTCTTCAGGCCATAGGCCCATTTCCTTTTGCTCTTCATCCGTCGCTTGCATGTACTTAGCGGTGGCGCCGAGAATTAGCTCCTGGACTTCTTCGCGGATGTTCGCCATCTGCCATGGCTCAAGGCCCAGGTGCTTGCCCATAGCATTCTCGAAGTCGTGTGCGTTCTTCTGTGGGTTGGTGGCTACTAGCTTGGCGAAAGTTGCGGTGGCGTTCATGGCTCAGTCTCTTTTCTGCGGAAGTGGTGGGTAGCCCCACACCGTGGGGCTGGTGGTTAGGCGAGGGTCCAGAGCTTGGTCTTGGCGCCGCGGTAGGTCTTGCCAAATGCTGGCTTACCGGTCTCTGGGTCGGTGGCCTGGATTACCTCACCATTTTCAATGAGCTTCTTGAGGGCTTCGATGGCCACTTCGCGGGGGAGTGGGCGGATGTTGTGGGCTGGGCCCCATTGCTGTACCTGGTCCCAGGTGGCGGCGCCTAGTTCTTGGAGGGCGTCTTTTACCTGCTGGGTGTTCTTTTCCTCATAGATGCGGGCGTTTTCCTCGGCTTCGCGGAGGTTTTCTTCGCGCATGCGCTTGAGGGCTTCTTCTGGGGTGAGTGGCTGGTTGCTCATTTCGGACTCTCTTTCCGGTTGTGGCTGGGACTGTTTCCTTTGCCTGATATCTTCATTAAACACCCTGGCGTGGTCATGGTCAAGAGCGGGGGTAGCGCGGGGGCGAATGGGGAGACTTGGCGTATTCACCGATCCCGCAGAAATCCCGCAAGAATCCCGCAAACCCCCAAAAACATGCAAACTATGCAAAACATGAAAAGTCCCTGACCAGCGCAAACACAAACACGCAGGCCAGGGACAACCCCCAAAAACTAGCAGTCGTAGTACATCTCAAACTCCTGCGGGGTTGGGCGCAGGCGGGAAGGAGCGATTTCCTTTTCGTTCTTGTACTGCAGGTAGGTCTCGATGAGGTCCTCGGTGAAGACATCGCCTTCGGTCAGGAACTCGTTGTCTTCCTCCAGGGCGCGCAGGGAAGCCTCAAGGCTGGTTGGTGCCTGCGGGATGGAAGCCTGCTCTGCCGGTGGCAGCTCGTAGAGGTCCTTATCTACCGGAGCGTGTGGCTCGATGCGGTTCTTGATGCCATCGAGGCCAGCCATCATCATCGCAGCGAAACCGAAGTACGGGTTACCTGATGGGTCCGGAGCGCGGAACTCGATGCGCTTTGCCTTCGGGTTGGAGCCGGTGATCGGAATGCGGATTGCCGCGGAGCGGTTGCGCTGGGAGTAGACCAGGTTAATCGGGGCCTCAAAGCCCGGAACCAGGCGGTGGTAGGAGTTCAGAGTTGGGTTGGTAAACGCCAGAACTGCCGGTGCGTGGTGGAGGATGCCGCCGATGTAGTAGCGCGCGATATCGGAAAGGCCACCGTAGCCTGCCTC
The DNA here is from genome assembly GCF_001807365.1 of Corynebacterium sp. HMSC06G04. Taxonomy (NCBI): domain Bacteria; kingdom Bacillati; phylum Actinomycetota; class Actinomycetes; order Mycobacteriales; family Corynebacteriaceae; genus Corynebacterium; species Corynebacterium sp. HMSC06G04. The sequence continues at coordinate 10,398 of NZ_KV788611.1, read as the reverse complement.
ATCGTAGAACAGCGGCTTGCCGTCCTTCCACAGGGACATGTGGGCGTGCATGCCGGAGCCGTTGTCACCCGCGAGCGGCTTTGGCATGAAGGTTGCGGACTTGCCGTACTCAGCGGCGGTGTTCTTGATGATGTACTTGAAGGTCTGAATATCATCAGCCGCGTGCAGCAGGGAGTTGAAGCGGTAGTTGATCTCATTTTGACCCGCGCCCACCTCGTGGTGGAAGCGCTCGATCTGGAAGCCGGCGTTCTGCAGGTTGCGCACCATGGCATCGCGGACTTCGCCATGCTTGTCGACGGGCGCGGTGGGGAAGTAGCCGCCCTTGACGCGGGTCTTGAAACCGGTGTTCGGGGTGCCGTCGAAGTTGGCCTCGTTGCCGCGGTTCCACCAGCCCTCGTCGGTGTCTACCTCGTAGAAACCATGGTCGATGTCGGTGGAGTAGCGCACGGAATCGAAGAGGTAGAACTCGGCCTCGGCGCCGAAGTTGCACACGTCCGCGATGCCGGTGGAAGCAAGGTATTCCTCGGCCTTCATTGCGACGTTGCGTGGGTCGCGGGAGAAAGGCTCCAAGGTGAACGGATCGTTGACGAAGAACTTGATGTTCAGCGTCTTGGAGGAGCGGAAAGGATCCACCATCGCGGTTGCTGGGTCTGGCAGCAGGGTCATGTCAGACTCATCGATGGAGGTAAAGCCACGGATGGAAGAACCGTCGAATGCGAGGCCTTCTTCAGCGGCGGCCTCGGTGAACTCCGAAGCGGGAATTGAAAAGTGGTGCTCGGTGCCGGGAACGTCAGTAAAACGAATATCGACGAACTTTACGTCTTCATCCTCGATGAACTTGACGATTTCCTGGACGGACTCGAAAGACACTGTTTGTCTCCTCAGGGGTTTAGAAAAATGTTCTTCATCGAAGTTTACTAGCTTTATTTGGCCTTCGGACGTTAACCCATCGATCTATAGATATATTTCGTTTTCGTGTCTGCATGCAGGGGGCACTAGATTGGTCAACATGGCTGATAAGCGAACATGGCTCGATGGACCCGCAATCCCGGGCGAAAATGATGACTTCGAAGGCCCCGGCGCATGGCCGGGCGAAAAGCTCGGACTTCCTGAGTCTGGCTCCGGGGCGCTGGCGCCGGTGGCCCGCCGTGCAGGGGCGGTTCTCATCGACTGGATCGTGTGCATGCTGCTGGCCAATCTCATCGTGATGTTCACCCACGCGCTGGGCGGCCCTGCATTCCTGGGCTACATGCTGTGGGTCATCGTCGGCATCCTCTGCGGCTGGCTCTTCGCTCGCACTCCGGGCATGCTTTTGCTGGGCATGGGCGTGGCGCGTCTCGACGCCCCGGGGCAAACGGTGGGCTTCTGGCGCGCGGCAGTGCGCACCATCCTCACCGGCTTCCTCTTCCCAGCCGCAATGGTCGATACCGACGGCCGCGGTATCCACGACCGCGCAACCGGCACCGCAGTGATCATGGTCTAGTTCCTCTATCTTGCGGCGTCGCAGGGCGCTTCCTACAAAACCTAAAAGCGGCCCTTCCTTGGTGGATTCCAAGGAAGGGCCGCTTTTGCACAAGTATTATTTGCCCTTACGCTGCTGTGCGCGGCGCATGCGGCGGTTCATGCCAGCCATGTTCTGCGCCTGGCGCGGCATCGGGCCCTTCGGCAGACCCGGGGTGGTGCCTGGCAGGTCATCCATAGCCTCAATCTTGCGGATGGTTGCGTAGGTCTCATCCTTTTTGAAGTTACGCGGGAACTTCATCACGTGATTGCGCAGCTTGGACACTGGAACCTCGTCCTCGCCGTTGCCCACCCAGACCTCGTAGACCGGAACGCCGCCGGCGAGCTTATCCACGCGCTTTTTCAGGGTGTTGAGAACCGGAGTCAGGCGCTTGCGGTTACCTTCGCAGACGAAGATGACGCCGGCATTGCCGATGACGCGGTGGATGAGGTCCTGATGGCGGGTAACGCCGACCGCGGTCTTGACCTTCCAGACGATGCCCACGGTGTTGCGCAGCTGCTGCTCCAGCGCCCACCCCGCAACGCCCGGCTGATCCTCGACCTTTTTGTACATGTCGCGCTCAAGGCGGCGGGTAAACAGCCACATCGCCAGCAAAGCGCCGATGCCGAGACCCAGGATGAGCATGAACCACTCGCCGTTGAAGAGCAGGCCGATAAGGAAGAACAACAGGCCCATGCCGAGGAAAGCGGCGAGCATGATAGGAATCAATGCCTTGTCATGCTTGCGCTGCATATTGAACGCTTGCCACATCTGGGAACGGGTTTGCTTGCGCTGCTCGCGTTTTGCGGCGCGCTCTTGCTTCTTTGCAGCCTTCAGGCTTGCCTTATCGTCTTGTGCCATGGTTCCTACTTTAAAGGTCAGCGCTGCAAATTAACGAATTGCAGCGGCAGCGGAGTCAGCGTTTGCCGGGGTCTTTACCATGCGGGTCGTTACCGGGGTTTCCTGGGAAGGGCCGTACTTCTCGAGCAGCGTCGAAGCCTCTTGGGCGGTAGCGCCCTTCGAGGTCTCAGCCAGGTGCTGCAAATTTTCTGGCAATTCGAAGCCGCGGGCCTCCATAGCCTGCACGTACAGGCGGCCAGCGCGGTAAGAAGAACGCACCAGTGGGCCAGACATGACGCCGCCGAAGCCGAGCTCCTTGGCCAGCTTGGAGTGTTCGACGAACTCCTCCGGGCGGACCCAACGCTCGATCGGGTGGAAGCGCGGGCCTGGGCGCAGGTACTGGGTAATGGTGATGATGTCGCAGCCAGCAGAGCGCAGGTCGCGCAGAGCTTCCTCGATCTCATCCTTGGTCTCGCCCATGCCCAGGATCAGGTTGGACTTGGTGATGAGACCAAAGTCGTGAGCCTGGCGAATTACGTCGAGGGAGCGCTCGTAGCGGAAGGCCGGGCGGATGCGCTTGAAGATGCGCGGCACGGTCTCCAGGTTGTGAGCGAAGACCTCAGGGCGAGCCTCGAAGACCTCCTGCAGAAGGTCCGGCTTGCCGGAGAAGTCAGGGGTCAGGTTTTCCACACCGGTGTGCGGGTTGAGCTCGTGAATCTTGCGCACGACCTCGGCGTAGAGCCACGCGCCTTCATCCGGCAGATCGTCGCGGGTAACACCGGTGATGGTGGTGTAGTTCAGGTCCATCTCCTGGATGTTTTCTGCAACGCGGCGCGGCTCGTCGCGGTCCAACTCCGCCGGCTTACCGGTGGTAATGTCGCAGAAATCGCAGCGGCGGGTGCACTTATCGCCACCGATGAGGAAGGTGGCCTCACGAGATTCCCAGCACTCGTGGATATTCGGGCAACCAGCCTCCTGGCACACGGTGTGCAGGGAAGCGCCGGACACGCGGGACTTCATATCCTCGTAGCCCGGGCCGGTGCGGACCTGGTTGCGGATCCAGCGCGGCTTTTGTTCGATGGGGGATTCCGCATTCTTCTTCTCAATGCGGAGCATCTTGCGTCCTTCAGGCTTAACAGTCACAAAAACTCACTCTACGGGGTTGGGATTGTCTCTTACTAATACAAGGCCGGTGTGTGGAGGTTTATTCCGCACTCTGGGCACGCTTTTGGCGGGCCTTCTCGTTGGCGACCTTAATCGGGTCTGGCGCTGAACCAAATGTGTGGTCCGCGACGGTGAGTTCACCAGAAAGCGCGCGCTGCAGGGCGTCGAGAAGCGGTGTCGCAGCCTCCTCCATAGTGACATCGCGGCCAAGCTCGAGGCTCAGCGTGGTCACGTCGGCGTCGTCAATGCCGCAGGCCACGATGTGCTCGTAATACTCCAGCGTGTTGGTGCAATTAAGCGCAAGACCATGCATGGTCACGCCGCGAGTGATGCGGATTCCCAGCGCCGCAATTTTGCGATCGCGCTTGGGGGCCTGCGGGTCCGTGGCCTGGGTGGTGGAGGGCACCCACACACCAGACCGGCCGTCGATGCGGCCGGCGGTACGAACGCCAAGCTCGCGCACCGTCTGGATGATTGCCTCTTCGAGCCGGCGGACATAGTCCACGACGTCGACAGGCTCCGCGAGCTTCAAGATGGGGTAGACCACCAGCTGCCCCTCACCATGCCAAGTAATCCGCCCGCCGCGATCCACCGTGATGACCGGCAGACCATTGTCCGGCATATCCTCCGGCTGCGTGCGTTTGCCAGCGGTGTAGATGTTGGGGTGCTCGACCACGAGGATGATGTCCCCGCGCTCGCCTTTTGCGCGCTGGGCGGCAAGCTCGGCCTGGAGATCCCACGCCTGTTGGTAATCCATGCGGCCGAGGTGGCGGATTTCCAGCGCTTCCTGTGACGCGCGAATACTGCGATCAGCGGGGAAGAAGGGCTCACGAGGAGCTGTCATGTGTGATGCTTCCTTAATCTAATAAAACGCGGGGGTCGATACTGATAGTGCCACCCAGGCCAATGCCGGCCCAACACCGGGGTGAGGGGGCAGGTGGAGGCGTAGTCGGAGGCAAAAGAAAAAGCGGGAGGAAACCTCCCGCTTTAGCAGTAAGTGGCTTAAACGCCGTTTGCCGCAGCGTACTCTTCTGCGGTCATCAGCTCGCCGGTCTCAGAAACCTCGACCTCGAAGAGCCATCCTTCACCGAATGGGTCGTTGTTGATGACTGCGTAGTCATCGTGAACAGCCTCGTTAACAGCGGTGACGGTGCCGGTAATTGGGGCGTAGAGATCGGATACGGACTTGGTGGATTCGACCTCACCGCAGGTATCGCCAGCGGTAACAGTGTCACCGACTGCCGGCAGCTCAGCGAAGACGACCTCGCCCAGACGGTCAGCAGCAACGGAGGTGATGCCAACGCGGACGGTTGCGCCCCGTGCGGCGTCAGCAGAAGAATTGATCCACTCGTGGTCCTCGGAGTAGGAGAAATCTGCAGGAAGGTTAGCCATTGTGATGGGAGTCCTTTCGGAAGATGGTATGTGCTTTTATCTTAACGGTTGTCACGCGTCCGCGAACTACTTTTCGCGCTTGTAGAACGGAAGGGCCGCGACGCTAAACGGGTAGCGCTTGCCGCGGATGTCTACCTCGACGGCGTCGCCAGGCTGCAGGTTTGCAGAGGTATCCAGCAGCGCGATGGCAACCGGGTGGCCCAGGGTCGGGGAAGGCTGACCGGAGGTGACAGAACCGACCTTGGTTTCGCCAACGAAGACCTCAGCACCGGCGCGGGCGGCGCGGCGCTGATCGGAGACCAAGCCGGTGATGGCGACCTGCGGGCCTTCCTCTGCACGAGCGCGGATGACCTCAGCGCCAACGAAGTCGGCTTCCTTCTTAGCAAAAGCACGCGCCATGCCGGCCTCAACCGGGGTGATGTCGCGGGAGAGCTCGTTGCCGTAGAGCGGCATGCCCGCTTCCAAGCGCAGGGAGTCACGCGCTGCGAGGCCACATGGCAGGATGTCGTACTCGGCACCGGCCTTGAGCAGCTCCTCCCATAGCTCCGGGGCATCGGAGTTGTAGACGATGAGCTCGAAGCCATCTTCGCCGGTGTAGCCGGTGCGGCAGATGAAGGCGTACTTGCGCGCTACCTTGCCGGTCATCGCTGCGTAGTAAGGCAGTTCCATGACGGCTTCCTGCTTGTTGTCCTCGACCAGCGGGATGAGGATTTCTGCTGCCTTCGGGCCCTGGATGGCAATCATTGCTACGTCGCGGGACTCGTTGTTGAGGTCCACATCGAAGCCCTCAGCGCGCTCGTTGAGTTCCTCCCAGACCACGTCAGCGTTGCCGGCGTTTGGCACGACCAAGAACTTGGTCTCGCCCAGGCGGTAGGTGATGAGGTCATCGATGATGCCGCCATCTGCGGCGCAGATCATCGAGTACTTTGCCTTGCCCACCTTGAGGGTGGTCATATCGGAGATTAGGCAGTAGGACAGGAACTTTGCGGCATCCTCGCCGTTGACCCAAACTTCGCCCATGTGGGACAGGTCGAAAAGGCCAGCGGAGTTGCGAACCGCGCGGTGCTCTTCGAGCTCGTTGTTGTACTTCAGGGGCATGTTCCACGGGCCGAAAGCCGTAAAGGATGCGCCAAGCTTTTCATGCTCTGCATGCAGCGGGGAGTTGAGCAGTTCAGACATTTTTCTCCTTTAGAGTTCTTCTCTGCTAGTTCGATTCTGTTAGTTGGTCTCCGCGTCAGCGGAGAGCTCGAATGCTTCTGGCGGCGGGCAAGCGCAAACCAGGTTGCGGTCACCGTAAGCCTCGTCGATGCGGCGGACTGGTGGGAAGTACTTGTTAGCGCGCAGGGAGGCAACCGGGTAGGCGGCTTCCTGGCGGGTGAAGGAGTACTCCCAGTTATCGGAGGTCACTGCCGCTGCGGTGTACGGAGCGTTGTGGATGACGGATGCCTCGTACTCAACCTTGCCGTCGATGATGTCCTGGATTTCGGCGCGGATTGCGCGCATAGCCTCGATGAAGCGGTCCAGCTCGGCGAGGTCTTCGGACTCGGTCGGTTCCACCATGAGGGTGCCGGCCACCGGGAAGGATAGGGTCGGTGCGTGGAAGCCGTAGTCCACGAGGCGCTTTGCGACGTCCGCCGCAGTAACGCCGGAGGCATCGGTCAGCTCGCGCAGATCGAAGATGCACTCGTGCGCGACCAGGCCAGCGTTGCCGGTGTAGAGAACCGGGAAGGAATCCTGCAGGAACTTTGCCAGGTAGTTTGCGCCCAGGATGGCGTGGCTGGTGGCCTGTGCAACGCCCTCGGTGCCGACCATGGCCAGGTAGGCCCAGGAGATAGGCAGCACGCCGGCGGAGCCAAACTTGCTGGCGGTAGAAGGAACGCCCTTTTCAATCGAGGTAGCCTGCTGCGGGTCGATGGAGGAATCGTTCGCATCGGTGGGCAGGAATGGCACCAGGTGCTTGGCGACGCCTACCGGGCCAACGCCCGGGCCACCGCCGCCGTGCGGGATGGTGAAGGTCTTGTGCAAGTTCAGGTGGCTGACGTCGCCGCCGAACTCGCCCGGGCGTGCCCAGCCGGTTAGTGCGTTCATGTTCGCGCCGTCGATGTAGACCTGGCCGCCTGCCGCGTGGACCTTGTCGCACACGTCGCGGACCTCAGGGTCGAAGACGCCGTGGGTGGATGGGTAGGTGATCATGATGCCGGCGATGTGCTCACCGTGTTGCTCGATCTTGGCATCCAGGTCCGCCAAGTCGATGGAGCCATCGTCCGCGGTAGCAACGACGACCACGCGCAGGTTGGCCAGGGTAGCAGAGGCCGCGTTGGTGCCGTGCGCGGAAGATGGAATGAGGATGACGTCGCGGCCAGCGTCGCCGTTGGCAACGTGGTAGCGGCGGATGGCCAGCAGGCCTGCGAGCTCACCCTGGGAGCCAGCGTTGGGCTGGATGGAGACCTTGGCATAGCCGGTCAGCTCGGCCAACCAGCCCTCGAGCTCCTCGATGAGCGCGCGCCAGCCGGCGGTGGTCTCTTCCGGTGCATATGGGTGAATGCCCGCGAACTCTGGCCAGGAGATCGGCTCCATGGCGGCAGTGGGGTTCAGCTTCATGGTGCAAGAACCCAGCGGAATCATGGTGCGGTCCAGCGCCAAGTCCTTGTCTGCCAGAGTGCGCAGGTAGCGCAGCATCTGGGTCTCGGAGTGGATGGAGTTGAAGATTGCGTGATCCAGCGGAGCTTCCTCGCGAACGAGCGCGGAAGGCAGGGCATTAACGGCGGACTCGGCGTTGTCCTTGTCTGCGGACTCTGCGCCGAATGCGGCGGCGAGCTTGGCGACGTCATCAAGCGTTGCGGACTCACCAAAGGAGACGGAGATTTTCTCGGAGCCGATAGCGCGCACGAGGTAACCCTGTTCCTGAAGGGATGCCTTGATGGCTGCAGCGTCGACGTCGGTGACAGTGACGGTGTCGAAGAACTCGTCAGCGACCAGGGTCTTGCCTGCGCCCTTTACAGCAGCGGCGAAGGAAGCGGCGAGCCCGTGAACGTGCTCAGCGATCTTCTTCAGGCCCTCTGGGCCGTGGTAGACAGCGTACATGGACGCTACGTTGGCCAGCAGTGCCTGCGCGGTACAGATGTTGGAGGTAGCGCGTTCACGGCGGATGTGCTGCTCGCGGGTCTGCAGAGCCAGGCGGTATGCCGGGCGGCCGTCTGCATCCTTGGAAACACCGACAATGCGGCCCGGCATCTGGCGCTTAAGCTTGTCAGTAACGGCCATGTATGCCGCGTGCGGGCCACCGAAGAACATTGGGACGCCGAAGCGCTGTGCGGAGCCCAGCACGATGTCCGCGCCCAGCTTGCCCGGTGCTTCCAACAGGAGGAGGGAGAGTGGGTCGGCGACGACGGAGACAACCGCACCGCGGGTGTGCAGCTCCTCGATGATGCCGCGTGGGTCAAAGACGTCGCCCTCGGTGCCGGTGTACGCGATGACGGCGCCGATGAGGTCTTCGCCCACGAGGCCCTCGCGGATATCGAGGATTTCCACCTCGAGCTCGATGGCGCGAGCGCGCTCCGCCGCCACAGCGAGCACCTGTGGATGCAGGCGGGAGTCCAGGATGACGCGGCGGCCCTTCTTGACCGCGCGGGACATCAGGCCGACTGCCTCAGCGGTAGCGGAAGCCTCGTCGAGCAGGGAAGCGTTTGCAATCGGCAGACCAGTCAGGGATTCGATCATGGTCTGGAAGTTCAGCAGTGCTTCCAGACGGCCCTGGGAGATCTCCGGCTGGTACGGGGTATAAGCGGTGTACCAACCAGCATCCTCCAGCAGGCCGCGGCGGATGACGGCCGGGGTGAGCGTGTCGGAGTAGCCCTGGCCATAGAAGGACTTCAACACGATGTTCTGGCTGGCGTATTCGCGCAGCTTGTCCTGCGCTTCATTCTCGCTCAAGGCATCTGGCAATTGCGGTGCCGATGCGGCGCGGATGGTTGTGGGAAGTGCTGCGTCGACAAGCGCGTCCACGCTGTTGTATCCCAGTGCGTTGAGCATCGTCGCTTGCTCGGAAGAATTTGGTCCGAGGTGGCGCGAGATGAAATCCATAAGTTCAATCTCCTTTGAAAGAAGCTCCGTGAAGGACGTCATGGTGAATGCCTAAAACATGGCCTAAACCGACCCCAAGTATAAAGCCTATGGCTGTGACCTAAATCGGTTTATAGAAGTCTTTTCGTGCACCACACAGCAACGGCGTGGCCCATGGACGCGTAGGGAGCCTAAAAGTGCCGAATAGAATCCCTACGCAGCCCGTGGGCGAGGAACAGGGCTGAGAAATCGCCGGACAGATTCGGGCAGGCCTAACACCCCCGTTTGAGGGGGAGATATGTGAAAACCCCGCAGGCTCCCGAGTATCCACAGCAGTGGAAACAGGGGAGCCTGCGGGGCGGAAACCCTAAACTACTAAGGGCTTAACTCCTTAGACCTCGAGGTCAGCCTCGAAGTCGGCGGTCTCAAGGCGGTCCTTGATGGTGGTGATGAAGCGACCTGCGTCTGCACCATCGACAACCTGGTGGTCATAGGTGAACGGCAGGTAGCACATCTGGCGGATAGCGATTGCGTCCTGGCCATTCTCGTTGACAACAACTGCGCGCTTGGTGATAGCGGCGGTGCCCAGGATGCCGGCCTGTGGCGGAACCAGAATCGGGGTATCGAGGAGTGCGCCCTCGGAGCCGATGTTGGTGACGGTGAAGGTGGCACCGGTGAGGTCGTTCGGCTTCAGCTTGTTGTTGCGGGCCTTGTCAGCCAGCTCAGCAATAGCCTTTGCGATCTCTGGCAGGGACATGTCCTGTGCTTTGTGGATGACCGGCGTCAGCAGGCCACGTGGGGTATCGACGGCGATAGCCACGTTGACGTCTGCGTGGTAGGTCATCTCCTTGGTCTCAGGGTTGTAAGAAGCGTTGACGTTCGGGTGGGAAACCAGAGCCTCAACGGTTGCCTTAACGATGAACGGCAGGAAGGACAGGTTAGCGCCGTGCTTGTCGATGAAGGCCTGCTTGGACTTCTTGCGCATATCCCAGATGGCAGTCATGTCGACTTCCTGGACGTGGGTCAGCTGTGCGGAAATCTGCAGAGCCTCAACCATCTTTGCAGCGGTGATCTCGCGGATACGGTTGACCTTCTGGGTGGTGCCGATGAGCTCCTGCTTTTCCGGATCCACGGACTTGGTGGACCAGCGTGCGCGTGGGTTGGAGGAGCCGGCTGCCGACGCCGCCGGTGCCTCGCCCTCGCCTGCAGCTGCCAGGACATCCTGCTTGCGGATGCGGCCGCCAACGCCGGTGCCGGAAACGGTGGAAAGGTCAACGCCGTGCTTTTCCGCCAGCTTGCGTACCAGCGGGGTGACGTAAGGAACGTTATCGCCGTTGTTGATCTTGGAAGAGCCCTCGGAAGCAGCCGGGGTGGAGGAAGCGTCTGCAGACTTCTCAGCCTTTGGCTCTTCCTTCTTCTCTTCAGCCTTCGGCTCTGCC